>SVAX01000009.1 GCA_015059155.1 Bacillota bacterium | reverse complement strand
CCATTCTGTGAGTTTCTTCACGTTTTTTAACTGCTGCACCAGTTCCATTAGATGCATCAATTATTTCATTAGCTAAATTATCAGCCATAGAGTGTCCTCCACGTAATCTAGCATAATTTATTAACCATCTGAATCCTAAAGCTTGTTTTCTTTCTGGTTTTACTTCAACTGGTACTTGATAGTTAGCTCCACCTACACGGCGAGATTTAACTTCTAGTTGAGGCATTATATTTTCTAAAGCTTTATTTAAAACATCCATAGGTTCTTGATTAGTTTTTTCTTTAACTATATCCATAGCACCATAAAAGATTTTTTGAGCAGTTCCTTTTTTACCATCTATCATAATAGTATTAATTAACTTAGTAACTACTTTTGAATTATATATAGGATCTGCCAAAACGTCTCTTTTAACTGCACGTCTTTTACGCATTTAATTTCCTCCTTTATTTATTATTTTGCTGCTTTTGGTTTTTTAGTACCATATTTACTACGTCCTTGACGACGTTTTTCGATACCAGCTGTATCTAATGTTCCACGAACAATGTGATAACGAACACCGATTAAGTCTTTAACACGTCCTCCACGTATTAATACAACACTGTGTTCTTGTAAGTTATGTCCTTCTCCTGGAATATATGCTGTAACTTCCATGTTATTTGAAAGTCTAACACGAGCATATTTTCTTAAAGCTGAGTTTGGTTTCTTTGGTGTCATTGTTCCAACACGAGTACATACACCACGTTTTTGTGGAGCTGTTCTATTAGTTTGAACTTTATCTTTACTGTTATATCCAATATTTAAAACAGGTGATTTACTCTTTTTAGTTTTTTGAGATCTTCTCTTTCTTACTAATTGGTTTATTGTTGGCATATTTTTTCTCCTTTCTTTCCACACCTCCAGGTGTTTCATTTTTACCTTAATTAAAGATTTGCTCAAGGCAAACCCAAATTAAAACGTATAAATAATATAACATTTAAATATATGTTTGTCAACACTTTTTTATTATAAAAAATAAGAAAAAAGTAAAGATTTTACCCTTTCTTTACTCTTTTTAATAATTATTAGCTTTTCTTTCAAAAAAACTTTGTGGATGTTCACATACTGGACATAATTTTGGAGCTTTCTTACCTACTACTACATGCCCACAATTGCGACATACCCAAATTGTATCTCCATCATTAGAGAAAACTAACTCATCTTCAATATTCTTTAATAATTTTTTATATCTTTCTTCGTGTTCTTTTTCTATTTTAGCTACTTCACTAAATAGGAATGCAATATGATTGAAACCTTCCTCTTTTGCTGTTTCAGCAAATCCTGCATACATATCAGTCCATTCATAGTTTTCTCCTTCAGCAGCAGCCTGTAAATTTTCAGGTGTTGATTTAATTGATCCACCTTCTAATAATTTAAACCACATTTTAGCATGTTCTTTTTCATTATTAGCAGTTTCTTCAAATATAGCAGCTATTTGTTCATAACCATCCTTTTTAGCTTTACTAGCAAAATAACTATATTTATTTCTTGCTTGACTTTCTCCTGCAAATGCAGCCATTAAATTTTGTTCTGTTTTACTTCCTTTTAATTCCATACTATCTCTCCTCTTTCTTTTTATATTATATCATAATATTTTATTTTTTTTTATTATTTTTAAAATTTGTTTATATAATTTTTCATTTGCTGCTTCCAAAGTCATATTTCCTACTTTAAAAGGTTTAGCAAAAGTAATTTTTAAATCTTTACTTCTAAATTTATATTCTCCTGTTATAGCAAAAGGAACTATAGTTGCATTTGATTTCCCAGCTAAACTAACCGCACCAAATTTAAATGGTTGTAATAATTCTTGAGTTCTATTTCTAGTACCCTCAGGAAATATACCTATAGCTCCATTATTTTTTAACATAGCAAGAGCTTTCTCTTTGGCAATGGGATCTTTCTTACTTCTATCTACAGGAATACACCCATTACCTTTAAAAAACCATGCTACTTTTTTATTATCAAAATATTCTTTTTTTGCCATATAACAAAGATATCTTTTAGTAGATAATATTGTCAAACATTGATCAAATAAGTGAACATGGTTTCCAGCAACTATTATAGGGCCTTCTTTAGGTATATTTTCTTTACCTACTATTTTAGGATTATAATAAAGTTTAAAAATAAATCCTAATACTACTTTACATATTCTATATAATAAAGGAGTTTTATTATTCATCACTATTACCTATATCACTTTCTAACTTTTTAAAATCTACTTTTCCTAATTTAGTCTTAGGCAATTTCTTTCTATATATAAAATCTTTTGGAACCATATATTTAGCAAGATTCTTTTTACAATATTCTTTTATTTCCGCTTTAACAAATAAAGGTAAATATCCTTCTTTTAAAACTATAAATGCTTTTGGTACTTCTTGTTTATAAGGATGTGGGACACCTACTACTGTACATTGTAATACAGCTGGATGTGATTCTATTACCTCTTCTATATGAGAAGGATATACATTATATCCACTTGTAATTATCATTCTTTTAATCCTTCCTTTGCAGAATATAAAACCATCTTCATCCATATATCCTAAATCACCTGAGTGTAGCCATACATGACCATCATCGTGTATTTGTAAAGCTTCATTCGTCTCAGATTCATTATTTAAATATCCCATCATAAGAGCTTTAGTATTTATACATATTTCTCCTACTACATTATAGGGATTTGTTTTTCTTGTAGAAGGATTTATTATTTTTATATTATTCCCAGGAAGAGGTATTCCTATAGATCCACTTTTATTTATATCTGCAATTCCTAAACATACAGCAGCTAATGCTTCTGTCATTCCATAACCTTGAGTTATCCTAGCAGTTGATTTATGTTCTTTAAAATAAGTATTTACCTTATCTTCTAAAGTTTTAGATAACATATCTCCACCACATATAGCAAACTTCAAAAATGACAAATCCAAGTTTTTAATATTTTTATTTTTTATAAGTGCTTCATAAAGAGTCGGAACACCAAGAACTACTGTAGGTTTGTTCTTTTTAAATAATATATCAAACTTTCTAGCATCAAATTGTGGGACTAATATAGAGGTAAATCCCAAAGACATTGTTGAAT
This sequence comes from Bacillota bacterium, assembly GCA_015059155.1. GTDB lineage: Bacteria > Bacillota_I > Bacilli_A > RF39 > UBA660 > UMGS1613. The sequence continues at coordinate 46,774 of SVAX01000009.1, read as the reverse complement.
GCATACAAACACTAAGACCAAAGCCATGGAAATTAGGCATAATAGCTAAAACACTATCACCTACATTTAAATATTTTAAAAACAAACTTTCTTGTTCTACCGCCATTAAGAATGCTCTGTTTTGTAGTACTACATTCTTAGGCTTACCACTTGTACCACCACTATGTAAAATGGCAGCAGGAGTATCTTTACCATATTTATCTTTTATTTCTAACTTACTAGACTTTGATTTGTTTATAAACTTTTTCCAAGACATATAAAAATCATTTCTAGGATATCTTTTATATTTACCTATATTAATTAATTTGTATCCTATTTTTAAAGGTAATTTCATAGAGTTTGAAGGAGAAACAAATATTACTTTTTTTACTTTTGTTCCTTTTGCAACATCCTTCACTTTATTATAAAAAATATCTACCATTACTAAATATTTGCTTTTGGTTGCTATAAGTGCTTCTTTTATCTCTTCTTCTGCTGACAAAGGATGTACCATATTAGCTATCGCACCTATTTTATTAAGTGCGTAAAATCCTATTAATACTTCTGGTATATTAGGCATACAAAAAGTAACTACATCTCCCTTTTTAATATTTAATTCTTTAAATGAAAGGGCAGCTTTATCTATTTGTTTAATAAATTTTTTGTATGAAACGTTTTTACCTAAATATTTATAAGCAATATTATTTGGATATTTATTTGCTGTATTTGTAATTTGCTTATATAAACTTATATTAGGTATTTTAATATTCATTTCTTCTTCTGTATAATATTTACTCCAAGGTTTTGGAATCTCTTTTCTATTTCTAAAAATATCAAATATACTCATTATTATTCACCATCTCTACTACTATATTTCTTAATTTTACATTTTCTTTTTCCAAATCATCACTTGTTATTCTTATTGGAGTTCCAAACTCTATTTTCAAATTTTTAGAAAATATTTTAAAATCTCCAGTTATTGCAAAAGGAACTATTTCACTACCTGTTTCGTAAGCCATTTTAACTGCTCCTAATTTAAATGGAAGTATTTTACCTTTACCAAAAGTTCCTTCCGGAAATATTCCTATAACTTTTTCATTTTTTAAATATTCATAAGCCATCTGTAATGATTTATGATTTTTTTTGCTTCTATCAACAGATATTAATCCAAAATTATTAAAAAAAATCTTCTTTATACCTTTAAATAATTCTATTTTAGCTAAAAAATGAATATTTCTTTTTGTTGAACTAATAAGAAGTGCGCCATCAAGGTTGTTATTGTGATTACCTGCTAATATTATTCTTCCTCTTTCTTTTATATTATTTGTCCCTATTATTTTAGGCCTATATAAAACTTTAAAAAGAAGTGTTATTAAAGGTCTTAATATTTTGTATAAAAATACATCATCATATCTTTTCATATATCACCACACTAATAATTATATCATAAAAACAAAATTAAAGAAATTGTTTTATATATATTATGTTTGACAAGCAATATAATGTTTATATATGAATAAAAACAAGATGAAAAAGAAAAGTTGCAAACTAACTTTCGTATTCTTCTAACATTTAAAAGTTAAAAAGAAGTTTAACTTTTTTGTTAAGCTTCCCTATTTTTTATTTTATCATTTATTAATTTAATAAATTCTTCCTTAGAAACAGTAACTGTTTCTTCACTACCATGTACTCTATAACTTATATTTTTATTGTCTACTTCCTTTTGTCCAAGTATTATAGAATATGGTATTTTTTTCATTACTGATTCTCTCATTTTATATCCTAGTTTTTCTTCTCTATCATCTAACTCTACTCTAAATCCATTGTCTTTTAATTCCCTATAAACTTCTTCAGCATATTCTAAGTGATACTGATTATTTACTGGAATTACATTTAATTGTATTGGAGCAAGCCATACTGGAAGCACTCCTTTTGTTTCTTCTAGAATGAATGCAGTAAATCTATCAAATGTACCAAAGATTGCTCTATGAAGTACTACAGGAGTTTTTTTAGAACCATCACTATCTACATATGATAATTCAAATTTTCTTGGAAGTAAGAAATCTAATTGACAAGTAGAAAGAGTTACTTCAGGACCAACCGCAGGTTTAACTTCTACATCTAACTTAGGTCCATAAAATGCAGCTTCCCCTACTGCTTCAAAGTACTCAACATCTAATTCATTTAATACATTTCTTAATGTATCTTCTGCTTCATTCCACATTTGATCATCATCAAAATATTTTTCTTTATCTTCTGGATCTCTTAATGATAATCTAAATTTATAATCTTTTAATCCGAAATCTTTATATACATCTAGTATTAACGAAACTACTTTTTTAAATTCTTCTCCTATTTGATCAGGTCTAACAAATAAATGAGCATCATTTTGACACATACATCTAACACGCTCTAATCCTTTAACAGCTCCACTTGCTTCATATCTAAAGTCAGTAGCAAACTCACCTATTCTTATTGGTAAGTCACGATAAGAGTGTAATTCATTTCCATAAACTAACATATGATGTGGACAGTTCATAGGTCTTAAAACAAATTCTTCTTCATCTACTTTCATAGATGGGAACATATTTTCTTTATAATGATCCCAATGTCCAGATGTTTTATATAAATCAACTGTTCCAACACATGGAGTATATACGTGATAATATCCCATATTTCTTTCTTTTTCATATATATAATTCTCAAGTTGTTTGCGAATAACAGCCCCATTTGGTAACCATAAAGGCATACCCTTACCTACTAAATCATGAGACATAAATATATCTAAATCTTTTCCTATTTTTCTATGATCTCTTAACTTAGCTTCTTCTAGCTCATTTAAATAATCATTTAGATCTTCTTCTGTGTCAAAACATACACCATATATTCTTTGAAGCATTTTATTTTTAGCATCACCTTTCCAGTAAGCTCCACTAAATTTAATTAATTTAAAATACTTCATTGATTTAGTTGTAGGCATATGAGGACCTCTACAAAGATCTATAAAATCATCTTGTTTATAAGCTGATATTACATTTTCTTCTTCATTCATTCTTTCTATTAAATCAAGTTTATATAAATCATCTTTAAACATTTCTTTAGCTTCATCTTTAGAAAGTTCTATTCTCTTAATTAATTTATCAGATTTAGCTATCTTTTTCATTTCTTTTTCTATTTTAGGTAAATCCTCTTCAGTTAATACTTCATCTCCTAAATCAACATCATAATAAAATCCACTTTCTATTACTGGGCCAACCCAAAATTTAGCATTTGGATATAAGTGATGTAATGCATGTGCGAGTAAATGTGCACAACTGTGATTCAAAATATTTAATTTTTCATTTTCTTTAATATTCTTCATAATTATCTCTTCCTTTCATCATTAATTTTTCTCTTTTCTTTTTATATTGTTTTGTACTTGTATTTTCTTCTTCTAATAATTTATGTGCGATTCTATATTCTTTTAATTTATTATGCACTTTATAATATCTACAAACCTTTACTAAATCATATAAACATAATTTTTTATCAAAAATAATATCTGGAATAATCTCTTCTTCTTTATATTCCTTACAATATATTTGGGAAATTTCATTCAATTCAAGCATAGGATTCACATACGGAACAACATTTCCTAAAGAATCCTTTACAGCAATAATATTTCCCACATAAAGATCTTTTTTGTTTTTTAACAACTCTTCAAAACTTATACGCTTTATTTGTGGCATTAGTTCTTTTATATCCTGATGAGTAATTTTTATATCATATATTTTTTCATTATAAATTCCACAATAATTAATTAAAAACTTTTGCAAACTTATACACATACTTTTCATTTCTTTTTTTAAATTTTCTAATTCACTTCTATTTTCCATAAATCCCCACATCATACAAAAAACGTCTATACTCCTATCAAAGGAGCGAATAGACGTCTTCGCGGTACCATCCTAATTTATACCTTAATTTAAATAACGGTTTTATCCGGTATATCTTTCGATAACAGCTCATAGGTAGTAATTATTAAATTGTTTGTTTACTCGCACCTTCCGTAAACTCTCTTTAAAACATAATATTAATAATCGTGTCCTAATCTTTGCATTTATGTCTACTAGTTTAACACATTTTTTATAATTTGTGAATACTTTTTTTATTTTTCTTTTGAACTATATAAATTTAATATTTTATTATATATTCCAGGTTCTATTTTATTTAAAACATTTACTGTTAATTCAAATGATTTTTTATATTCACCTTTATAAAATAATTTTTCAGAAATATTTAAATGATTATTTAATTCACTATTACTACTTCTATATCTATTACCGTATACAATAGCTTTTTCAGCAAACATAGCATTCTTCATTAAGTCTCTAGTTTTAGTATATAATTTTAAAACTAAATCACGAGCTGTATCAACTCTAGTATTTAGTACTTCAATAGTTATAGGTTTTTTATCCAACTCTTTTACTATTTCTTTAATAGCTATATTAGCCTCTTGAAGTTCTACATAATAATAATCAGGTATTATTGGTAACTTGTAATCTCTCATTTGTAATTTTGAATCTTTTAAAACTAATTTGATTTCTTCTAATTGTTGTCTTGCCCTAACTTCATCATCATGCATACTACCAATTACATTAAGTAGGTTGTCTAATTTTTCTTCAGTATGAGATAAATTATTTGATAAACCTTCTACTTCTTTAACCAACTTTGAATAAGCAAATGAATTATTAAAATTAGTATGATCTTGTAATACCTTGTAATTAGTATTTAAATTATTTAATTCACTTCTTATATCATTTAAAATATTTATATCTTCTTCTTTTAAATTATATATATTTCTTATTTCTTCTATTTGACTATATATATCATCTACCACACTATTTATTTTAGTTAATTTAGTACTAAATGATAACAACTTATCTTCATAAATTCTTCTATCTATTTTCTCATTTTCAAAATCTTTAAATATATTATCAAAATATTCCATCAAAACTTTTAATTCAAGTAAACTTTGATTCATATCTAATTTTTTTGTTCTTTCAACAATTTCTTCTACTTTAGTACTTATTTCTTTAATATTATATTCTACATTAAGATAATCAAGTGGATATCCTTCCTTTAACATTTCTTGATAAATTTCTTCTACTTCTTTTGTATTTTTTGGAATAACATTATCAGTCATAATTACTATTGAAGGAACTTCCTCTATAACCACAGCCATATGATTTAAAAGTTCATCTATTATATTTAATATTTTATCTACTTCAGTATACTCATTATTATCCATTATAGATTCAAAATCTTCAAATCTTTTTGCGATCACTTCAAACTGAGTATTAATTACTTCAGCAAACTGTCCATATTCTACTTTAGATTCTGTAAATTTATTATATAAGGTTCTATAACGTGCTTTATAACCTGTTATAACAGTTCTACTTCTTTCCTCACTAGATGTTAAGTCTTTTATTTCTCCAAAAAGAAAATCTGAATTAGTACGTACTTTATATAATTCCATTTCAAGCTTAGCTATTTTATACATAGTACTTTTATAATCCATTTGAGACAATGAATATTCAGCATCTAAAATCATATCTGATAATTTTGGAATTTGTATATCTTTTATTTGTTTTAATCTACTAGACCATTCATCATATAAAGCTTTTAATTTATCATTATTCAAAAAACTTTCTACTTTAGCAAGTTCAGGAACAATTGGAGAAGTAGCAAGTTTATTTTTTTCTATCTCTAATTGTTCTAAAGTTTTTTTAAACTTTTTATTTTTTTTGCTTTGTATAAAGTTTAAAATACATATAATAAGTCCAGCGCATATTAGGAATAGTGTTAACATAATAAGTGTTAAATTATCCATTACAATCACCTATTATAATTATAACACACTTTTTTATTTTTCGACAATGTTTTTTTCTGGAAAAGAAAAAAAGAAAAATTATTTTTTTCTTTTATATAAAACATGCTTAAAATTTATTGAATTTTCTTGATTACTTGCTAGTTCTTCTCTTTCCCAATCATTTACATTAAATTTTGGAAAATATACATCAGCATTATTATCCATCGCATCTATTTCAGTTAAATACATTCTAGTAGCTATATCAATAAACTCTCTATATATAGAAGCTCCACCTATTATAAATACATCATCATTAAAATTTTGATAATTAATTAAAAACTCTCTAATACTTTTATAAAGTTCTATTTCATCATTTCTTATTTCATTAGTGCTTATAACAATATTTTTTCTTCCAGGTAAAACTCTAGGTAACGATTCAAAAGTTTTTCTTCCCATAACAATTGGATGACCCATTGTTGTGTTTTTAAAAAATTTCATATCTTCTTTTAATCTCCAAATTAAATCATTATTTTTACCAAGTTCATTATTTTTGCCTATTGCAGCTATTAAATTTATATCCATACTATCACCTACTGAGATATAGGAAATTTAATTTTTCCCATATGTTTATATTCTTTTACTTTTATATCTTTTAATTCCTTTGAATTATCATATTCATAAAAATCTTTTATTTCAGGATTAATCCATAAATAAGGTTTACCATCGGTTAAAGCTATATCAATCGCTTTTAATCTCTTTTCATCTTCTAAAGAAACAATCTCATCTTCTTGTTTTAAATGATTTATAAATGATTGAAGTTCTATTAATTTATCTTTAGGCATATTCTTCATTTGCTCTAGAATATCTGCATTTTTAAGTTGCTCTTTTATACCATCTACTTGATTTACATATATATGAGCATCTTTAATAGACCAATCAAGAGTACCTGGCTCTAAACCTGATGACTTAGCAAACAAATTAAGAAGTGTTGCATACTGCGTAACATTAAAGGGTAATCCTAAAGGTACGTCACAACTTCTTTGATGAACCCAAGCATTTAATTTACCATCTGTTACATCCCATTCACTTGACCATACGCAAGATGGTAAAACAGCAGTATTCAACCATTCATTTTGCCATAGTGACATAATAAGTCTTCTATCTGTTGGGTTATTTTTTAAAGCATTTAGCAAACTATCTGTTAATTTATATCTATCTACAATCCACCCATAAGCAGTTCCTATTGTATATGCAAAATCTTTACCAAATTCTTTTTCTGATTTTAATATTTTTTCTCCATTTCCATTTTGATATGTTCTATAAATTCCATCAGAATCTACCATCCATTCATCCCAAACATGATTGTTTCTTTCATGTAACCATCTTACATCATTACTTTGTGCTTGATATATCCAAAGTATTTCTGTAATTGCATTCTTAAAAAATAATTGTTTAGTTTGTAATATTGGAAACTCATCGCTTAAGTCAAAATGAAAATGATGACTTGGAACTTTTATAGTATTTATTCCAGTTCTATTTTCTACTTCTACTCCTTCAGCTAATATTTTTTTACATAATTCTAAATAATCTTTGTCCCATTTTGTCATATCTAACCCTCCTAAATTAATTTTATATTAAACGAATATTCAAAGTCAATATTAATTTAAATATTTGATATCTAAATTATTAGAATTATCTACTACGTTTTTTTCTAATTCCTGTTCTAAATTATTTCTGGTATTTTTGGCAATCAAGCCGCCTCTTTTAGCAATATTTTTATTTTCATCTAATCCTTGAGGTTTATGTTTTTTAGCAAGTTCTCTAGTAGCTAACTCTCCTAAATCTGTTAAAGCTATTTCTATATCTGTCATATTATCTCTTAAAGACTCTTTTCTTATACCTTTATACTCTTTATATTCTTTGGCATTCATTCCTGACCAAGTTTTATATATTTCATTAGTTAATATTGCATATTCTTTATTTTCTTCTATTCCATTTTCTTTCCAAGTGTTAGTTAATTTTTTACGATTTATTATAGCTTTTATTCTAGCCTCTATCCATTCTAAAGGATATCCTTTTCTTAAATAGTAATCTATCATTTTATCTATACCTTTAGATGGATCAAATATATTATCTACTTCTTGTCTTCCTAGTTTGGCAAGCCAAAGTTTAAAAGGTTCCGCATTCTTACTTGGAACCGATTCTATAAGTCTAAATATTCCTTCTGTATCTAGTACATCAGTATTATAATATTTACCATCTGAAGATTTTAATTTCAGTTGTCCTATATTTTCGGACAACTGACTTCCTTCTTCTAAAATTTTAATCTTTAAATCATTCCAGTATTTCCTTGGTCTAGGACTGTCTGTTAACACTCCTATAACATCCACAACACTAAAATAGTAGTCTTCTATTTCAGAATTCCATATACTTCTAATCTCTCTTCCTTCAAATAGATTAGTTATTGTTTTTAATTTATTTTCTTGCATTTAAGCACCTCCAAATTTCTTTTTTTATCATCTCTCTTTCATATCTTCTTTTCTATAATTAATTATACTTCAACAAACATATATTCGCAATATTTTTGTGGATTTTCACAAAAATTTCACTCTTTAACATATTTAGGTTATATTTTACTTGACAAAACATATATTTAATAATATAATTAATACTGCGAATTAAAGCAATCTTTGATTTTTATAATGTGTTTGTTCCAAATGGATTATTAGTAACTAATTGCTTATTAGTGAAAATATTAAAACAAACTCCCTATAATTAGGCAAAGAGCTCTTTCGTAAAGAAAGGAGAATACTCATGGCAAGATACACTAAATCAAGTTATCGTATAAGTCGTCGTTTAGGTTTCTCTACTTTAGAAACTGGAGAAGAATTAGCTAGAAAGCCTTATGCTCCAGGTGCTCATGGTAGTAAGAGAGCTAAAAAATTATCTAACTATGGTGTTCAATTACAAGAAAAACAAAAAGTTAGATTTATGTACGGATTAAACGAAAAACAATTCAAAAAAACTTTTGAAGATGCTGGTAAAATGAAAGGTGTTCATGGTGAAAACTTATTCAAATTACTAGAAAGTAGATTAGATAACTTAGTATATCGTATTGGATTTGCCACTACTAGAAGAGGTGCTAGACAATTAGTTAACCATGGACATATTACTGTTAATGGTAAAAAAGTTGATATCCCTTCTTATAGATGCAAACCTGGTGATGTAATCGCTATTAAAGAATCTGATAAAGAATTAGCAATCGTTAAATCTTCATTAGAAGCTTTAAGTAAAAGAGTTGATTTCGTTACTTACGATGAAGCTAAAATGGCTGCTACTTTCGTTAGATATCCAGAAAGATCTGAATTAAATGGTGAAATTAACGAATCACTAATAGTTGAATTCTACAATAGATAAAAAGACTTCGGTCTTTTTTTCTTTGACTAGACAATTATTAAATTTAATAGTATAATTATATAGTCAAATAACTTATAGAAAGGAGGTCTATTTTGAAACTAATTAATAATACAAATGACACTAAAATATTTGCTTTAGGTGGACTTGGAGAAGTTGGGAAAAATATGTATTGTGTTATGACTGGGAACGAATTAATTATTACTGATGTAGGTATTACTTTTCCATCAGATGAACTTCCAGGTGTAGATTATATTATTCCTGATTTTACTTTTCTTAAGAAAAACGAAAGTAAAATAAAAGCTCTATTTATAACTCATGGTCACGAAGATCATATAGGAGGTATACCATTTTTACTACAAGCAGTTAATATTCCAGCTATATATTGTCCTAATCAAGCAGCTGGACTTATTAGAAAGAAGTTAGAAGATAGAAATATTAATTATAAAAATATATACGTATATGACGAAAATACTAAAGTTAAATTTAAAAACATGACAGTTGAGTTTGTTAGAACAACTCACTCTATACCAGATTCACATGGAATTATAATTCATACTCCAAACGGTACTATAGTAACAACAGGAGACTTTAAATTTGACTTAACCCCTATCGGACCTATGGCTAATATTCATAAAATGGCAAGTATAGGATCTAAAGGTGTATCTTTACTACTTAGTGATAGTACCAATGCACTTAATGAAGGTATGAGTGTTAGTGAATCTAAAGTAGATGCTGCCCTATCTCATATATTTATGAAACATGATTCAAGAATTATAATAGCTACTTTTGCTTCGAATATTTATAGATTAAAACATATAATTGATACTTGTAAAAGAAATAATAGAAAAGTTGCTATATTTGGTAGAAGCATGGAAAATAATATAGAAATATCTTTAAATTCTGGATACATAAAACATAAAGAAATATTTGTTACTCCAGAAGAAGCAAATAATCTTCCTCCTAATGAGGTATGTTTACTTTGCACAGGCTCTCAAGGAGAACCACTTGCTGCACTATCACGTATTGCTAATAATTCTCATAGACAAATTAAATTACAAGATGATGATGTTGTTATTTTCTCTTCATCAGCTATACCTGGAAATGCTTTAAGTATTTCTAGAATAATTAATAAATTATATTTACAAGGTGTTAAAGTTTATACTAATACATCACTTAATGATGTACACACATCTGGACATGGTAATAAAGAAGAATTAAAATTAATGCTAAGACTTATCAAGCCAAAATACTTTATGCCATTCCATGGAGAACACAGAATGCTAAAAAGTCATGCTGATTTAGCTATTGAATGTGGCATGCCTAAAGAAAATACATTTATTCTTGAAAATGGAGACGTATTATCACTTAGAAAAGGTGTTATAAAAAAAGATAAACCTATTCAAGCTGGTGATGTATATGTAGATGGTAATCGTATTGGTGAAATTGGTAACGCTGTAATGAGAGAAAGAAAAATTATGTCTAATGATGGTATAGTTGTTGTTATTGCCAATATAGATACTGCAAGTAGAAAATTAGTTATGCCTACAAATATAACTTCAAGAGGTTTTGTACTTATTCAAGATAATTTAGATTTGATAAAAGAAATAGAAAATGAAGCAAATACTATAGTAAACAATAAATTAAAAGTTAATTGTATATTTAATGATATAAAAAATGATTTAATAACTAATCTTGCTTCATTCATACATGAAAAAACTGGTAGATATCCTATAATACTACCAATCATAAACGACGTTAAAAAGACTACTAATGAGTAGTCTTTTTTATTGATTTTATAACTAATATTAAACCTACTATTATAAATATAATAGAAATAAATTTATAATAATCAATTTTTCCTGTATCTGGAACTTCTACTATAAGAATTTCTTCTTGATTTTTTTCACTATATAAATCAATAATATAATCTTTTTCTTCACTAATAGATATATCAAATTTATCTACTAAATTATATCCAGATATCCCTTTTGTTTGAATACCATAGTACTCGCCATATTCTAACTTAATATTTATTTTTCCATTTTCTGTTTCATAAACACCCATTAGATTATCATTTACATCATATATTTCAAATGTCGCACCATCTTCTAATTTATAATCATTTTCTTTACCATAATATTTATTTATTATTAAATTTCCCTCTATCACTTCTCCATATGAATTAACAATACCGTTCTTATTAATTCTTGATAAAACTATTTCATATGTATTACTATCTAATTTATAACCATTACTTGGAATTTTTTCTTTTATATAATAAGTTCTACCCCAAGCAAGATTATCAACATAAGCAACACCATCTTTATTTGTCTCAACAGTAGTTATTAATTCATTATCCCTATAAATTTCATATACACTTCCTTGTAAAGTAGCAAATTTCCTATCAACATTTTCACTATCTATTTTATTAATAGTTATACTACCACTAGTAACTACAAAATTTACTTTAAATTCTATATCATCAATCCTACCTGGATATATGAGTGATTGACTATTATTTAAAAAATATAATAGATAATCTCTTTCTATTGGACTTTTTCTAATAAAACTAATTTCATAATTACCTTCACCTTTCGTCGTTACATAACCATAATTATTTCTAAAATAAAAATCTATATTTGAGGATTTTACCTCATAAAACGGAAAAACATTATTATAATCAGACAAATTAAATGTAGTATTAACAGAATTTTCAAAAGTTCTATTAGCAAAATTTGGTAAAGTTAAATGTTTTTTTACTAAATCTTCTATTTCTTTTAATTCCTCTTCATAAACAATTATTTTATTACCATTTTCATCAGTGAAATAAATATCATCTAAATCCAATGTTTTCCAAATAAGAAATTGTGTTACTCCATACCACTTTAAATCAGTATGATCACCATAACCATATCCATAATAGCTAATAAGATTTATTCTATTTAATTGTTCATCAGTTAAATTAAATATTGAATCATTATAATCATATTCATTATAATAATCAGTTGTATTCAAGACTCCAAACGGATTTAAACAATAAACATAATTTTCATCTTCATCTCTTATCAAAAATGGTATACCATTATGAACATTATCATTACTTACGGATTCTATATGCATATCAGGTACTTTTTCTGCTAAATGAAATTTTGAGAGTGCTTTTGAATTAGTTATAAATATAAATAAAGTTAGAAAAATCAATATAATTTTTTTCATAAAACCTCCTTCCAATATACTTTTATCACACTTCAAAAAATATATCAAAAGACAGTTTTTATTGTTTTGTAACACTTTTTTTACCAAAATTTAAAAATTACGTGTAATTTTTAAAAAACTGTATTTTTACCCATTAAAAAATAGAAAAATCGTATAATTTTCTATTTTTTTGTTTTTTTATATTTTATATAAAATTTAGTATTATTACAACTTATAAAAAACACTACTATTGTATGTTTTTCTATTCTTAACTCTGAATTTATTAAAAATGTATATTATTTCTTTATTCAATAATAAAAAGTTGACTAATTGTCAACTTTTTGTAAACTACTATAATATTCGTATCTTTCTATAGCATTTTCTTTATTTTCTTTTAATAACTCTTTTGAATTTTCTCCATTTACTTTATCAAGCATTGAATATCTAGTTTGTAAATTCAAGAACTCTTCAAATTTATCAAAATCGACTTTCTTACTATCTAAAGTAAATCCATTTATTGGATGTCTTCTAAATGTTGGAAAGTATCCACATTCAACAGCTAATTTTTGCATATTCACACTATTACACATACCACCTTTAATACCATGAGATATACAAGGACAATAAGCAATTACAATAGATGGTCCTGGATAATCATTAGCCTCTTTTAACGTTTTAATTACTTGCATCATATTAGCACCAAGTGATATTTGAGCAACATAAACATTTTTATAAGACATTGCTATTCTAGCTAAATCTTTCTTATTAGTTCTTTTACCACTTGTAGTAAATGAAGCAATTGAACCTATATTACTTGACTTACTAGACTGTCCACCTGTATTAGAATATACTTCTGTATCAAGTACTAATATATTTATATTATCATTACTAGCTAATACATGGTCAATACCACTAAATCCTATATCATAAGCCCATCCATCTCCACCTATACACCAATAATTTCTAGATGGTATGTATTCTTTCAATTCTTTTAATTCATTAGGTATATCATCAGTTAAATTATCATAAACATTTTTTGTAACTTCATAATTATCATAATTTTCTAACCAACTTTTAAATAATTCACTATTAGAATTATCCATATTACTTTCCATAATATTTTTAATTCTATTTCTAATTAAATTATTACCTAAAAGCATTCCATATCCATATTCAGCATTATCCTCAAATAATGATGAAGCCCATGGAATACTATAAGGAGTAGCAGGTGCTGACCCTCCATATATGGATGAACATCCTGTAGCATTAGCAATTATTAAATTGTCTCCATACATTTGAGTAAGTATTTTTATATAAGATGGTTCTCCGCATCCAGCACATGCTCCACAGTATTCAAACTTTGGCTTTTTAAATTCTAAACCTTTTACTGTAGATTCATTAAATTTCTTTTTATTCGTTATGTTATTATCTAAATAATCAAATATTTCTTGTTCTTTGTTTTTTATTTCATCGTTTAAAGATTTAAAAGTTAGTGCTTTTTCACCCTTCATTCCAGGACATGTTTTAATACAAAGTCCGCATCCTGTACAATTCTTAATACAAATACCAACAGTAAAATAATAACCTTCTAAACCCATAGCTTTTTTGCACCTATTTCTAACTTGTTCAGGAGCTTTATTATACTCTTCTTCACTAAGTAAATAAGGTCTAATTACTGAATGAGGACAAACAAATGCACATTGATTACACTCTATACAATTTTCATCTATATAATGAGGAACTAATTCACTTATATATTTTTCTTCTAATTTAGTAGTTCCAGATTTAAATATACCACTTGGCATAGAGAGGAATGCAGAAACAGGCAAACTATTACCTTCTCTTTTAAACATAGCTTCATATAAATCCATATGTCTATTTTCTACTTCACTAATACTTGTGTCAAGTTTTATTTCTTTAATACTTGATTCAGTCATATCCAATGCATTTATATTAGCATTTACTATCTCTTCACCTTTTTTACTAAATCTATCTTTTATATATTTAATTAATTCCTGTTTAGCAAACTCATAATCAATTAAATTAGTCAAATATATAATAGCGCATTCCATAATCATACTAATTTTATTGCCTAAACCTAATTTGCTTGCTATATCATAAGCATTTAAAGTATATATTTTAGTATTATTTTTAATTAGTAAATTTTTTAATTTGTCACTAAAAGCATCCTTTAATTCTTCTTCATTTTTTCTAGTATTAATAATCATTATAGAATTTTCACTTATTTTATTAAGTAATTCAAATTCACTAAAATAACTATCTTTAGATACTACTACTATATCAGGATTTTCTACATAATAAGTACTTCTTATTTTATTTTCACTAATTCTAAGATGCGAAGTAGTTACTCCACCACTCTTTTTAGAATCATATTGGAAATATCCTTGTACATAATTATCAGTATTATCGCCTATTAACTTTATTATAGATTTAGAAGCACTTACCATTCCATCAGAACCATATCCATATATAAGTATTTCTTTACTTGTTTTTATATTAAAATCTTTTAATTCTAGACTTAAATTAGTAACATCATCCACTATGCCTATAGTAAAATTGTTCTTTGGATTATCTAACATATCATAAACAGCTTTAATCCCTGAAGGTGTTGTATTCTTGCTAGATAAACCATATCTACCACCTACAATAGTTATATTTTTATCCTTTAAACTAGATACTATATCTAAATATAAAGGTTCCCCATTAGATCCAAATTCTTTAGTTCTATCAAGTACTGCAATCTTTTCTACAGATTCTGGTAATACATTTAATAAATATTTAGTACTAAACGGTCTATATAAATGAACTTCTATTAAACCTATTTCTTCTTTTGTATTATCAATAACTTCTTTTATTGTTTCACATACTGATCCCATAGCTACTATTACTTTTTTAGCAACTTTACTTCCATAATAATTAAATGGTTTATAAGTAGTTCCAGCTATATTGTTTATTTTTTCCATATAACTATTTACTATGTCAGGTACTTTATCATAAAAAACATTTCTTACCTCAGTAGCTTGAAAATAAATATCATCATTTTGTGCAGTACCACGTGTATTAGGATTATTAGGATTTAAACCTCTATTTCTAAATTTATTTAAAGCATCATAATTTATCAATTTTTTATAATCATCCATTTCAAGCATTTCTATTTTATTTATTTCATGGCTTGTTCTAAATCCATCAAAAAAATGCATAAAAGGTAAACTTGCTTCAATAGCAGATAAATGAGCTATACCACTTAAATAAGCAGAATCTTGTACACTTGATGATGAAAGCATACAAAATCCAGTACTTCTTGTAGAATATATATCTTGATGGTCTCCAAATATCGATAATGCATGTGTAGACAAACTACGAGCTGCTACATGCATAACGCAAGGCAACATTTCACCTGCTATTTTATACATATTAGGTATCATTAATAATAAACCTTGACTTGCAGTAAATGTAGTCGCAAGTACACCATTTTGTAAAGCCCCATGTATAAATCCTGCTGCACCTGCTTCACTTTGCATCTCTACCACTTTAACTTTATCATTAAAAATATTAATTCTATCATTGCTACTCCATTCATCCATGTGTTCTGCCATAGGACTTGAAGGTGTGATTGGATAAATACCTGCAAGCTCAGTAAACATGTATGCAGTAGTCGCACATGCCTCATTTCCATCCATAGTTTTTATTATTTTCATAAATATCACCATTATAATTATACTATATTTTTAAAAATAATAAAATAAAAACTGTATAAATATTTACACAGTTTCTCTATCTGTTTTAATTTGATTTTAAATCTTTTACCTTTTCTAAAATAAAATATCTACATTCATAACTACATAAATTTTTTATATAATCATCTTTAAATTTAATATCATTTATCTTATTACATATTTTATTTAGTCTATTACAAAAACCTTTTAATCTAAGTTTACCATAAGACCAATCACCTATTATATAGTCGTAAGGTTCAAAATATTCAGTATATTTTTCTTTAAATGCAGCCTCATCAAAACCATCTTTATATTCTTCTATTAACTTATATTTTGTATTTTCTATTTCAATCATTCGTACACCTTCCTAAATGCATAACTAACTTCTTTATATTTTACCAGATTTGAGCCAGAATTCCAAGTCATATATCCACCATTTAATCCATTATCATATAAAGCTTGTATTTGTTCAGATATTTTATCTGCATTATAAACTACACTTGGACTTTTAGTAGTATTATAAGTTTGAATCCAAGTTCTAACAACTGCTGGAGTTGGAATTACTTCTTGTTTAGATACAACATACTTACTCCATTCATTTAATAATTTATATGGAACTGTCCATACTACTTCTTTAATTCCATAATCATGTGGATTAAAATGATCTGGATAAGGCATTCCACTTATTACATCTGCTACATTTGATATAGCAGGCCAAAATTGTCCATAAGCTGTAACATAGTTAGAAGCACTCTCACCAAATACATCTATCGATACATATCCACCAACACTATGTATTTCATCACAAGCATACATAACAAAATTTTGTAAAGCTTGTGCTTTTTCTTCATCATAAGTATTATCTAAATTTATAACACCTTGTCTTTCTAATTTAGTTGTTCTATCTGGAAATCTAACATAATCAAATTGAATCTCATTAAACCCTATTTCAGTAACTGCTTCTTTAGCAAGTTCTACATTAAATTCCCATACAAATCTATTATAAGCACTCGGCCAATATGATCCATTATGACTAAAAGGTTCTCCATTACTACTTTTAATAGCTACTTCTTTATGATCAGTAACAAAATAAGAATCTTTAAATACAGTTATTCTTCCTATTACATATATTCCAGCATCTATAGCTTTTTTTACATAACCTTTATAATCTTCATAATCATTTAAAGCTTTATCATAATTAGTTTTAGAATACTTTTTCATAATAGGAGAATTATAAGCAGGACTAGTATTATCCTTAATATCAATAACAAAAGCATTAATATTATTTTCTTTAGCAAATTCTATATACTCATCTATATTTTTTATAGCTCCACTATTAATATATAAGCTTCTAACCTCTTTAGGCATTACATTATCTTCAAAACTTGCTTTCTCATAAGGATAATAGTCTAAGTTAGTAGCAGTTCCTCCACCTAAAGAATTACCCATCTTAGCCATATATTCTTGTACACCATTTTCTTCATATACTTTCTTACTCTCTTCTTCTGATAAAACTAAATACTTACTATATACATAACCTTCTATATCATTATATTTAATCTTATACTTGTTAACAACACCATTTTCTATCTTATCATAACCTAATATTTCTAATCTTTCACCTTTTTTTATATATGATAATATTTTAGATGAATTATCATCTTTATATACAGTTAAATTAGTTCTAACAAACATCTCTTTTTCTTGAATAATATTCTCTATATTATCAGTTAAATTATTTTCATTAACCATATAAAATTCATCTTTATATTTAATTTTTACATATACATTATCTTCTCTTTTTTCTTTAAATTTATATACATCTACTTCTTCTCCTCTATTTATTTTAATAGATTCTTTATATTCTAAATCATATAAAATAACATCAGATACTTCACTAGAAATATAATTTTTATTTGTAGTTTCTTTTATTTCTTCTTTATCTAAAAGTATTACAGAAACAATAATCCCTATTAATATTATAAAAATTAAATATTTAAACTTTTTCTTACTTTTCTTTATTTTTTTCACACTACCACCAATTATAGTATAACACAATTTAGTATTTTTTTACATTTAAATATAAAGAAAAAAACATGTCTAAATTTTTTAAACATGTCCATTTTTTAATATTATCCAATTCTAAAGGCTGGAGATACTCCTAAATTTGAATTTGCTTTATAACCATAAAAAGTACCAAGTTCATTAATTCCATTAAAAGATGCAAGAGCAGTTGACATTAAAGAAGAACGTAACCACCAAGCAACTGCTCCTGTATTAGACTTCTTTATAGCTTGATTACAATTATTTTGACTACTACAATTATAATAATCTAATTGTCTTGTTCTAGAGCCATTTAATGAATCCTGGCCAGCCCAGTAACTACCAGTTGTATTATCAAATTTTTTCCCATATATTTCATAGCTTGATAGTAAATATAATTTTTCATTTTCTATTTCATCATAAACAGCGCTATTGTAATTAGAATTAGACCCTGATACTACATAAGTATCTATTATATTTGATTTTAAATCATCAGGTAATGCATTATATATTGAGTCAGTTTCACCTGTTACATAATCATGCAAAATACTCTTGGACCATCCACCTGAACTTGTTTGTGTTGAATTCATTTGTTTCATTGATATTATTCCAACAAATTCTATTACAAATCCACATGCTGTTTGCGAAAAACCAACTTGATTACATTCACTAGGTGTAGACATATTTGCAATTCGTACCGTATGTGTTCCTAAATCATCTAACGTTACTTCCTTTTCATCTCCAACGTGATAATTATTTGTATTTCCATTTTTAACATTTTCAGCTATTTCATCCCAAGTATCAGCAGCAAAATAAGATTCTGCTGCAACTGCAGTTATTTCTATATTGCCAGTTACATTTTCTATGTTTATTTCGCCATTATCATATACTGTTTGTGTTATATCTTCATTTCCCATTATAACTTTAACATCCAATATATAATCTTTATAACCTGTTTTTAATGTTAATGTAGCGATATACCTTTCTTTTTCTTGTATAGTTTCTAAGCTATTATCAATTTCTACATTTTTAAGATTGTATGTAATTGAATATGAAGGTCCCTCACATTCTCCATTATCTCTCAATTCATATTTATATCCATCTTCATAACTATAAGTAACTTGAACACACTTATCATTTGTTATATCATCACTATCAGATAATTTTATAGGAGAAGATAAAATATCAGCATCTACTAAATCTTGTAAGTCAATTATATATTTACCATTATATGTACCAGTAAATTGCTTTTTATTATTTGATACATATAAATCAGCTGCATCATATATCATTCTAAGAGTCAATTCATCTGTTTTTTCAGAAGAATTTTTAACAGAATCAATTATGTTTGGATATACAATTATAATAAGTAAAGTAAGTAAAATAATTACACCTAATAATTCTATTAATGTAAATCCTTTATTTTTCATGAATTATCACTCCTACACTATTATCTATCTTAATTAAGTATAACACATCATTTTATTTTTTTCTACAATATTTATATAATTCAAGTAAAATTAAAAAGTTAGAGTTTATCTAACTTTATGATAATCTAATCTTAATTTATCAGCAACTGTAACTATAAACTCTGAATTAGTTGGTTTAGCTCTATCTATATCTACACTATTTCCAAATATTTCTTCCATTAAATCCCAATTACCTCTATTCCAACTAACTTCTATAGCATGTCTAATTGCTCTTTCAACACGCGATACAGTAGTATCAAATTTATTAGCTAGTTCTGGATATAACTCTTTAGTTATTCCACCTATCATTTCTGGGTTATCAAATATTAAACTTACACCATCTCTTATATATTGATATCCTTTTATATGTGATGGTATACCTAATTCGTGTAATATTTTAGTTATACTAATTTGAAGATTATTATAGTGTAAATCTATATTCTTACCTTCCTTTTTCTTATTACAACAATCTAGAATTCTTTTTTCTAAATCATCAAAATCAAAAGGTTTTAGTATATAATAATTCACTCCATAATCTGATACTTCTCTAATTACTTCAGCTGTATTATAACTAGTAGCTACTATGACTTTTTTACTTATATTTCTCTTTTTCATTTCATCAAGAACATATAAACCATCTTTTTTAGGCATTATTAAATCAAGTACTATTACATCATAAATTTCACTTTCTATCTTTTTAATACCCTCTACTCCATCATTAGCTTGTGCTACTATTTCAATTAATTTACTACTTTTAAAATACTCCTTTACTGCTTCTATTAACTGCACATTGTCGTCTATCATAAGAACCTTTATTTTGTTCATAATCATCTTCCTTTTCTATAATAATTATACAACATACATCATAAAGCTTCTAGAGTTTATTTTAGCTAGTTTTGTCTACTTTTGTCGATTATTATCAAAAAATGTTTAAGCTATTTTTTCAATTATTTCTATAAATTTTAATGGATTTATACTAGCAGAACCTATTAAAAATCCATCTAACTTTTTTATTTCTTTTAATTTATCTATATTCCTTTCATTTATACTTCCACCGTATATAACTTTTATATCATTTTTATACAAATCTTTAACTAATTCTTTTATATATTTTATAGTATTTATAAGTTCATCATTATTTGGTATTTTATTAGTACCTATACTCCATACAGGTTCATAAGCTATTATCACATTAGATAAATCTTTTATGTCAAATAAAGCGTCTCTTATTTGTCTTTTTAATACCTGATCTTTCTTTAATAATTTAGACTCTTCTAAAGTTTCACCTATACAAAGAATTACTTTTAACTTAGATTCTAAGCAATTTTTTACTTTTTTATTTATTTCTGTATTACTTTCATTTAATTTAATTCTTCTTTCACTATGGCCTACTATAGCATATTCAACACCTATACTAGCAAGTTGCCTAGCAGATACTTCTCCTGTATAACCTCCATCTTCATAAGCACATACGTTTTGACTACCTACACTAAAATTATAATTCAAAAAATAAGGAATATAGATATAACTTGGACATACAACTACATTTTTATTGTTTATATTTTTAAAATGTTCTATATAATTGGCTAGTTCTCCAAACTTCATGTTCATTTTAATATTTCCAATTATTAATTTATTTTCCATGAAAACCTCTTTTAACAATATTCTTTACTCTACTAAAGAATGTCTTATCTTTTTTTAGAGTCCTTCCTTTTAAAGCTGTTTTATAAACATGTAGTACTCTTTCAGCAAAATATTTAGATGAATATGTTTCAGAATTAATTCTACCTTGGTTTCCCATACTTAATCTTTTTTCTTTATCGCCAATTAACTCAATCATTCTATTTATATATTCTTTTTTATTTTTAAATAAGTAACCTGTCAATCCATCAATTACTGTATTTCTAAAACTTTCATCATCCAAAGCAACTACTGGTACAGATGCAGCCATTGCTTCTATTACAGTTAAACCTTGAGTTTCTGTATTTGAAGCGGTTACAAATATATCAGCTATATTGTAATATATAGGAATATCATTCCATGGTACTTTACCTGTAAATATAATATTTTCTTCTATTTTTTGTTTCTTAGCTAACTTCTTATATTTTTCTAAATCAGGACCATCACCAACTATTAACAATTTAGCGTTCTTGTTTTTCTTAATTAATTGTGAATGATTATTTATTAAAAATTCTACATTCTTTTCAGAAGCAACTCTTCCTACAAATAAAACTACTACATCGTCACTTGTAATTCCTAATTCTGTTTTTTTATTATTTATTTTATTTAATTCTATTTTTTCTTTATAAAATCTTTCTATTTCAATTCCAGTTGGAATTATGTGCACATTCCTATCATACTTATATTTTTCTTTAAATAAATCATAAGTTTTCTTAGTGGGAACAATTAATTCTTCTATTGTTTTATCACAATAAAACTTAGTCAAGTATTCTACTATTTTTTTGCTAGGTCCATCAAAATATCCTTTTGTTATATAGTGTACATAATCTTCATACATAGTGTGATATGTGTGAACAACAGGAATATCGAATTGTTTACCAATTACCCTAGCAAACGTTCCTATACCAAATTCAGTATGAGTATGAATAATATCTAAATTCCACTCTTTTATTATATTAACTGCTTTTATTGGATAAAGAGTTGTTAATCTATAATCATATATACCTATAGGTATTCCTGGTATTCTAAGTACTCTTTCAT
Source organism: Bacillota bacterium (assembly GCA_015059155.1). Taxonomy (GTDB): domain Bacteria; phylum Bacillota_I; class Bacilli_A; order RF39; family UBA660; genus UMGS1613. Next base: position 24,362 of record SVAX01000009.1, on the reverse strand, counting down.
TTTTATCTAATTTATAAGTCATATCTTCAGGATTTACTGTAACTATAAATACTTTATGACCTTTTTTTATTAAAGCATTCTCAAGCATTTGTATACTTGTAGACACTCCGTTTATAAAAGGAGGATATGTATCTGTAAATATACCTATTCTCATTATTTCACCTTCTTAATATTTAAAGCTATAGCACCCACTATCATTCCAAAATAGTATGTTATAAATCTCCATACTAGCATCATAGCGGATAACTTACTTCCTGTAATAAAATTACCAAAAAATTGAACAAACCCAAATTCAAGTCCTCCGGTTGCTCCTGGAATAGGTACAAATGACCCTATAATCATTATATAGGCACATGTAACTATTGAAACTCCAGCACTAAACGCATTAAAATTACCCATTGAATATAAAATAAATAGTGGTATTAAATAAAGACAAGAAAGTGCAACAAAATTACACAAAATATTTAATATAAAAGTTTTTTTATCCTTCAAAAGAATATTGGCACATTCATTAAATTTATTTATGTATTCATCCCATTCTTTTAATTTCTTTTCTCTATCTTTTACTATTCTTAATTTAGTTAATATATTTATTCCAATACTTATAAAAAATTTGTTTAATTTTTTTGAAAAAGCTACAACAAACATAATTATAATAACTAATGCATTTATTATAAATCCTAAAGCTATTAAATTTTGAAGTAATTCAAAATTACTAAATATATTAAATAATTTATTAGCTATTAAAGCTAAAATACCTAGAATTACTAAAGCAATTTGATAAACTATAAAATTTTGTATAACTACACTAGTAGATGATGCATAATCAATACCAACAGTCTTCAAAAAATATATTTGATATGGTTGTCCACCTGTAGCAAAAGGTGTTACTGCATTAAAAAATTGTGTCCTTAAAGTAAGTTGGAATGCTGATAAATATTTAAATTTTTTATTAATTTTTTTACAAAAACTATATATAGGATAAGTTCTTAATATCCAATATAGAATTAATAAAAAGAATGCTACTAACAAATACCACACATTCATGGTAAATATTTGTGTTACTGTTTCTTTAAAATTATCTTTTAAAGAAAAGAATAAAACTATAATAGTTATAATTATTAATATAATAATATTTAATTTCTTTTTCATACTACTTTTCATCTATTATTTCTATTCCAGGTAATTTTTTACCTTCTAATAATTCTAAAGATGCTCCTCCTCCTGTTGAAATATGTGTGAATGCCCCTTTATATCCAAAATTAATAGCAGCAGATGCAGTATCACCACCACCTATTATAACTATCTTATCTTTATCACTTAAATATTTTAATATTTCTTTAGTACCGTTAGAATATTTTTCTATCTCTGAATATCCTAGAGGTCCATTCCATATAACTGTATTACAGTCTTTTAATTTATTTTTAAATATTTCTATAGACTTTTGTCCTATATCCAAACCAATGTCATCATCATCAAAACAATCATTATTCTTTAAAGTAATATCTTTGTCAAATTCTTTTGATACTATAGAATCTACCGGTAATATAATTTTATCATTATATTTAGCTAACATTTCTTTACAAAATTCTAAAGAATCACTATCTAATAAAGAATTGCCTATATTATATCCAATAGACTTCAAGAATGTATATACCATTCCCCCACCTATTAATATATAATCACAAATATCTACTAAATTCTTTATAACACCTATTTTATCACTTACTTTAGCTCCACCAAGTATAACAGCAAATGGTTTTTCTGGATTATCTGTAGCAAGTTTCAATTTCTCTATTTCTTCTTCTATTAGAAAACCTATACCACTTTCTAAATTACTTGCAATACCTACATTAGATGCATGACTTCTATGAGAAGTACCAAAAGCATCATTAATAAATATATCTCCTAAAGATGACCAATATTTACCTAACTCTAAATCATTACTAGATTCTTTTTTGCCATCTAAATCTTCGAATCTTGTATTTTGCATAAGTAATACTTCTCCAAAATTCAAATTATTAATAGCTTGTTCTAACTCTTTACCTCTAGTATTATTTATAAATTTAACTTCTCTATTTAATAATTCACTAAGTCTTTTAGCAACTATTTCTAAAGAATTTTTCTCTTTATCTTTTTCTTCTTTAATTCTACCTAAATGACTCATTAAAATTACTTTAGCACCTTTATCCAATGCATAATTAATAGTTTTTAGACTCATAACTATTCTATTATCATCTAATATTTTATTATCTTTAACAGGTACATTAAAATCTACCCTAATTATTACTTTTTTATTATTTAAATCAAAATCTCTAATAGTCTTTTTCATAGTGTCACCACATTAATTTTACCATATTTTTACTATTAAATCTACTAAATATAAATAGTTTATAATTTTAGAATCTTATATTTACAATAAAAAAAGTAGACTTACTTTCATAAGCCTACATCTTAAGTTTCTTGTTGTACAACAATATCTTCTTTTGATATTGTTATAACAGGACGAATTCCACTAGTCAGCGCGCCATTTCCTTCAATATTTTCTACATCTAAATATGCTCCTCCATCCCAAGACAATGAACCTCCACTAGATACTCCTAGAATATCTGTATTATTAATAGCTGTGCCAAGCCAAAAAGTCGTAAGGTGCAACCAAGTAGAAACACCATGAAAATCATTTTGTATTCCAGTAATTGCTTTTAAATCATAAGCTTGTTCATAACTCATTATTGTTGCACTAGCACTTTTTATATTTAAAGTTTCTTTTAAATATTCTTCATATGCTACTACATGTGGGTATAGATTATTATAATCTTGACCTCCATATTTAAATTCTCCATAAACATAACAAAAATTTTGATTTTCACTAGTAGTATATCTGTAGCACTTATCACTATCGCACTTAATTATCTCTGTTTTACTAACTGGAGAAAAAACTTTTCCATTAAGAGTTTCTATTTCTTCGTCTGTTAATTCTGTTTTATCTATATTATTTAAACAATTCCTAAAAATTTGAGTTTCGTTATAACAAGAACTATTCTCTTCTGGATACCAATATGAATTACCGCCATCTCCACCTAATGGTTTTGAAAATTCAATTAATCCATGATGAATATTTTCACCATAAGTATAACCTACTGATTTATAATGTTGAAGCCCATATGTAGGTCTATTTAAAAGTTCTATGTCTGTAACTTTTTTTTCATCTGGAGTATCATAATAAATATATCCTACATCTAAATTATACTTAGATAATAAAGCTAATTTTTTTGAATTGTTTAAATCTGATTCAAATATTGGAAATGGTGACGTAAAAGTACTTCCATGCTTTGAAGGAATACTTACACCATTATACAATTCTGATTTTTTAGATGAGTCCTGCATTCCTATAACATAAAATTCTTCTGTTCCACAAGTTACAACATCCCCTACAATAGCAAAATAACCATATTTTGTATAAAGGGATGCATCTTTTTTTCTAGTCAAAACACATTGTGACTTACATTCGTCTTCTAATTTTTTTTCATATTTATTATTTTCATAAGTAACTTGAACACACTTGTCATTTGTTATATCTTCACTATCAGAATATTTTATTGGAGACACTAAAAGTCCTTCATCTACTAAATCTTTTAATTCTATTGCATATTTTATTCCATCTTCTATTCCATCTACTTTAGGAAAATTATTTATATGATCCTTTATATATGAATCTGCAGCACTAAATATTAATTCTTTAGTTAATCTATCTTGTTCATCTGAAGATTTTTTTATAAAATTAATTATATTTGGAAAAACTATAAGTAAAAGTAGTGCGATTAAAATAACTACCCCTAACACTTCAATTAATGTAAAACCTTTGTTTTTCATACCCACCTCTAAATATTCTTTTTTTCTTTATATTCTTTACAAACTTCATTTAAATCATTTATTAATAAATCTATTGTTTCAAAATCTTTTACTCTAATTCCTGATGCATAAATATGTCCACCACCATTATAATTGGAAGCTATATCATTTATAATAGGACCTCTAGATCTAATAGATCCTCTTATATTATCATTAGATTTATCATAGGCAAATATAGCCCATGCATACATATCTTCAATATAAGTTAATCCATTTACTACATTTGTGGCAGTTGCTGCATCTATTCCATATTCATCTAATATATCTTGTTCTAATCTTATATAACCAAAACCTTCATCAGTAAGAGTTAAATTATTTATAACATAACTTTGGAATCTTAAATCATGTAATGATCTTATATACATATTTTCATATAAATTAGTAAATTCTAAATTAGTTTCTTTAATCATATAAGATACTAATTCAAATGTTTTTGGTGTTGTATAGTAATACATAAATCTATTAGTATCCCCTACTATACCTATAAATAATTTTTCTGCTGCTTCTTTATTTATTTTTAACTTAGTGTTTACTACTAATTCTACAACCAATTGTGAAGCACTACTAGATGTTTCATCTATAAGTTCTATATCAGCAAACTTTTCTATAAATGGATGATGATCTATTTTTATTTTATATTCAAACTTATTTATATCTACTCCATCTATTCTAATAGCATTAGGAGTATCTAATACTATTAATAAAGAATCTTCATACATATTTTCATTAAACTTATCAAGTATTCCTATATATTTATGTTTAGCAGCTGGAGTACCTACTACATATACTTGCTTTTTTGGAAATGTATTTAGAATTACTTCTTTTAATCCTAATGTACTGCCTAATGCATCTGGATCTGCACCTATATGTCTAGCAATTACTATTTTATTATATTTTTTTATTAATTTATAAATTTGTTTAAATGTATTCATATGTCACCTACAATCTATAATAATTATACAACATTTTTTTAAAAGAAAAAAGCATTTTTTATGCTTTTAACGTATTTAATAATTTTTATTCACTTATTAATTTATAAGTATCTCTTACTATCATTATTTCTTCATTAGTTGGTAATACATATACATCTACTTTAGAATCATCACTACTAATTATTCCTTCTGATTTTTCTAAGTATCCTGCAATTTTACTATTGTTTTCTTTATTTTCATATATACCAAGAGCATTTAATTTTCTTAATACTAGACTTCTAAACATAGGGCCGTTTTCTCCTACTCCTGCAGTAAATACTATCGCGTCTACTTTACCATCTAATTTAATATAATATTCAGCTACATATTTAGCAACTCTATCAGTATACATTTCATAAGCAAGTTTTGCATTTTCATCACCATTAGCCATTAAGTTTTCTACATCACGACAATCAGCTTGACCGCAAACTCCTAAGAAACCACTCTTCTTATTTAAAACATTTGTAACTTCTACTACATCCATTCCAGATTCTTTGCATACATATTCAATTATTGATGGATCAATAGCACCACTACGTGTTCCCATCATAAGGCCATCTAAAGGAGTTATTCCCATTGTTGTATCATAACATTTACCTTCTTTAATGCAAGCTATACTAGATCCACTACCAATATGGCAAATAATTAAATTTACATTTTCTTTTCCTAATTTTTCTTGCATTGTATTAGTTATATATTTATGACTTGTTCCGTGAAAACCATATTTTCTAACACCATATTTTGTATACCATTCCATTGGTACTGGATATATAAATGATTGTTTTGGCATTGTTTGATGGAAAGCAGTATCATATACAGCAACCATAGGTACGTTAGGTAATGCATTTTGCATTGCTGTAATTCCAGCTAAATTTCCTGGAAGATGTAGAGGACCTAATTTTATTAAATCATTTATATTTTTAATAACTTCATCTGTAATTAATACAGAATCAGAATATTTTTCACCACCATGAAGTACACGATGTCCTACACCTTTGATTTCATCTAAAGACTCAACAACTTTATTATTTAATAATTCTTCTATTAAAACTTCTACAGCTTCAGAATGATTTTTTAAAGGTCTTGCATTTTTTATTTTTTGTCCGTTAACTTTAACTGTCCAAAAACAATCTTCTGCCCCTATTTTTTCAATATAACCATTGATTAAAACTTTTTCTTCAGGCATTTCATTTACTTGAAATTTTAATGATGAACTACCTGCATTAACACATAATATTTTCATAAATTCTCCCTCTATTCACTATTTTTCTATAAATTAGCTAATTTCTCTTTTATAGTTTTACTTACAAAACTCATATCTGCTTTACCTTTTAATTTAGGAGTTACAAATCCCATTAATTTTCCCATATCAGATTGAGCTTGTGGATTAACTGTATCAAATGCTTCATCAATTACTTTCAATATTTCCTCTTCACTTAATTGTTCAGGCATATATTTATTTAATATTTCTATTTCTTTAGTTGTTTGTTCAACTAAATCAGTTCTACCTGCTTTTTCAAACTCAGCAATTGATTCTTTTCTAGTTTTAATTTGTTTACTTACTACACCTACAAAATCATCATCAGTTAATTCACTTTTTTTATTTATTTCTTCTAATTGAATAGCACCTTTAACCATTCTAAGAACACTTAAAGTTTCTTTATCCTGATTTTTCATAGCAGCAACTAAATCATTTAATAATTTTTGTTTCATAAAAATCCCTTTCTAAAATTAAAGAGCGATACATCTTATCACTCTCTTAATAATTTTCTCTTTGTCTCTTTCTAGAGTTTTTGATGCCTTCTTCTTTTTTCTCTCTACGTTTTACTCCAGGTTTTTTATAACCTTCTTGTCTTTCTCTAACTTTTTTTAGGAGGCCGTCTCTTGCATTTTTTTGTTTCATAGTACGCAAAGCACCATCAACATTACCATTTCTTACTATTACCTTTGACATATAATCCCTCCTTTCACAAATCTATCAGTATTATAGCACCTATTTTTAAAATATACAAGAAAAACTTTTATTTTTCAAGCATTTTTAACTAAATCTTCATTATTTTTATTTATTTTTTTAATCTTATAGATAAATAAAGCCTATTTTGTTATTTCTAGTTACTATTTTTTCTTATAAATTATATTCAAGATTGTCTTTAGCTACATTCCAACCTACTTTAGCAATTTCTAATTCTTCGTTTGTCATCATATCATATCCTATATTAATTACATCATACTAACTCCATATTTTTCTTTTCATTTTCAATAACGTCGATAAAATCTTTTTCACTTGGTATCGTTAATCTAAATTCTGAAGAAAAAATCGTTTTATTTTCTTCTGGCAAAGTATATTTAACTACTGTTTCATTTTTATCTGTAGAAAGCAATATACCTATTGTTTTATTTTCAGTTTCTTGTTTTATTTCTCTATCATAATAATTAACATACATTTGCATTTGTCCAATATCTTTATGAGTTACTTTTCCAATTTTTAAATCAATGATAACAAAACAATTAAGTATTCTATTATAAAATATCAAATCAGGATAAAAATGATCTGTATCTATTGTAATTCTTACTTGATTTCCTACAAATGTAAAGCCTTTACCCAGTTCTAATAAGAATTCCTTTAGATGTTCTAAAATATTTTTCTCTAAGTCACTTTCTAAATAATTTGTATTTTCTTTTATATCCAAAAATTCAAGTACAAAAGGATCTTTAATAATATCCCTATTTTCATAAACCTTATGACCTTTTGTAGACAATTCTAACAACTTAGATTGGTCTTTAAAATTTGCGATTCTTTCATATAGTAAAGTTGTTCTTTGCCTTTGAAGTTCTCGAACATTCCAATTTGAATTAATACATTCATTCATATAAAAATTTCTTTTTGACTCATCATCTATTTTTATCAATTCTAAATAATGAGACCATGTCAATTGGGACAACAATGTTGTCCTTTTTGGATAATACAAATATAGTTTTCTCATTCTCTTTAAGTTTCTTGTCGAAAAACCTTTTCCAAATTCATTAGTCAATTGATTTGATAAACTTTCAATAAGATAATCTCCATATTTTGCCCTATTATGTCCTTCTTGTTTTTCAACAATCATTTTTCCTATATTCCAATATAAATTAATCATTTCAGTATTTACTGTCTTATATATTCTATTTTTACTTTGCTCTATTAGTTTTTTAATAATATCAAACAATTCACTTGTTTCAATATCTTCAACTGCTATAATTTCATTTTTCATTCATATCTACTCCTTTCTATGGTACACTTGTTTTTATTTTTAATCTTAAACATAATACTTCCATCTCGATCTGTTCTATATATTTTAGAATTTTCTTCTCTCATTTGATTTCTTTTTTCTATTAAAAAGAGAGACTTTCATCTCTCAAATTAAACAAATGCTTCCGTCAGCAATAATTCTTATAAGTGTTCCTACTATTCTTCCTGCTTGAATTAAAAAGGAAAATATATAATTTATTATTGTTAACCATAAAGGTATAGTCATTATTAATAGTATAGCTTGTACAACTTTATTTTTAAACAGGGCAAACTTTACCACTAAAAGCTCTTCTTATAGCAGAGCCTAAACTTCTACCGATATCCATTACAGTTTCAATAGCACGTGATGCTGCATTAAGGAAACTAGCAGTAAGCCAATTAGCTCCACCTTCTATATTCATAAGCTCTCTATTACTTAATTCTTTCATAATACCTCCTAATTACATTTAAGTGGTCTAAACAAACCATCTATTAATCCTACTATAAAAGTTATACCAGCTGCTATACCAACAATTGCTCCTATACTAACTCCTCCACCATTAACATCCATAAGTTCTTTATCATTTAAATTTTTCATACACCAAATCCTCTCTTTATTTTATTTTTTATTATTTCAAATAATGTAGTTCTATTTTTTAATATGTTTAATAGTACTTGGTTGTCTTGTATCTTTAAATTATCATCTAGATTTATGTTTAGTACTAGTTTATCTTCTTGTATCATTACAACTTCATAATCATATTTTTTATTTTGTATATATAGTTTATTATTTTTATTTATGGGAAAATCACTTTCATTAATAGATAAAACTACATATGAATTATTGTCCTCGATATATATATAACCTACAAAAGTTTTATATATATTAAAAGGTACAAAAGAAAACACAACAAATAATATCATTAATATAATTAATATTGTAATCCAAGAAATTATTTTTTTGGGAATCTTCTTATCTAATATTATTGCCGAATCATTATAAATATCTAATTTATCCGTTTTTACATACATTACATACAACTCCTTTTTCTATTTTTACCAAACTATCAAATAAATCTAAATTATCTAATCTGTGAGATATAACTATAATAGTTTTATCTTTGTAATATTCAAAAATATTTTTTAATATTTTTCTTTCCATATTAACATCTACTTGACTTAATCCTTCATCAATTATGAGAATATTAAAATTTTTAAGCAGCGTTCTAGCAAGCATAATTCTTTGTTTTTCTCCGCCTGATAAATTAAATCCATTTTCTTCTATCATCATATTATATCCTAAATTAGAATCCATAATTTTATCCACATAACACATCCTACACACATCAAAAAAATTAGAACTATTACTATTATCAAAAACTAAATTATTGTATAAAGTATCATTGAACAATATTTCATTTTGACCTAAATATAAAATATTATTATTTAATGTATTAAGATAATAACTATTTAAATCTATATTATTTATAAATACTTTATTGTTTTTTAATTTATAGAACCTCATAAGTATTTTAAATAAAGTACTCTTACCACTACCACTCTTACCTATAACCATTACTTTAGAACCTTCTTTTATTTTTAGATTTATATTTTTCAAAATATAATCTCTATCATTAAATGAAAAGTCTAAATTTTTAAATTCTATTTCTCCATTTTTAAAATCCCTTACTAATCCATCTTTTGTTTGTTCATAACTTACAATATCTAGAACTCTTTTTAATGCATTTTTTGCTTCCTTTATCATATTATCTAAATTAATAATGCTTTTTATAGGTTCTAAGAAGTACACTAAAAGTGAAGTAAATGTTAAGAGCCTTCCAACACTCATTTCTCCGCTTATAACTAAAATACAACCTACTAAAATGATTACTATAAAACCGATACTATCTATTATCTCCTTAAATAAATTTTGTATAAAAAATAAATTTTGATAGTTAAAAATATCTTTTAAAAATTTAACATATCTTTTTTCAAATTTATCTTTAATATTAGATTCAATATGCATTCCTTTAACTGTTTCAAATCCACTAATAGACTCTACCATAAGGGATGTTGCTTCTCCTTTTTTTGTTTGTATTTTCTTTATATAATCATTAAATATGCTCCTAAAAACAACGATTATTATAAAATAAAGTACAAGTATTATTAAACCTATTATGAATAAAGTCTTATTAATAAAGTATAGAACAGTTAAAGATACTATAGTTAAAGGCAAATCTACGAATATAGATAAAGCAACTTTACTTATCATATCTCTTACTGATTCAAGATCATTAATTCTCGATATAACATCTCCTGTAGTTCTGTTTTGATAATAGCTATAAGGAAGTTTAATAATTTTTTCAAAAACATCTAAAGTAAGTACAAGATCTAATTTTTGATTAATAAATAGTAATAATTTATTTCTAAAGTAATCAGAAAGTATTTTGAGTATATATATAGAAAAGAAGATACAAAATAATAATATTAAGTATTTTTTTGAATAAAAACTTAAAGAGTTAATCATATACTCTGTGTAGAATGATGTAATAATTGAAAATGAAGTTATAAAAATTGATAGAATAAATATATTAATTAATGTTTTTTTATGTGGCTTTAACAAATTAAGTATAAATTTTATTTGAGATGAGTCTTCCTCTATTGGCAGAGTTTTTATAGGGAAAAAGACTATTAATACATTATTAAATATTTTTATAAAATCTTTATAAGTTATCTTTCTTACTTTATCTGCAGGATCTCCTATTACTAAATATTTTTTCTTGAAGTTAATCTCATAAATTACAATGAAATGTTTATAAGAATTATCAATTGTAACACTCGCAATACAAGGCAAAACTATATTATCTTTATTTATATCTTTTAATTCACATTTAATACCTTTGGCATCAAATCCTAAATTTATTAAAGTATCTTTAATATTAAAAGCAGTTGTACCCTTCTTACTAGTTTTTGTCATTTCAAGCAAATTAGATTTTTTTACATATCCACCATAATATTTGATTATCATTTGGATACATGATACTCCACAATCTTTAATTTCATCTTGTAATACTATCGGATATTTCTTCACATTATCACCTCCTCACATATATCATTCTACAAAACTTTTAAATTTCCTTTTTTTTTACATAAAAATTTTTAATTTTCACAAAAAGTACATAAAAAAACCGTTAATCATTAACAGTTTTTAATAATATTTATGTATTACTAAGTTTCTTATATTCCTCTATTAATATATTACTTTTATATAATTTATCTATTTCATTGCTTATTTTTATACACATATTAAACTCAGTATCATTAAACTCTATTTTAGATGGCATAGTTATAAGTATAAAGAACAGCTCTAATTCATACTTCTTTAAAGGATATGTTTGCTCATATCTTTTTAATATTTCAAAAAAATCAAAATCTAAAAAATGATTATTATATAAATTATACAAGTCAAATACTGGAATATCTATTTTAGATTTATCCCAACTAACTAAATAATCATAACTATTTCTAATATAGTGGGACAAATCTAAATTATTGTGAACTACACTCATTCTCATTTTAGTCATTCCATCTACTTCTTTTAACCAATTTTCTACATAACTCTTACCTATCTCAATAGATTTAAATATCGCACTTATATTTCGAGCTAATAAATATTCACTTGGGCTCATAAAAACTTTATCATCTATTATAGAAATAATATCTTTATAATATTCTGATAAATACTCAAAGTTATTATGAAGATCTTCATAAATTTTTTTATATTCATCTTCACTTAAACTTTTATAATGAGTTGTTTTACTATGCATAAGTGAAACTAAATCTACTAAATCTAATATTTTTTGTTCTTTAGGTATATCTACATCTTCTACATATTTATATACTACATAATCTTGTTCTTCTATTATTTCTGGATAATAATTAAAATTACGTGTATTTAAATAATTATAAATATAATCCTTATTTTTATTTTTTTTTATAACTACTTTACCTATATTAGTATTAGCTATTATAACATTACCATTTTTTTTATAACCTAAAGCTCTTATATCTCTTTTCTTTAATAAGTCACTAATTTCTTTCATAACTATTAGGTATAATTAATTTATCTCCTAATTGTAAATTACTTAAATCGTTATATTTTTCTAATTCTTCTTTAGTAATATTATATTTTTCCATAATACTATCTAACGTATCTCCATCTCTTATTATAAATATATTGTAAGTTACATATACCTCATTATCAAATGAACTATTACTGAATATAGAATTTATCCTTTCTTCTAATTCTTCGTTTTGTACTGGAATATCCTCATCTTCTATACATCTTTTTTCTTCTATTAAATTATTTTCTTCTTTTGAACTTCTATCACTTTCGAATATGTTTTCTTTTTCCATATTATCTTCCTCACTATCTAATACTACTCTTACCGGAGTAATATCTACCAAATCTTCAATTTCTACTAAAGGTTTTTCTTGTAAATGATCAACTAAAACATCTATTGATACTGATAAAACATTATTATTAACTATTTCATAATAAAAGTCATCTATATCTACAGTTGCCTTTTTTGTTTCGAATCTATCATCTAATACTATTTCAAAAGGTATATTTAATTCAAAAGGTTCTACTGTAGTACTTTTATCACTTACTTTATAATCTCCACTTATTATAAAGTCTCCACTTATAGTATCATCTTTTAAACTTAATGAATTTTCCAAAGAAATACTAGTTATTTCACTTAAATTAGTTTTAAAAATCACATCTTTTTTAAATGGTATTATATTTTTCATAAACATCTCCTATCAATAAAAGTTATGATTGTTTTTTATAATATATGAAAAAAAGATTATTAAAATCTTATTTACATTTATAATTATAACTTTCATATTGTTTTTTTATTTCTTCTTTAGTAGCATCCAATTTTATTTCTCCATCTAAATTAGATATTATTTTATTTTTTTCTAGTATTAGATTATATTCTTCTTTAAACTCTTCTACATCTTTGAAGTAATTAGACGCACTTTCTTCATCAGTAAATATCATTACATCCGTTTGTTTATAAGTGTTATCTTTAAAATTAAAAATAATCGTATTGCTTATTTCTACATCATCGTATTCAAGTTCATATTCACAAGTAAGTTTTTTACCACATCCAGCACATAACAATACTATCAATAATATTATTATATTTTTCAACTTAATCACCAATAAAGTATATGAAAAAAGATAGAATAATTACATTCTATCTAAAAAATATCATATAAATTAAGAAAGCAACAAATATTAAACTCATTATTATTCCATTTATAATATCTGCTTTAGTACTTTTATATTTAACTCCTACAGCCATTGATAAAAGAACTCCACCAATAAGACCACCTATATGAGCTAAATTATTTATACTAGTAGCAATAAATCCTATAGATAAATTTAATATTATTAAAGGTATTATTTGACTCCTTATAACTCCACTTAAATATACTCTATAATGGTATCCAAAATAAAGTAGTGCCCCAAGCAAACCAAAAATAGCTCCACTAGCTCCTACTGATACATAAGTATCTTGTAAGAAAGCCATTGAAAGTAAATTTCCTATTACTCCACTTCCAATAAATATTATAGTATATTTTATTTTTCCAAAGAAACTTTCTAGTTGAGGTCCTATTACATATAAAGAATATAAATTACAAAGTAAGTGCAGTAAACCTCCATGTAAAAATACTGAAGTTACTAATCTATATAGTTCTAAATAATTATTATCCATCATATTAAAATTAACTAAAGCACCATTCCTATAAAGTACATTAGGATTTAATTCTATAACGTTTACTGATTGTAAAGCAGTAATTATATATAGCGCTAAACATATGCCTATAAATATATAAGTCATTATAGGTTTTTTCTTAGAAAATACATCTTCTGCTTTTTTCGTTTCTTCATAGTTTTTCTTATTTATATCATCGGTTAATTTTATAAAAAGTTCAATTCCTTCTTCTTTTACATCTTCCACTTCTAATATATTAGGAAAATTATTTATTATAAACGAATATTTAGATAAATCTTTTATTTCCTTTACATTAGCACATTTTATATTATCAAAACATTTATCTTCTAATTTAACATTATCTCCTAAATTTACAAATATACTTAATGCATCCATTTTTAAAGAAAACATTTTTCTTTTAATTCTTTTTAATATTTGTTTAGTTCTAAACATATCAAAATTTAATTGTTCATCGTTATGTATGTAATTAGAAACTATTCTTACTATTTTATAATCAGCATCACTTTTTTCTAACCAGATTTCATCTTTAGCACCATGTAATACTACTGGACTATAACCTTGTATAGTTATAAAATAGTGAAGTAACTTCATTACTATTTCATCATTTTTATTTAAAGTAATATTCATTTTTATCACCCATATTAATATTTTAATACATTTAACATAAGATGTAAAGAGGTGTTAAATGAAAAAAATATTGAAATTTTTACTTATTGCATTACCATGGTTTATAGGTGGACTATTATTTAGAAGTGACACTATATTTTATAAAAGCTTAAATAAACCAGCGTTTGCTCCACCATCAATAGTATTCCCTATTGTTTGGACTATTCTTTATATTTTAATAGCTATTAGTATTTATTTAATTTATAGAGATAACAATTATAAAAATATCCCAAACTATAATAAAACTTTACTTATTAATTACTTTTCTAATCAAATATTTTCATTTTTATTTTTTACACTAAAAAGTCCTTTTTTAGCTCTTATTGATACTATTATAGTATTAATTAGTTCATTATTTTTATACTATGAATCTAAAGAATTAAATAAAACTTCATCAAAATTACTTATTCCTTATATTATCTGGAATATATTTGCAACTATATTAATTATTTCTATATTTTTTATGAATTTATAAAGTACGGAATATATTATTTCGTATTTTTATTTTCTAGCATTCCAATATTATCTATTTTTTTGATATTATTGTTTTCATAAAGAATAGTTAATTGCTTACGAGCTTCTTTATTTAATTTATCAATTCTATTTCTTTGATTTATTCCATCACTTATCATACTAGAATTTAATACTTCTAAATTACTTAAAACTATTAAATGAGTTATATCGGTATTATCTCTTATATTGCCTTTTAAATTAAGGTTATTTTCTTTCTACTGTTTAGAAGTTATACCAAATAAAGCAACATTTAATGGTTCAGCCTCATCAGAATATATAAATCTCTTTTGATTATCTGTAAGTAACGGAACTATATTTTCTTTTATTGAATCAGTATGTATTTTATAATTAGTTTTAGATATACTTCTTCTAACATCCCATTCTTTTTTATTTAAATAGGCTTCATTTACTTTTAGTCTTTCAAATTCTTTTATTAAATATAATTTAAACCTAGTATCAATCCAACTAGCAAACTCTAAAGCAATATCTGGATGAGCAAATGTACCGCCACCATGCTTTCCCCTTTTAGAAATAAAGCCTATTGAATTAGTGAGTTTAATCCATTTTGATGGGCTCATGGTAAAAGCTTGATCTGCTGCTTGAATTTTAAACTCGCGAGATTCCGCGAGTTTAAAATTAGGATTAAATAATTCTTCCCACAACGAATAAAAATCAAACGAATTTTTATTTGACATCCATTTTATAATCACATCTCCGGGATTATCAGAATTTTTATATCTAGCAATATCTGTAAGTGATATATACTATATATTTCCAATTTGCATTACACCAATTAAATTGTCTTTTACTCGTAAATTAATTAAATTATTTTTAACCATCTATTTCCTTTCTAAGTGATTTTCCTATATATATTATATTAAAAAAACATTAAATTTCCTTTTTCAAAACAAAAAAATTACCTATATTTCTTAGGTAATTTTATTTAGGTTCAATTAAACTTAGTGAAACTTTTTTCTTATCTAACTTGATTTCTTCTACATAACAATCTACTATATCCCCTACACTAAGTATTTCACTTGGGTGTTTAATATATTTGTCTGTTATTTTTGAAATGTGAACTAAGCCATCTTCGTGTAATCCTATATCTATGAATGCTCCAAAGTCTACCACATTTCTAACAGTACCTTGAAGTTTCATGCCAACACTTAAATCACTAAGTTCCAATATATCACTTTTAAGTAATGGTTGTGGCATTTCATCTCTAGGATCCCTACCAGGACTTTTTAAAGATTTAACTACATCTTCTAAAGTATAAATATCAGTATTTAATTTATCTTTATATTCGTTCATATTTATGTTATCTAATTTTTCTACTAATTCTTTACTACCCACATCGTTTAAATCCATATTTAAACTATTAAGTAAATTTAGTGCGACATTATAACTTTCAGGATGTATACCAGTAGAATCTAATATATTATCTCCTTCAGTAATTCTAAGAAAACCAATTGCTTGTTCATATACTTTATCACTAAGTAACTTTTTTATTTCAATTCTTGAATTAATTCTACCCTTAGAATTTCTATATTCAGTTATTTTATCTATATTTCTTTTAGTTATACCTGATACATATTTAAGTATTGAAGGTGAAGCTGTATTAATATTTACACCCACACTATTTACGGTTTTACTAACTACAAAATCTAAGTTATCAGAAAGTTTCTTCCCAGATACATCATGCTGATAAAGTCCTACTCCAATGCCTTCAGGGGGTATTTTAACAAGTTCTGATAATGGATCTTGAAGTCTTCTACCAATACTAACTGCACTTCTTTTTTCTACTTCTAAATCCGGGAATTCTTCTATAGCTATTTTAGATGCACTATAGATACTAGCACCTGCTTCACTTACTATTACATACTTACAATTTAAATTATATTTTTTAATCATATTGCTTATAAATTTTTCTGATTCTCTTGATGCAGTACCATTACCAATAGCAATTATATCTACATTATATTTGCTTATTAAATTCTTAACAATTATTTCTGATTGTTCTATTAATTTATCTTGATTTCCTTTTAAAAACGGTTTAACAACTGTACTATCTAAATATTTACCAGTTTTGTCTATTACAGCTATTTTACATCCATTAACATATCCAGGATCAAAGCCCAATACCACTCTTTCTTTCATAGGAGGCGTAAGTAATAAACTTTCCAAATTTTTAGCAAAATTACTTATAGCAGCATCTTCACCAATAACTGTTAAATCACTTCTTATTTCTCTTTCTATAGAAGGCTCAATTAATCTTTTATATGAATCTTCTATAGCATCTTTAACTATATCTACTACAAAAGACTTATCGTTTTTTATTAATCTTTTTTCTAAATAATCCAATACTCTTTCTTTATCATAGTCAATGGATACACTAAGTATGCCCTCATTTTCTCCTCTATTTAAGGCAAGTATTCTATGAGGTTTAATATATTTAACTTTTTCTTCATAGTCATAATACATATCATAAATTTTATTTTCATCAATAGAATTCTTCTTCTTTTTACTTTTTATTATTCCATAATTATATGTATTATCTCTTATTGTTTTCCTAAACTTAGCATTGTCACTAATATTTTCAGCAATTATATATTTAGCTCCTTGTACTGCTTCTTCTATTGTTTCTACATTTTCATTTAAATATTTTTTAGCAATATTTTCTATACTACCAGTAGTTGGGAAAGCCATTATTTCTTTAGCAAGTCCTTCTAAACCATTTTTTATAGCCTCTGTAGCTTTAGTCTTTTTCTTTTCTTTAAATGGTCTATATAAATCTTCTACTTCAACTAATTTAGTCGCATTCATAATCTCACTTTTTAATTCATCAGTAAGGAGACCTTTTTCATCAATTAACCTTATTACGTCTTCTTTTCTTTTTAATAAATTTACTTGATAGTTATAAACTTCTTCTATAGCTTTTATTTTTTCTTCATCAAGTGCGCCTGTTATATCTTTACGATAACGTGCGATAAAAGGTATTGTATTACCTTCTTCAAGTAATTTTAAAGTAACTTCTACTTGTTGTACTCTAATATTTAAATCTTCACTTATTTGTTTAATTATATCTGTATTCATATATCCTCTTTTCTACATAACTATTATATCACAAAAAAAGATAAACACTAAAGTTTACCTTTAATTTTCTTCTAATATAGTCTCTTCTCCTGTTTCATATGCTTTTATTAAATCATAAGTAATTATACCATTAGATATATTTATTAAATTTTCAGCATAATTATTATAATAATCTATATAATCCATATCTATGGATGTGTCTAAATCTAATTGTCTAAATGTACCTTTAGAACTATCATAATAAATTTTATTAGTTAACCAATTTCCATCTGGGAATACCACTACATTTTCATCTATACTAAACATATCATTTCCTAAAGCATATTTAGGTTTTAAACCTAACATGTTTGCTAAGGTAGGCATAATATCTATCATACCCATTACTTCATCAATTTCTTGATTATATTTAGTATCATCTATATCATTAGACCATATTATAAATGGAACTTCTCTATTTATTTCATAAGTGAAATCATCAATAATACCTACTGTATCTTCTGGATCCATTAATACACTTTTGTAATATTCGCTTTCATAAAGTTTTTTAAATTCAGATTGTTTTAATTTACAATCATGATCCCCATATAAAATAATTATAGTATCTTCAAGTATTCCATTTTCTTCTAACATAGTCATAAGTTCACCAATAGCTTCATCAGCATAATGAACTGATTTTAAATAATTACCAATCTTAGTATCTTCAAGCCATGGAATTATTACTTCTTCTCCAGTTTCAGGATTAATTTCACCTGTTTTATAATCTACAAAATAATCAAACTTTTCAACATCACTAAATGGTGTATGATTAGTAAGCATTACAAGTGTGCCATACCAATTATCATTTTCGCTATCTATTCCTTTTATTATTTCTACTGATTGTCTAAAGAATGATTTATCAGATAATCCTAAACCGATAGTTTCATCAATTTCATAATCTTTAGTGTAGTAATAAAAATCATCATAACCTAAATATTTATATGTAACATTTCTATTCCAAGCATCTCCTGCATTACCATGCATTGAAAATGTATAATAATCTTTTTCTTTTAATAACGTTAATATAGTTTCATAATTTCTATCAAAGTAATTCATAAATACAGTACCACTTGATGAAGGAAGTAATGAACTTAAAGATGTAAATTCACTATCACTACTATTTCCTACACTCTCTTGAGCATAAAAATTAGAAAAATAAATTCCCTCACTAGCTAACTTATTTATATTAGGAGTTAACTCTTCTCCATTAAACTTAAGATTCATAGTAAATCCTTGAATACTTTCTGCATGAATAGCGATTACATTTTTACCTTTAAAAAGATCAGTATATTTGTTATCTTTTTTATTTTCTTCTTCTATTTCATAATACTCTCTAAATGTTTTATATGCTTCATCATATCCAAACATTTCATTTACAGTTGTTCTAATAGAACTTACTACATCATTTGCTTGATAAATATATATACCAAATTCCATTACAATAGAAGATCTATTCCATTGTTTATTTAATCTACTTATATCAGTTCCAGTTAACATAGAAACAAAGAAACCTAAAACTATTAAAGCCACTACTGACATATTTAAGAATCTTATTTTTCCTTTTTCTATTTTTTTTACTTTATCGTAATATTTTTTTCTTTTTAATTGAACATGTGTAAAACATAAAGCAAATATTTGCCATAAATATATTAATTGTTTGATTTCTAATATGTTTTCAATTACCGCATCTGCATATCCACCTAACTGACCTGCTGTTTTTAATAAAGATAGTGAAGCAAATGATAAATAATTACTATAGTAAACTGTATTTAATATACAAATAAATGTAAATATAATACTCCATACTATAAAGTATCTAAATTGATGTTTTGGTTTAATAAAGTATCCAAAAGCAGTAACTATTAATAATACTACTAAATCAGCAAGTATTGGTTTAATTGCAAAATAATTTTCTACTGTAAAAAACCTTACTAAACAACCATTTATAAGTGAAGTAATTATAAATGTACACATTAATATATTAGTTTTTAAATAATTTTTTAATTTTTTAATCCCTTTTTGTAATGTTTTAATCATTTTAAACACCTTCTCCAAATGAAAATTATAACACATTAATATAAATATTACAAATTACAAGCCTAAACACTTATATATATAATTATACAATTCTTTATTAATATCTTCTATCTTTTTAGGACTATTTCCAACATTACATTCAATAGTTTTAAAATCATATATATCAGCTATTTCTTTATAGGCATTTTCTGCCATAAGTAAATGTTCTTTTGATGATTCATGTTGATCTGCTTTTTCTATTCTATCTTTTTTTAATATACAAGAAACTTCATAAGGCATGTGTAGAAAAACTCTTATATCTGCCTGTGGTAATTCTAACAGTTCAAATTCTAATTTATCTAACCAATTATACATTTCTATTCTTTCTTTTTTATCTTTTATTTTACCACCCTGATGGGCTAAATTAGAATATGTATATCTATCTAATATCACATTAATACCACTATCTAATATTTCTTCTATTTTCTCTACATTATACTTTCTATCAGCTGCATAATATAAAGACGAAACTTTAGGATTTACATTAACCGCTCCTTCATCAAACCATCCATCACATATGTAATCTTTACCTAAATAAGGTCCACCGACTATTTTGCCAGTTGGAGTATCATACATAGGAAAACTAAGTCTAACACATTTTATATTAATTTTATCTAATTTATCTACTAATAATTTTGTTTGTGTTTCTTTACCACTACAATCTGTACCCTCTATTACTATTAATTTACCTCTCATATTATCACCAATTTTATTATATAAAAGGTTTTTAAAAAAGACAAGTATTTTTGTCTTTATTCATAAAGTGGTAATTGAAGTATTACTTTAGTTCCTTTACCATATTCTGATGTATATTCTATTTTACCATTGTGCGCTTCTACTATTTCATATATTAAAGATACTCCTAGTCCCGAACCTCTTTTCTTTGTAGTATAAAAAGGTTTTTTCATGTTAGCTAATACTTCTTCATTCATTCCAATTCCATTATCTTCTACTACTAAATAATATTTATTGTCTTTTATTTTAGTCGAAATATTTATTTTACCATTTGAATTTTCTGGTATAGCTTCTATACTATTTTTTATTATATTTATTAATACTTGACTTAATCTATTATAATCTCCATTAATAAATATTTCATCATCTACTATATCTAGATTTAGATTTATATTATTATCACTTAATAATGGATTTAATTTATGAATTGTATCTTCTACTAACATATTAAAGTCCATTATATCCAAATCTAAATTATCTCTATTTATAAGTAGAAAATCTTGTAATATCGAAAGTAATCTCTCTATTTCTGATTTTATTATTGGAACATATCTTTCTACTTGTTTAGAATCCTTAACATTAATCATATCTAAATAGCCCTTACAAACAGCTATTGGATTTTTTATTTCATGAGTTATTTTAAATAAAGATAATCTTATTTGTTTTTCTTGCTGTAACTCTTTATAAGTTAAATGGGTTTGTAATATCTTTTCACCTGTTTCATACATTAAACAAATTATATTTACTATAAATAAATAACAAATGATTGCTGACAACAATATTTCACTATTAAATAATTCATTATTAAATTTAAATATCCATATATAATATACAATACTACTTATAATTATACTTAAGTTTACAAATATTAAATTATTTAGTTTTATACTTTTTTTTATTAAATATAATATAGATATTAATATGTAACTTACTAATAAAAATAATATATAGTTAAAAAAATTATTATACATAAATAAAATAAATATCGAAATAAAATTAGCTATTACGTATCTATCCTCTAAATATGAAAATATAACTATTGAATTAAGTACTAATACCGGTATTAATTTAGGCGTATCTATTCCATAGTTATATAACAGAAAGAAAGATGTTATAATTACTAAACTTAAATATATTTTCTTCGATTTTTCTGATATATTTTTGTCTGTTGATAAATACAAAAGATAAACAAGTATTGGGAATATAAGTAATACTACATCTAAAAATATTATTTGAAATAAATTCATCTTTATCACCAGTATCAGTATAACAAACTATTTTGTCGAAACTTGTCGAAAAATGAAAAAAAGTGACGAAATATCACTTTAATTCATTTATATGTTTTTTTATTTGTTTAGCATCACTACCAAGAATTATTTTTAATTGATTATCAATTTCAACAATACCTTGCGCTCCCATTCTTTGTATTCCCTCTTTATTTGCTTTTGACACATCTTTTAAATTAACAATAAATCTAGATTTATTAAATTCGTAATCAATAACGTTATCTTTTCCTCCTAATAACATTATTAATTTATTAGCTTCTAAATTAAAATCTTTTTTCTTTGAACGTACGATTGCAATCGCGATTATTAAACAAATTAAAACTATTACTATATATTCTATTCTAAAATCCATTTTATCACCTATTTCATTATACTATACTTTTAAAAAAAAAGAAATATATTGTTATTTTATTGTATAAATTTTAAAAAGAGTGTAAGATAATAATGGTGATAAAATGAGAAATACATCAAAGTATAAAATAGATATCAGTATATTAATATGTATTGTTTTATTTGCGATCATTAGTATTGTTACCATTGGAAGTGCGCAAAAATTACTTACCGATGAAACTAATTTAGTTTTAAAACAGATTATGTGGTATGGGATAGGTTTTCTTCTAATTGGATTTATTATGTTTATTGGTAATAAATTTCTTTATAAAAATGCCTGGATTCTATATATTGTTGGTATTGTATCACTCATACTAGTTTTATTTTTTGGAGCAACCATTAATGATGCAAGATGTTGGTTTAAAATCCCTGGCATTGGTAATATACAACCTAGCGAATTTATGAAGATAATACTTATTATTGTACTCGGTAGAATGATTAATGATTTTAAACAAAAATACAACACACCTACTTTAAAACAAGAATTTATATTTTTAATTAAAGTATGTATTGTAGTTGGTATTCCATCTATTTTAACATTCTTACAACCAGATACTGGTGTAGTTCTAATTTATCTATTAATCACATTTGTAATGTTATTTATTTCTGGCATTAGGTATAGATGGTTTATTCTTATATTTGGAATATTTGGATTAGCTATTAGTGTTGTTTTACTAACTTATTTTCTTAACAATGATTTATTTATTAAAATATTTGGTTCATCTTTTTTTCTTAGAGTTGATAGATTACTAGACTGGTCGAGTGGGAATGGATATCAATTAGAAAATGGAATTACTTCTATTGGTAGTGGTGGATTATTTGGATATGGCATCAATAATACTCCAATATATTTTCCTGAACCTCAAACAGATTTTATTTTTGCAGTATATTCTAATAATTTTGGATTTATTGGTTCTATAATACTCATTAGTTTAATTGCCTTCTTTGATTTAAGATTAGTTAAATTAGCGGTAGAAAGTCCAAGTAATATTAATAAATATATTATTAGTGGAATTATTGGTATGCTTATATATCAACAATTACAAAATATTGGGATGACTATAGGTCTTATGCCTATTACAGGCATTACTCTTCCATTTATTAGTTACGGTGGATCTAGTTTACTTAGTTATATGATTATGGCAGGCATAATATTTAATGTATCAAGTGAAAATATAAGATATAGAAATTAAAAAGCAGTAGGTTTTCTACTGTTTTTTATTTAAAATTTTAATTTCTTCAATTGATAATCCAGTTACTTTTGATATTATTTCTACATCAATATTTTCTTTTAACATATTTCGAGCAGTCTTTTCTATACCTTGTTCTATACCTTGTTCTATACCTTGTTCTATACCTTTTTGCATTCCTTCCTGCATTCCTTTTTCCAGTCCTTCAGCCATTCCTCTTGCTAAACCTTCTTCTTGTGCTTCTTCTATCTGCGCAATTCTTACTACTCTTTCCATCTCTTGTTTATGCCACTCTGCATTATATGCTCCTAATATTTCATCTTCCTCACTAAATTCTTCTACATTCTTCATTATCTCTTCCATACTCTTTTCTCCTTTTGTTAACTCCCTTAACTTAGTTATATCTTCTATTCCTATCA
>SVAX01000008.1 GCA_015059155.1 Bacillota bacterium | reverse complement strand
TTTATATTGTTTTAAATTATCCAAAACATATTTTTTATCAGTAGAATAAGTTCCATCTCCATAAGAATAAAAAACCCAATAATCTAATGATTCTACATTGTCATATAATTGAACATTATTATTAACACCTACATCATAATATATTTTAATAAAATAATTATAATCATCTTTTGAAGAATGATTTGTTTCATAATGTATTACTGTTAGTTTTTGATGATTATCTTCATATACATAATAAACATCACTATATGGAATATAACCATTTGATTGTTCATAAAATGTCTCAACTAATTTTAAATCTTTATCTACAATTTTTTCTTTTTCTAACTGCTTAAATAATATATCAACTTCTTCTTTATTCGTATCAGTATAGCAACCTGATAAACATACCAATCCAAATACTACTAATAAACTATATATAATTGTCTTTTTCATACTACTTCTCCTTTTTTATTTTTTGCAATATATAGCAAATTTTTTTGTTTCCTGCATACCTGATTCAAAAGACACATAAGGACTTACACTTTTTAAACCATATGAATTGTCATTATATACAATTTCACTATGTTTATTACAAACATTTTCACTTTCTTTTAAATATATATAATTAAAAGCATTATTATTACTCATATCTTTTACTTCTAATATATCTTGTGAGTATAAATAATATTCTTCACCATATAATTCTATTCTATCAGCAAATTCAGAATTATTTTTTACTACGTTTAATTCAAAATTAGCTTGTTCTAATGTCCCATTATATTCACGAGTTATAATTTCTTTTATAGTCCATTTAGCAGTAAAATTACCTATTGTTTGTATTTCATATAACTTATATTCATAACCACTATCATCATACTCAATTTGTGGAAATCCTTTTAAATATTCTTTTAAAATCCCATTATCATATATACTTACATTTATAACGATACCTAATTCATTATATAAATTTTCAAACGCATTTAAATTATTTTCAATTATTGTATTAGAATTATTATAAACAATTTCAAGACCTAAAACGCCATAATAATCTTGAATATCACTATAGGTTTTAACATTATCATTATTATTGTATAAACCATATATACCTTCCTTAAGATAATTTCTATATCCATCAGCAATAATAACATAATCTGGTTTAATTATATTGTTCAGTGAATTCTTATTTAAAAGTGATTTTATATAATCTGTAATTATAGGATTTATTTTATTTATATAGGAAAAACTATCATAACATTTTTCCTTTTCATAATCATATAATATTTGATGTTCCTGTCCATCTTTCTTAAAAGTTCCTGTTACTATATTTTTAAATTCTGATGTAGCAATATCACCATGCATTGTATATTCAGCATTAACATTAGAAACTTTTCTTATATTATAATTTTCCTTCAAATAATTTATCATTATCTCTTTTGTTTCTTTTTCTATATTTCTTTTTTCTTCTCTTTGCTCCATCGTTAAGCAACCTGTTAAACAACTAAAAATCAAAATTAAACTTATTAAACCAACTATTTTTTTCATATCTTTAAAACCTACTTTCAACATTAATTCATTATTTAAGTTATACTTCAATTATTATTATACCATACTTCAATTATTTTTGAAGTAATAATTATATAATTTTTATAAGAAAGTTCAAAAATGTAAAGAGGTGTATAATGAAAAAAGAAAAAACGACTATGAATAATTTAAAAAAGATAGCAAAAATTAAAAATAAATCACTTACAGCACTTTCAGTTGAATTAGAAGTTTCACAAGAAGCTATAAGTCAATACATAAGTGGTAAGATTAAACCAAAAGCATCTACTATAATTCAAATGGCTAAAATTTTTAATACATCAACTGATTATTTACTTGATATAACTGATAACCCAAATCCAAGTGATTTCAAATTAACAGAACAAGAAAATAATTTATTGAATAATTATAAAATCTTAAGCACTGAAGAAAAAATTAAAGTTGATGCTTATGTTCAAGCAATTTTAGACATAAGAAACAATAATTAATTGACTATGATAAAAAAAAGATTACAAAAAATAAAAAAGATCAAAATAATCTTTTTTATTTTATATAATTTAATATTTGTTTTAAACTATCTAAATTATTATCTATGACATCATCACCATTAGAACTATGTAAAACTATCTTATTTTCTTTATTCTTATATATAACAACATTATTAACAAACTCAACTCCATCATACCAAATATCATCAATAGAGTTAACTTCTACTTCTATTTTATTTTTATTTACATTATATATTGTTCCATCTTTTTTCATATAAAGTGTATCATTAATATCACTTACATTATCATCTAATTTAGTAAAAGCGCCATCAAATTCAATATTATAAACTTCACCATTGTCAGTTAATACATAAGTGTCTGATATTTCTTTAACATTTTCTAAAGTTTTTACATAACTATCTCCTTTGTCAGTTTTCATATATAATTCATTAGAATTAGTTAAATAACCACTACTATAATAGTGTACTAATACATCTTTTGCATTACTTCCAACTTTAGTAAACTCCTCATATACTTGTGTAAATCCACAATAGCTATTTTGAGGTCCTTTTACTTGTACATTATTATCTTTATCTATTACAACTGCACAATTAATTACACTAGATACATCTTTTATATTAGAATTTACTTTTTCAAAACTATCTATTACTCCACCTGTATAACGCAGTCCTGCCATATATAAATCCCCTTTAGAATCTATATAATATGTTTGTGAGCCAGAGCCATAAAAACTAACTACATTTGACGCTACTTTAGTTGTTTTGTTTACATTTGATGAAGAATCACCTACTCCTAATTCTCCATAATTGTCTGTTCCATAAACATATAATTCATTGTTGTTGGTTAAAGCAATAATATTAGAAAGACTAACTTTCATATTTTTTATAGATGAATTTTTACTTGTTTCTTGATTTACATTATTATTGTTATTATTTGTATCAGTATTATTATTTTCTTTATTTTTATTACTTGTTAAAAGTACAATACCAACTACTATAACTATTACTACCAAACTAATTACACCTATAATTAATCCTATATTAATTTTTTTTGGTGGTTTGTTATTTAAGTTTTGATTATTAATATTTCCACTTTCAATATTATTCATAGGTTGTGGTATTGGCTCTTGCATTATTGGTTGTACATAGCTAGTTGTTTGTTGTGAATGTGTATTAATAGGTTGTTGATTAAATGTATTATTAAAATTTTGATTAGTATTATTTAATGGTTGATTATTAGGTATTTCATTATTACCTTGCATATTAAAATTATTTTCTTGATTCATAATATAAACTCCTAACTTCTCCAATAGTCATTTTCAGTTATTGAAAAATATGTAATTCTTTGACCTGTATTATCTGAATTTGATGCATATTTTACTCTTAAATCATAAGAATATGCTTGTCCTTCATTTTCATATTCAATTTCTTCTATTCTATCGTGTCTATCTGTATCATACTCATAGTTTTTACCAAATAATTTTTCTATATCATTTATATTACTACTACTAGGATCATCTCCTAATAATAAAGTTCCTTTACTTCCACCAACTTTAGCATTTCTATTTGAAGATGATATTGACCAAGTACGAATAGGTCTATCAACATACAATCCTAAATTTTGGTCAGTTCCATCAGGTTGTTCTGTCATTTCTAAAAATAACGACATAGTAATACTATCATAACTTTGTTCACCCGGACATTCAATATTAACAATTTGTCCTGACCCTTGACTCTCTAAAGAATAGAATTTATTATCTTTTGAATTAATATCATCAATTTCTAATTGACCTGTTAAATTGGTATATTCAGCAGACAAATTACATCCTAAACCTTTTAATTGCATTACAAATTCTTCTAAATCTTTTGTTATATAGATTTTTTTATTACTTATTTCAAAATAATTTATTTCATTATCTATTGTGTTTACATTACCACTACCACCTAAACTAGAATTACCACATCCTGTAGCTATTCCTAAAATTAATATTCCACAAACTAAACTTAATACTATTTTCTTCATTTTATTTAACTCCCATCTATTCATGTAATGAATAAGCCATATTTTTTGAATATTCTTCTATTGTACTCGTTAATGATTGTTCTTCAGATTCATCAATCACTATCCAATAAACAACAGCACCATTACTTTTTAATTTTGTAGCATAAGCAACAAAATTTAATTCAACATTTTCAACTTCAAATGTATTTACATCTTTGAATGTATATGTGTGTTTACCTGTAAATTTTACCATTTCATAATCGTTAATTTTAATCTTTTCTTTTTGATTTACTTGAAAATCAAAATTATCATAATTCATTTGTCTATAAGCGTCTATGATTACTTTAGTTTGTTCAAAATAACTAGGAAAAACATTTTCTATATTATCTTCCAACAATTGTGGAGAACCTGTTTCTCTTTCTGCATCTAAAATTACTAAAGTTTTATCTTTTTGATATGCTATTTTTCCTGTACCTCTAACTATACCACTTAATGTAGGAAATTTAATCCAAGCAGTTGTTGTTATACTATTTTTTCTAGCAACTATATTTTCTTGTACCCCCCAATTTTCTATATTTGTTGTAGGTTGTTCGTTATTATTAGATTCTATACTATTTTCATTATTTACATTTTCTATTTCTTCTTTGCCTTTAGTACAACCTGTAGCAAAACTTATAATTAAAAATCCACACATTAAACTTAAAATAAGTTTTCTTTTCACTTTATTTCACTACCTTTCTTTTTATTTTTTCTTTCTTTTCTTTTTCTTATTTTCAGCATTACAACTATCTATTATGACCCCAACAAAAAATCCGGGTAATATTCCATAAACAAATCCTAAATCCACTTTAAATATTAATGATAAAATCATTCCAACAACAGCTCCTATCATTAATCCATAAATAGTTGCTTTTGGCTCAATTTCTTTATTCAAATCAATTTCTTTATTTACATCTATTTTTTTATTCAAAATACTTTTACCTTTTTTTGCCATATATTTACCTCCTAATTTTGATAATTATTTTTTTACAATTACTGCTTCTGTTGTAATATGTTTTAACAAATGCCATTTTCTTTTTATTTTAATAACACTTATTTTTTCATCTACAACTAATTCTTTATCTTCTTTCCAAGCCCATTCAACATCTGACCAATGTGAATGACCATGTTCCATACCAATATGTCCTGTATCAGATATTTCTATTCCTACATTAATTTTATATGTTCCATAAGGAAATTCTAATTCTTTACTAGAATTAAATGCTCCTAATTGTTGAACTTTATCATTTATTTTTAAAACAGCTACACAAATATTTGGTTTTTTTATAATAATTTTTCCGTTCATATTACCACTCCTTAAAATTAAATATTCATATTAATTAAACATATAAAAGCAATAAACCAAGATATAAATCCAATAATTAAAAATGAAAGCATCCAAGGAGACCTTTGAGTTATAAATAATTCTTTTGCTACTGATGCCTTTCTTGGATTTTTTAGATAATAAAGTGTTAGTTCTTCTTGTAGTCCATTTATAGTTATAAATCTATATTTATATTTGCGACCATTAACTTCGTATTCATAAATACCTATTTCTTTACCACTTACATTTTTGTATGCTCCACTATGATTATATTGGTCATAATGTTTAACTAATTTTGCAACGACTACATTACCTTTTTCTTTTACCTTCTCTAACAATTTTTTGTTAATTGTAGGACCATATATAATTTTTCTTAAAAATATAAATATTGGTGTTATAAATATTGCACCTGTAATTCCAAATGCTATTGAAGTAATTGCCTTTGCTATTATCTCACTACTCATTCATCTACTCCTCTCTATTATTCATTATATCACAATAAATCCATTATTCCCAGCCTTTTGTTAATAAATTCTTAAACAATGGGAAAATTAATATGGTGATTAACTATGTTTGAAAATAATTTAAAACTTTGTCGTGAAGAATTAGAAATGACTCAAAAAGAATTAGGAAAAATTTTTGGTATAACAAGAAAAACTATTTCTGGTTGGGAAAATAATAATGATATTATTCCTCTACCAAAACTAATTGAATTTTGCAATTTGTATAATTATTCTATAGATTTTGTTATGGGCTTAACAAGAAACAATTCAATGATTAATAAAAAGATTAAAGTTGACCCTATCAAAACAGGAAAATCCTTAAAAAAACTTAGAAAAGAATTAAACTTAACACAAAAAGACGTGGCAAACGAATGTGGTATATCAAATACTACTTATAGTAATTATGAGTTAGGTATAAATCTAATATCTACAATGACTCTATATACTATCTGTAAAAAATATAATATTTCTGCTTATGAATTATTAGCAAACGAAAAAAACTAGAAATTCTAGTTTTTTCTTATATCTAAAATATCTTCAAAATCAATTTTACTATTTAAAAGAAAAATGCATTTTTCAACATTATCTATTTTTTTTATGACACCTGATATTTCTAAATATTCAATGCCATAATAATATTTTATTATCACACTATCTCCTTTTTTTAATTTAGATAACTCATTATTTATATAATTTTCAATATCATCACTTAATACCTTTTTTTCTTGCTTTATTTTTTCTGCATTATTTAAATAATCTCTAAATCCACTTAAAGCATCAAATGGTAAAAATTGCTTTGCTCTATCTACTCTATTCTGCATTATGTCCTCCAACTAATTTATTTCTATATCTTTGATTTGCGCCTTCAGTAAAACTTACTCCACGAAGAATAGAATTATTTCCAAATTTAGATTTTATTAAATTCATTACTTTTTCTATTTTATTATCTTGTTCTTCTATTAAGTTTGTAGCAAACAAATCTAATTGTTCATATTTCTTAATTTTAACATCACCAAAACTAATTATGATTCTTCTAATTAAAAAATCTTCTTTTATCCTATAATCGTATTCTGAAAGAACTACATTTAATATTTTTGTAAAACTATTTGTTTCCTGCTCAAATTTTTTTGTAAACTTTAAAGGTGGTATTATATCTTTTGTATAACCTATATATATACCTATAGAAGATGCACAATAATTTTTATCTACTAATTTAAGAACTAAAGCATCTATCATTTCAATTAATATTTTTCTTGCATCTATATAATTATAATCTCTTTTAAGTATTTGACTATTAGAAACTGATTTAGTCTTTGTCTTATAAGATTTGATATCAGCAATTTTACAAGTTTCTATTCCTTTGGAATGGTCAATAATTAATTCTGCATTAATACCAAATTCTTTATAAAGTTTTTTTTCATCACAATGTGCTATATCATACATATCTTTTAAATGGAGTTTATTTAATCTTGTTTCTATACCTCTACCTATTTGCCAAAAATCAGTTAAAGGTAAATGATGCCACAACTCTTCTTTATATATTTCTTCATCTAAATAGCCAATATTATCTTTACTATGTTTTGCAGTTATGTCTAAAGCTATTTTTGATAAATACATATTAGTTCCTATTCCTGTTGCAGAAGAAATTCCTGTAGTCTTTTTTATATCACCCATAATTATTTTTGCTAGTTCAACAGGTGTTTTTTTATACATATTTAAATAAGTAGTAATATCTAAAAAAGCCTCATCTATTGAATAATAATGTATATCTTTTTTATCTACATATTTTAAGTATATTTCATATATTCTTGCAGAGTATTTCATATACAAAATCATTCTAGGTTTAGCAATAATTGGCTTTACACTTTTAGGTATCTCCCACATTCTACATCTATTCTTAATACCCCTTAATTTCATTTTAGGGCTTATTGCAAGACATATAGCTCCATCTCCTCTTGATTTATCAGCAACAACTAAATCAGTTTTAAATGGATCTAAATTTCTCTCTACACATTCAACTGATGCATAAAATGTTTTTAAATCAATACACAAATATACCCTATTCATCTTTACCACCAAAAATATTTTATCACGAATATTTGTTCGTGTCTAGTGGTAAAAAAAAGAAATTTTTTAATCTCTTTTTTCTGCAATTATATTTACATTTGTTTTCTTTGTTATTTCTTCTAAAACATCAGATGTAAAATTAATACTTCCTGATTCATACTCTTGTATTGTTCTTTCACTTTTATTTATTAATTCACCAAACTCTTTTTGAGTTAAACCAGTAGATTCTCTAATAAATTTCATAAAATTTGCTTTGCCATATTCTTTCAAACTAACTTTCATAATTATCTCCTATCTAATCTATTTTCATTATAAATTAAATTTTCTTCAAAAACTCAATACCCACATTGTCAATGTGTGTTATAATGTTATTATGAATAGAAAGGAAGAATATATTATGTTTAATGAAAAAGAATACGATAAAGTAATAAATAATCATTTTAAAGAAATTGAAAATTATATAGAGAAAATCTCTATTCCTGATTTAGTTGCATTCTATGTTTATTCAGGATTTAATAACTCTACTTTATGGGAAAAATCTTTAAATAAAATAATTAATACTTGTTTAGAATATATTAATGTAAATATCAATATTTCAAACGAGTTAGTTGATAACATAAAGAAGAATTTAAAAAATAAATACAATATAGAAATTATAAATTTAGACCCATTAGAATTAAGGACAAAATAAAAAAGAGAAAAATCAA
This sequence comes from Bacillota bacterium, assembly GCA_015059155.1. GTDB lineage: Bacteria > Bacillota_I > Bacilli_A > RF39 > UBA660 > UMGS1613. Next base: position 43,597 of record SVAX01000008.1, on the reverse strand, counting down.
ATTTTCTCTTTTTTTATAGATAATTATTTATTATCTCTATCATTTTTTTATATTCAATTTTTAATTCTCTATAATTCTTATTAACATAAACCAAATCATTCTCTTTTGATTTTTGTTCATGTTCTAAAGCTATATTTGATAATTTTGTAAAACCTACATATTTACTTGAACTTTTCAACGAGTGAACTAAAATTGAATAATTTTCTAAATCAGTTTCTTCTATATATTTTTCCAACTTATTTAATAAATCTTTATTTTCTTCTAAAAATAATTTTAAAGTTTCATTATAAGTTTCCAAATCTCCAACTAATTCTAATGCAGAGTCAACATCAATGTCATTTTCCTTTAAGTAATCTAAATTATTATGTGAATATTCTCTTTGTCTTTCTGCTAATATTTTATTTAATTCTTCTATTTCTTCATCTGTTATTTGAATTACTTTATGAACATTCTTATCTTCTTTTTTTTCTTTTTGTTCTACTTTTTCTTCATTTTTAAATATTTCTTCTAATACTCTATTTAATTCATTATTGTTTAAAGGTTTAGATAAATAATCATTAAATCCTACATCTTTATATTTTGTAGATTGTCCTACCATTGCATCTGCAGTAAGTGCAACTACAGGAATATTAAATCCTTCAATTTGTTTTAATTTCTTCAGTGTATCTACTCCACTCATATCAGGCATCATTATATCCATAAAAATTAAATCGTATTCTTCTTTATTTTTTATTTTATCTATACATTTAAATCCACTATCAACAGAGTCAATAATAAATTCATATTCTCTAAGTTTCTTTTCAGCAACTTTAATATTCAATTTATTATCATCAACTATTAATACTTTTTTATCATTATATTTTATTTCTTTTGTTTCTTCTTTTATTAATGCTTGTTCTTCTCTATTTAATTTTTGATTTAATGTAATGATAAATTCAGAGCCTTTACCATATTCACTATTTACTTTTATATTTCCTCCAAGCATTTCAGTTAGTGATTTAGCAATAGCTAACCCTAATCCTGTACCTTCTATAGTTGAGTTTCTATCTTCTTCTGCTCTATAGAACTTTTCAAACAAACTTTCCATTTGTTCTTTTTTTATTCCTTTTCCTGTGTCTTTAACATTAAATATTAATTTGCAATTATCTTTTTCAGTTATACATTTAACATTAAAATCTATATAACCTTTTTCAGTATATTTAACTGCGTTAACTAATATGTTTGTTAATATTTGTTTTACTTTATTAACATCTCCATATAATGTTGTTGGTATATCTTCAGCTATATTAGTTCTTAATTCTATTTCTTTGTTTTCAATTCTCATATTAGTAAGTTTAATTAAATCATTGAATAGTTCACTACTTTTATATTCAACATTTACTAAATCAATTTTATTTGACTCTATTTTACTAATATCAAGTATTCCATTTACTATTTCAAGAAGATTTTGTGATGCACTAACAACATCTTTTGCATCTTCATGTATTTCTTCAATATTATCATTAGTTTGTATTAATTCAGATAATCCTACAATAGCATTTAATGGAGTTCTTATTTCGTGAGACATACTACTTAAGAAATCACTTTTTGCTCTATTAGATTTTTCTGCTTGATTTTTTGCTAACTCTAATTCTTTCATTAATTTAGCATCAGGATTTTCTATTGTAAAATACATTATTAATGCTATTAAAGAAATTACATTAGATAACATATTACAATATGGATCTATTAATCTTATTCCCATTGCTACCATCATCATAATAACTAATACAATTAAAGGTATATATTTCTTTTTATTCTTTTGTAGTCTTAAAGTAATTAAACTAATTAATACCATAAATGAAATATAAATTGCACAGCCAATATATAAAATTATAGACGAAGGTCCATAAGAATTTGATACTTTATCTTCTAATAAATAAACTAAATCAATTCTTGATAAAAATACATTTAATATTAAAACTACATCTAATATTAAAGCAAATATATTGAATGCCTTAATATATTCTCTTTTCATATTTGATATTTTTGTAAAATAAACAAATAATAAAGAAATCCAAATAATATAAATTGAATATAATACCTTATTTGCAATAGCAAATATTGGTATTGTTGAATCATTATAAAATAAATGAACTGATAAAGTTAATCCAAAAGTATATATTGCTTCAATTAAAGTAATTATAACTATTTTAGAATATAATTTAGTTTCTTTATTTTTTATATTTTGTTTAGAAAAAAACAATATAGTTATTAATAATGAAACAACTACAGAGCATATTGGAAAATATAAATTAGAATATTCATACAACATTTTAATAACACCTACTATCTATAATACATTAATAGTATAGCATTTTTTAAAATTTATGTAAATTTGTTTTATAAAGTTTTTCTAATTTTCTAACATATTCAGTTTCCAACAATTCATTGTTTTCATTAAAAGCTATATCGTTTATATGATGAAATAAATAAAAATCATCATTATATCCATAAATAGTTTTTCTCTCATCATTGATGTCAACATTAACCATTTTCCAAGTATTTATTCTTGCTTTAACATAATTAATGTATTCTTCATTAGTAATATCTTCTCTTTTGTATAATCCTTTTTCTTCTATTAAAGAATATCTTATAGTTGAAAATATTTCTGATAATTCTTCTTTTTTTTCTTTTATATCATCTTCATAATTGACATATATAGGTTTCCCAAAATGTACACGACATTTTTTAACTCTAGTTTTACCATCTAATATTTCATCATCATAAGTATATTCTTGAATTAAAGGAACAATAGGTATTTGCATTTTCTTTGCAATATCTATAACTCCCATATGTAAAGGTAAATGTAATTTATTAGGAGAACAATTATAAGTACCTTCAGGAAATACAACTATACTTTTTCCCATTGAAGTATATTTCATAAGTTTCATCTTTGATTTAAACCTATCTTTTTTATCATTTCTATCAACATATACTATACCATTAACACCCATTATACATTTAAAAGTTTTTGTAACATTATTAGTATTTAAAATAATAGCGTGTTCTGGTATAGATAACACAACATTAAAGTGGTCGTTAAAGTCTTGATGTGTAGACGCATAAATTACAGGAGAGTTAGGAATATTTTCTTGTCCTGTTATTACTAATTCATAACCTTTTATTTTATCAATTATATTTCTAACAACCTTTTTATTAAGTGCATTACAAATTTTTAAATAAAACTTTTCTATTTTAGAAACAGGAATATTTTTTAAATATTCTCTTAATCTTTTATAGTATTCTTTTTTTTCTTCTAAAGATAATTTCTTTTCTTCTTCATAAGATAGCACTTTAAAATTATTCAAAACTAATCACCCCACTTAATGTTAATTTTATTTTAATATATTTCTATTTGTTAGTCAATTAAACAAGTTCTAATATTATATATAAATTAATGATATAATGTTTAATATTTGCACGAAATCCCTATTTTTATGTTTGAAATCTAAAAATTAAAAAGTATATAGCCTAAACTACATACTTTATTATCTTCTCATACTTCCTTGAGTATTTTCTTGTTCTACTTGATTATTAACGCCATAAGCAATATTTACATCTTGTGCTAATTTAGAAGCGTCTGCTAAAGTAATTTCTTTAGACATTACTTTAGATTTAATATTTGCTAGTAATTGTTCTCTTTCAACTTCTAATTCTTCAGACGTCTTTTTTCTTCCTGTTAAGTAAGAGTCTTTAGCATTTGATGATAAAACACCACCATTTATAACTAACTCATCAGGACTAGCCCCTAAATTATGTCTAACACTTCTTACTGCATTTTTTCTCATTATTTCTTCTTGTGTTATTCTTAAATATTCTGCTTGTGCTTGATTAGCAGATGCTTTTAATTGTTCTATTTGTTGAGTGGCACTATCAACTAATTGTTGAACTCCTTCTGCACTCATTTGTGTTTCACCATCTAACCATTGTTGAACATATTTATCTAATTTTGCTTGTTTATCCATCCAAGCTTCAGTTAATTCTGCATATTTATTTAATAAATCTAATGTACTCATTAAATCTTCCTCCTAACTACATTTTATCATAATTTAATACTTTTTTGCAAATTTGCTTTTTTTAAATATACATTCTAGGTGTGCTATCATTTTTTATTAAACTTTCACATTCTTCATCAGTTAAAGGAAATTCCCACTCAGGTAATTCTTTTAAAACTTCTTTATATGTTTCTAAACCACAAGCATCTTCTATTGTTTGAGCATAATTTTTTTTAATAGTATCAATAACTTTTTTTTGTTCTTCTTCAGATAACAACTCATAATATCTATTATTTTTTTCAAAAGTTTTTTCTTTAACATTATAACAACCAACTATAAGTTCAGGTAAGACATATTTTCCTTGAGATAAAACTTCATCTCCTTCATAATCATAACAAAAAGCATCAAATCCTTTTTGATATGTATAAAGTTCTGATAGTTCAAGAATGTTAAATCTTATAGGATTAGACACAACTATAATATAATCAGCTTTTAAAAAAGGCCAATTATTGAGCTTATCAAAATCAATATCTCCACCTATTCCTATTGGATCTGTAGTAAAATACATTGTGTCATGACTACATCTTATTCCTTTATTCATAATTGAATTTATTTTATTCCTATCGCCATTTGTACCGTGTCCATGATAACAATTATCTTTATTATTTAATAATTTATTTATACTATTTAAATCCATTTTCATCTAACCACCTATACCATAGAAATTATAACACATAGTTAACTAGCAAATCAATTACTTAAGAATTTTTTTATATAACTTTACATTTATTACCACACCTCTTCATCAATCAATTTAAGTTTTTTTATATTTTTATTTATAGCATTTTTTAAATAACCAAATCTGTTAATTATTAAATCTCCATTTTCATCTTTGTATTCATTTATTTTTATTCGTTTTAAAATATAATAAATTATCATTGATATATCTTGATAAGAATTATATTCTAATAAGGAATTAAACAAATTATCATAACAGCATAAAACATACTCATCTTCATTATTATCTATATATTCTTTTTTTATTAATTCCAATGTAAATACATTATGATTTATACTTTCATTGCTTTTATCTATTTTATCTTTTAGTATATTAGTATTTAGTTGTGTACGATTTTCAAGATATTGAAATTCAAGATACTGATTTTCGGTATCTTGTTTTTTCTTTGGATATTCATATATGTTATAAATATATTGTATTCTTCCACTCTCTGATTTATCTGGGTATATTTTTTCTATAATTAAATACCCATTTTCTTTTAACTCATTTAAAGCACTTCTTAAAGCACTTTTACTTTCTTTACTTACTTTAACTAATCCTGATAAAGAATAATCCCAATCATCAGGTAAGCATAACATATATGATAATAAACCTCTAGCTTTGTGTGAAATATTTTTATCTTTTAAATGATAATTTGACATAATAGTATAATTATTTGTTTTTTCTATTCTAAAAACAGCCATAAAAAAAGAATTACTTTATAAAAAGCAATTCCATATAATCCTTTATAATTTCACTTACATACTTTATGTCTTTATCACTTTCAATCATAAATACTCTATCTAGAGGTTTTCTATTTGATTTAGCCAATACACTTACTTTATTTTTATAATCAATTTGTTCAACTAAATCTGACATATACACATTTATATACTCATTAAATATTTTTATTGCAATTATATTTTTACACTTATTTTTTTTATATACAATTTCTTTTTTTACAACTCTCCTAGTAATTCTATCATCTAATCCTAATATTAATTTATCAAGATGATTAAATCTATCAATATCTATTTTTCTTTTGTTATCAGTATGAATACTTAATGGGTATAAATCTCTAATATTTATATCTAAATCATATTGCTTATGTTTTAAATTGTTAATTTCTTCATCATAAAAGTTTTTATATTCAGTAGAACTACATAATGAATTTTTCCCCCTTAAATCTTTTAATATGATAAATTCTACATCATAGGTACATTCTCTAACTTGATTATTTGTTAACTTTTCAGAAAAATTATATGTATCTTTTGCTAGTAAAAATTTTGTTGAATTTTGGTTTTTTTCTTTATTTTCAAGGGGTTTCACATTACTAAAAGTTTCTCTAGGTCGCATACTAGGTTGCAAGAGTTTTCAACTACTTCTAAATATGTTTGAGCACCATGTCCACCATGTTTCCAACAATGAAGTGTAGCTCCTTCTACTGTAACTGCACCTCCATCAAAAAAATTATCATTATTTAAATCTACAATCTTTTCTTCTAAAGATGCTGCAAGTGTAATTATTTTAAATGTACTTCCAGGTTCATATGTCATCCATATTGGCAGATTTCTATTTATTTCTTCTGTAGTATAATCTTGATAATTACTTGGACTAAAATTAGGACGTGAAGCGATTGCAAGAATCTCACCTGTATTAGGATCCATAGCTATACCTAATGCTTGATCTGGGTTATATTGTGAGACTGCATTATCAAGTTCTCTTTCTAAAGCTTCTTGTAATTCATAATTAATTGTTAAAGTCATATTTACTCCACTAGTTGGTTGCTCATATATTTGTGACATAGAAAGACTATTACCTTTAGCATCACTAAAGTATTTTATTGATCCATCACTACCAGTTAAATATTCATCATACATAAGCTCTAATCCGCTAAGTCCTTGATTATCTATCCCAACAAAACCAATACTATGAGAAAGTAAAGTATCATACTCGTAATATCTCTTAGCTTCTTTTACTAAATAAACACCTTCGTAACCTAAACTATTTATTTTATCTGCTATGTCATAACTAAGATTCCTACCTTCTGGATGTACTCTTTCTATAGAAGTTTTCTTTGAAACATGCTTATACATTTCTTCATAATCTACATTTAATATTTCGCTTAAATCTTTAGCAACATTCTCTTTATCACTTATTTGATTAGGTATCAACACAAGTGATGTAGTTGTTATGTTGCTAGCAAGTTCTACTCCGTTAGTATCATAAATAATGCCTCTGTTAGCAGCTAAAGGTAAATTACGACTCCATAAACTAGTCGCATAATTATTTAATTTTTTATAATCTATTACTTGTATATAAAATACTTTACCTATAATTACACAAAATAAAAATATAGTTACTATAATTATTATTTTTATTCTAGTATGTATATTTTTAAAAAACATTTTATCACCAATTAATTATATTAAATCAAACAAAAAAATAGTATTTAAACTATTTTCTATACTTAACATTATCTTTTGTCAACTTATATACTTGTTTTTTAGCTCTATAAATCTGTTCACTAGTTAAAGAATCTAAATAATTTAATGGATTTTCATTTTTACAATTAGCAACTAATTTACTAAAAATACTTAATAACTCTTTATTTAATCCTATAGCTTCTAAATAATTCAAATATTCATAAAAATTTTCTATACGACTACTTCCAAGATTTTCTCCATACAAATAATTTAATACAATCATGTTATAGCAATATAAATCTGTATCAGAATTAGGAACTATATAACCATCACTATGTTTATCTTCGTTTAACTTATATTTATCAATTCCTACTATCATTGCTTTACTAGTTAAAAATCTAGCAGGAAAAGGTTCATTTGAACATATCTTACAACTATCTAAATCAATTACTTTTAATTCTCTATTATTACTATCTACAATAAAATTTGAATCATGTAAATCATTAATATAAATATCTTTTAATGGGGTATATTTTCTTATATTGTGAAGTTGATTTAACATTTCTCCTATTTTTTTTAGATAATAAAGTTGTTCTTTATGATCTACATCCTTTGATCTTAATATCGTAGCTAAATTTGTTCCTTCTATCTTGGGAACTGTAAACCCTATAATTTTACCATCCACACTACATAAACAATCTGGAATATAGAAATTACTAGGTAAATATATTTTATTACTATCAAGCATTTCTAGTGTATATAATTTATTAGCAAACGTATGACCATTTAAAAGATATAAAGTTTTTAATATTTTATTATCTCCTCTATAATTAAAATCATATATTATTGCTTCTGAATTGTGTATGTCTCTTGATAAATCAAGTTTTTTTAATTCAGCAAATTTCTTTTTTGACACAGAAATTATTTTCATAGCAAACCACCCCTGATTTGGTGCTTATTATATCATTAAAAAAAGTAAAAATCAAATTATAAGACTTTTACTTTACTAATGTTTTTCGTTTGTTTTAACTAGGTTTTATATTACCAAGTAATACTTCTAATTTGGAATCTTGATTTATTATACTACCTGCTTTTATACTTTGACTAACAACATAACCATATCCATCAAATGAATATTCAACCCCTATAAATTCACATAACTTAATAACATCATACCTAGACCAATTACTAATATTTGGCATAGTATAATTATCACTATTTGTAAGTAAAAATACTTTATCTCCAGCTATTAAAGTAGTATTTTTAGATGGATATTGACTAATTACTTTATCCCCTTTACCTATAACAACTACATCTAAACTATTCTTTTCTAAATCAGCTTTTGCATCAGATGTTTTTTTATTTATATATGTAGATAATTTAAAAGAAACATCACTAGTAGTATAATCTAAACTACCAAACATTTTTTTGTATTTAGAAATATTTTTAATAAGTTCTGTTACACTTCCAGGTAAAGCTAAATTAGCGTTATGATCAGGTTGTTTAACTGCTGCATATATAATAATTTCTGGATCATCTTTAGGATACATTAATGCGATAGAAACAATATAATCATTACTTCCTGTTAAATATCCACCCTTTTCATAAATTTGAGCTGTACCAGTTTTACCGATTATATCATAACCTTCTATATAATATTTACTTCCTGTAGGACTATCAGGTTGAATAACACTTTCCATTAGATCTTTTATTTTAGCTATTGTATTATTTGTTACTAATTTTTCACTTTTCTCTATTTCAGTTATTATTTCTTTTCCTGTTTCACTATTTACCATCTTACTTATTATATGAGGTTTAATCATAACACCATCATTAGCTATTATAGTAAGAGCTTGTAATTGTTGAATTGCGGTTGTTGAAATACCTTGTCCAAACCCAGCAGACATCAATTCTGTTTCATATTGATAACTTATATTTCCAGATTCTTCATTAGATAATTCAATTCCTGTTTTACTATTAAATCCATAACTTTCTAAACAAGTTTTTAACTTATCCATAGATAAATAATCATTAATTATATTTATTATGGCAACATTTGATGAATAACTAAATCCAGTATCATAAGTTAAATATCCCCAACCTTTTTTATCCCAGTCATGAATAGCAGTCCCATCTTCAAATTCATATCTACCACTTAAATAAGTTTTAGTTCCATCATACTTTCCTGTTTCTAAAGCACACATATATGTATATATTTTCATAACACTTCCTGGTTCATATGTATACGATACTAGTGGATTTTGATAACTCATATTACTAGGTAAACTATTTGGATTATATGACGGGCTTGTAGCACTAGCTAATATAGAGCCATCTTTAGCATCCATAACAGCCACCATAGACCACTTTGGGTCATAATCATCTTGTATATTGTTAACTGCACTTTCAGCAAATCTTTGTATATTAGAATCTATAGTTAAATAAATATCATATCCATCTTTAGATTCTATTTTTTCTTCTGGAGTATCAGGTATTTGATATCCATATTTATCTTGTTGATATTTAATATATCCATCTATTCCTTGTAACTCGTTTTCATAATTACTTTCAATACCTAATTCTCCCACAATTGTAGTATCCATAGTTTTAAATGCATCGTATTCAGTAACATTAACCACTATATTAGCCAAAGTATCACCATTAGTTTTTATCAAAACTACACTTGTACCTTTTTTTAATCCTTTTATAGTAGTATCATCTATACTTATTACACTATCATTTAATGTTTCAACTGTGACATTATTATAATTATCAAAGAAATTTTGATAGTAATTATATAAATCGTATTCGTCTCCTAACTTGATATTTATTCTTGTATATTGTTTAGCATATCCAATTATATAAGAAGCAAAATCTCCATTAGGATAATATCTTTTTACAGTTTCAGTAAAATCGATTCCTGGCAAACCTAACTCTTCTATTGCAAGTTTAGTAAGTTCTGTTAAATTCTTTCCCACATTACCAAATTCTACTTGCTTAGATTTTTTATTTAATCTTTCAAGTATATATTCATAATTTTCTTCACCAAGTATACTAGCAAGTTTAGTAGCAGTATATTCTTTATCTACCACATGTTGAGGATCATGTTCATCAGTAGTTCTTAATGAATCAAGATAAGCAATTAAAGTATAAGATGTAATATTTTGTGCGAGAACATTTCCTTCTACATCATAAACAGTTCCTCTTTCTGCAGTTAATATCTCAGTTACTGTATTTCTATTAGAGGCAAATTCCTTCATATTTATTCCATATACATTTTTAGATAAACTTAAATAACAAAACTGTATAAATAAAATCATCATAACTATAAAAAAGGCAATAAAACAAATAATTGGCGCGTTCCATTTAGTTTGTTTTTGTTTAATTTTTTGATTATTCATAATTACCTCCTTTTAGTCTATATCATATACATTATACCATTTAAATTTTTATAAGTAAATTAAAAACATATAAGTTTATCTTATATGTTATTTTACAACTATTATATTTTCGTTATTGTATGCAAGCCCCATATCTTTTAAAACATTACTTAAATTCTCATAAGATGTAAGTTCATTTACTTGCATTACTAAACTTTGATTTTTCTTTTCTTGGCTATCTATCTTATATGAAATCCCTTCTATATCCATCTTAAGATTACTTATACTAGCACTAGAAAAAACTTTTATAAAAACAGTAAGAATAGCACAAAAAATACCCATAGTATATAGCATTTTTTCTCCCTCTGTAAGTCTAACAACTTTTCTAGTACTCTTTTTCATATTCTCAACCAATTCTTTCTATTATTCTAAGTTTAGCACTTCTTGCTCTACTATTTTCATCTAATTCATTTTTACCAGGTTCAATAGTTTTTATAACTTTAAACTTAGGTAAATATTCTTTAGGTATTACTGGTAAATGTTTTAAATTGTCATCTACCTTACTAACACTATTAAATATATTTTTACATATCTTATCTTCTAATGAATGGAATGTTATTACACATATTCTTCCACCTACATTTAATAGTTCTAATGCATCTTTTAAACTTTTTTCAAATACATTTAATTCATCATTAACTTCTATTCTTATAGCTTGAAAAACTTTTCTAGCTGGATGTTTTTCTCTTTTATATTTCTCAGGAACATTATTCTTTATTATTTCAACTAATTCTAAAGTAGTATTAATAGGTCTAGAATTAATTATTCCTCGAGCTATACTTGATGCATATTTTTCCTCACCATATTTATAGAATATATTAACTAAATCTTCATAACTATAAGTATTAACTACCTTAAAAGCATCTAAATCATTATCTTGATTCATTCTCATATCAAGTCTAGCATCTTGGTGGAAACTAAAACCTCTTATACCTTCATCTAATTGAGGGCTAGATACTCCAAGATCATAAAGTATTCCATCAACTTTACTTATATTTCTTTTGTTTAGTTCACTAGCTATATTTACAAAATTACTTTTTATAATTTCATAATTATTACCTATTTTATTAAGCCTTTCTGTACTTGATAAAATAGCTTCGTTATCTTGGTCAAAGGCGAATAAAAACCCCTTATTTATTCTTTTTAATATTTCACTACTATGACCTGCATACCCTAAAGTACAATCAACTATTACACTATCATCTTTTAAATTTAAATTTTCTATACATTCATTTAATAATACTGATATATGTTTATTATCCATAATAATTACTTGTGAAAAGACTATCTGCTATATCTGATAAGTTTTCTTCGTTATTAGCAATAAACTCTTCCCATCTTTCCTTACTCCAAATTTCTAACTTTTCATCTACACCAATAATGATGCAATCTTTTTCTAATTTAGCAAATTCAATTAAAGGATTTGGAATATTGATTCTACCTTGTTTATCATATTCACATATAGTAGCGCCAGATAAAAATATTCTCATAAATTGTCTTTTATCTTTTGTATCAGGTAACTCTTTGTATTTGGCAATTATTTTATCCCATTCACATTTAGGATATAAAAATAAACATCCATCAAGGCCACGAGTAACTATAAAATTTTCACCTAAATCATCACGCACTTTAGATGGAATAATAATTCTTCCTTTAGCATCTATACTGTGATGATATTCCCCCATAAACATAGTTATCAACCACCTTTTACCACTTTTTGTCACCTTGTACCACCATTATATCCTTTTTTGTAATATTTGTAAATACTTTTTTGTTAAAATTTTATTAAATTTACAAAAAAAAAGATTGATAATTCAATCTTTTAAAATTGTACTCTTTCATTTATATAAGCTTCCACTTCATCAAGATTAAGTGTTATTTGTTCCATAGTATCTCTATCTCTTATTGTTACTGTATTATTATTTATAGTTTCATCATCTACTGTAATACAGAAAGGAGTTCCAATAACATCTTCTCTTCTATATCTTTTACCTATATTACCTGTTTCATCATATGTAGTCATAAAACTTTTTGAAAGTTTTTTATAAATTTCTAGTGCTTTTTCACTATGATATTTTTTAACAAGTGGTAAAACTGCTACTTTGTATGGAGCTAGATATGGGTGTAAACTTAGTACTTCTCTAGTAGTTCCATCTTCTAATATGTCTTCACGATAAGCATTACAAAGTACAGTTAGTACTAATCTTTCTACGCCAAGTGAAGGTTCAATTACATAAGGTATATATTTTTCATTTGTTTCTGGATCTAAGTAACTCATATTTACTCCAGAAAATTTTTGATGTTGAGATAAGTCATAATCAGTACGACTAGCTATTCCCCATAATTCTCCCCAACCAAATGGGAATAAATATTCTATATCCGTAGTAGCATTACTATAAAAGCTCAATTCTTCTTTTGAGTGATCTCTAAATCTTAAATTTTCTTCTTTTATTCCTAGATTAATTAAAAAATCTTTACAATATTGTTTATAATGTTTAAACCACTCAAGCTCAGTTCCAGGTTTACAGAAAAATTCAAGTTCCATTTGTTCAAATTCTCTAACTCTAAATATAAAGTTTCCTGGAGTAATTTCATTTCTAAAACTTTTTCCTACTTGACCTACTCCAAAAGGTAATTTTAATCTTAAACTTCTTTGTACATTTAAGAAGTTAGTGAATATACCTTGAGCAGTCTCTGGTCTTAAATAAATAGTATTTTTAGAATCTTCTGTAACTCCTTGGAATGTTTTAAACATTAAATTAAATTGTCTTATATCTGTAAAATCACTTTTACCACATTTAGGGCAAGTAATATTATGTTCTTTGATGTAAGAAATTAATTCTTCATTACTCATTCCACCAGCATCTTCTATACCATCATCTTCTACAAGTTTATCAGCTCTATGTCTAGTTTTACAAGATCTACAATCTATAAGTGGATCTGAAAAAGTTGATAAATGCCCACTAGCCTCCCAAGTTTTTGGATTCATTAAAATTGCGCTATCAAGACCTACATTATTTGGATCTTCTTGTACAAATTTTTTAAGCCAAGCTTTCTTTACATTACTTTTAAGCTCTGCTCCTAAAGGCCCATAATCCCAAGTATTAGCTAAACCATCATATATTTCACTTCCTTGAAATATAAATCCATATTGCTTACATAAATTAACCATTTTTTCCATTGTTAAATTTTCCATAATTTCCTCCTTAAATAAAAAACTTCTAGAAATGTGTAAGGACTTATCGTACTGATAAGCGGTTCCACCTTACTTATTCTAGAAGAATCACTCTTATGTATATTGCTCTAGGTTTCCAAGCCCGTCATCGCATTGATATATGTATTATATACTAATAAAATTTCTTTGTCAATTACTTAATTGGATTATTTGTTTCTTCACAAATACCTTCTCCAGGTTTAGCACCTTCTATATATGTTTTATCCATTAATTCGCATGAAGATTTTGTGATTGAATCTTGTAAATATCCTCCTAATAATTTTACTAAACTTACAACAATAACACTTATAACAGCAATTATAAGTAAATATTCAACTAACGCTTGTCCTTTGTTATTTAATTTATTCATATAAACAACCTCCAGTACTATACTAATTTTATATCTTTTTTGTATTTTTGTCAATAACATGATATACTTTATATGGTGTTAATATGAGGGTTATAAAAAATAAAAAAAGCATTAATTTAAAGTATTGTAATAATTTTTTTAATAGATTTAAAGGATTTATGTTTTCTAAAAATATAAATATAGGGCTTTGCTTTCCTAAGTGCAATTCAATACATACTATGTTTATGTTAAGACCCATAGATGTTATAATGACTGATAAAAATTATAAAATCTTATATATATTTAAAAGTGTTAAACCTTATAGGATTATATTGCCTAAAAAAGATGTATATTATACTTTTGAAATTCCAACAAATACATTTGAATTTAAAATAAATGAAAAGATAAAAGTAAAATGACTTTTATCTTTTAGTTTAAAATAAAACTAGTTTCAAATATTCTTTCATCACTACAATATTCCATTATAAATTCATTGTCTTTTTTTACAATTATTATTCCTATAGTTCTATCTTGATGTATATTTTTTATATTTTTATCGATATAATTCATATACATTTTTATTTGACCTATATGTTCTTTCTTTAATTCCGTTACTTTAAGTTCTACTGCCACATAACAATTATATTTAATATTATAAAGTAGTAAATCTATATAATTATATCTATCTCCTAGTTTTATTTTATATTCATTTTTTATATAACAAAATCCTTCCCCTAATTCAGTTAAAAAATTATCCATATCTTCTAATATTAATTGTTTTAATACTTTCTCTGTTATTTTTGTATAATTATAACTATTTTTTATTAATATTGGATTCTTTATTAAATCACTTACTTTATTTTCTTCTATAGTAAAAAGCTTTTCTTTTGTATCATTATCTAATCTTTCATATTCTTTATTTTTTATTTTATATCTTAATTCTCTTACACTTAAATTTAATTTTATCGATATATTCACATAATAGTTAATTTCATTTTTATTATTTATAGATAATATTTCTACATAATGACTCCAACTTAATTTATCCGACACTGTCGGATATTTTTGAAAAATTAAATAAAATTGTCGTATATTTCTTAATAATGTTGGAGTAAATTTTTTCCCAATTTCTTTAGTCAGCTTTTCTGAATATTCTTTAATTAAATTATCTCCATATCTAGCTCTTTCTTCTCCACCTTGAGCTTCAATAAGTAATTTACCAACATTATAATAAGTTTTTAAATCACTTCTATTTTTAGAATAATCCTTTACTTTTTTATATATTTCATTATTTATTAATTGTTCTTTTATTTGATTATAATAATTCATAAATAACCTCCTCTTGTTCACTTTAACACATATAAAATTATCAATCAAATGAACGTTTTTAAATAATTGCAATCTAATTTTTACAAAAACAAAAAAAATACAGGTAATTTTTTAATTCCTGTAATTTTTACTATTACAATTTTACAAAATAAGTAAAATTTTATTTTTTTGTTAATATTCTTGCCATCTTAACCCCTGCACATGACGCCATCATAAGTCCTGTTGTAAGACCTCCACCATCACCTATTGAATACAATCCTTTAACACTTGTCATAAAATCTTTATCAAGTACTACTTCATTACTATAAAATTTTATTTCAGGTCCATATAAAAGATTATCTGGATGAGCAAAACCTTCTACTACTTTATCTACATCTTTGATAAATTGCAATATATCAGCCATAGTTCTATAACCTAATCCATAAGTTAAATCTCCGGGAACTGCTGCTTTCAATGTAGGTTCAACACTATTATTTTTCAAATCTTCCATCCAAGTTCTTCTACCTCTATAAATATCACCAAGTCTTTGTACCATTATAGCATTCCCGCCTAATCTATTAAGATTTTGCGCAACATTTTCTCCATATTCAATTGGTTTATCAAATGGATGTGTAAAATGATGAGAAACTAGTATGGCTAAATTAGTATTAGTACTTTTTCTATCTTTATATGAGTGTCCATTTACGAGTGTTAAACCATTATCATAAACTTCAGCTGATACAAATCCACTAGGATTTTGGCAAAATGTTCTAACTTTATCTCCATATGGGAAAGGTCTACCAATAAACTTTCCTTCATACATATATTCATTTATTTTTTCCATTACTTTATCAGGTAATTCATACCTTATTCCAATATCAACACTACCCAATTTTGTTTTTATATTATGTTTAATACATATATCACTAAGCCAAGAAGCCCCTTTTCTACCTACTGCAAGGACAACTTTATCACCATAAATTTCTTCTTCTAATTTTTCTTTTATTTTATATACTTTTACACCTTTAACTTCATTATCTTCAATTATTAAATCTTTTACTTCTGTTTCAAATAACATATTTATACCGTGATTTTCTAAATGTTTTTCTATTTCACCATAAAGTATATGTGATTTTTCAGTACCTAAATGTCTTATTGGATAAGAAACTAAATTTAAATTTTGTTTACTCGCTTTCTTTTGTAATTCTTTAATTTCTTCCATATGATCTACACCGTGTAGTTTTGGATCTGCTCCAAATTTTAAATAAACCTCGTCTGTATAAGTAAGCAAATCATATATTTCTTCTTCAGACATGTATTTTTTAAAATATCCACCATCATTTCCTCCTAAATAAATGCTTCCATCTTTATCACGAGAAGATAAATGATAAGAATTTAATTTACCATCGGAAAAAGCACCTGCTCCTGAAAAACCACAAGTAATATTACAATATGGTTTACATTTAACACATTTTCCTGCTTTTTCAACAGGACAAACTCTTTTACCCACTGGTTTACCTTGATCTATTAATAACACATTTTTATAATTATTTAATTCTATTAATTCATAAGCAAGAAATGCAGCACTTGGTCCCATTCCAACTACTATTAAATCATACTTCATAAAACGATACCCTCCTATATAATTATATCACATATACAAAAAAATATAGATTTATTTATCTATATTTTTAAATATTTTCTAACTGCTCTAGCACTTCCAAACATACCTACTATCATACCTATTAAAAGTAATCCTATAGATGTAAAGTATATAAAAGGTGTTGGTTCTACTAATTTAATAAAATT
Source organism: Bacillota bacterium (assembly GCA_015059155.1). GTDB lineage: Bacteria > Bacillota_I > Bacilli_A > RF39 > UBA660 > UMGS1613. The sequence goes on along the minus strand of SVAX01000008.1, from coordinate 26,236 downwards.
AGTAAATAATTGCCCACCAAAATGATCATATAAAGCAGTATACCCATATAAAGTTACTACTATTGGAATTATAGCTCCAAACATACCAAGAATTAATCCTTCGAATATGAAAGGTATTTTTATATTTATATTACTTGCTCCTACAAGTCTCATAATCTGTATTTCCCTTTTTCTTGACATAATAGTTATTTTAATTGTATTAGCTATTAAGAAGGCAGTTACAATTACTAAAGCAATTACTACTATAAATGTAGCTTTCCTTATTACATCAAATATAGATACTAATTGTTCTACCATTCCTTCTCCATATTTTACAACATCTACATTTTGTATTTTTTTTATCTCATCTGCAGTTTTATTTATTAGATTTATATCAGTTACTTTTACTTGATAAGTATCTTGAATCGGACTTTCTTCTCTAGTCCATTCTGACATTATACTTTTAAACACATCAGAAGAAGACATCATTTCTTTTGATATATCCATTTTATCAATATATTCTACATTACTTATTTCTACATTATCTAAAGCAATAATTTTTTCATAAACTTTTTGTCTTTCTTCTTCAGTAATATCTACATCAAGAAAAGCAACAATAGTAACATCTCTTTCTACTATTTTAGTAAAATTAGTTACATTAACTGATAATATTACAGATATAGCAACTACTATAAGAGTAATTGTAATACAAGATATAGAAGCTATAGATAATGAAAAGTTTCTAAATACACTTTTAAATGAATCTCTTATATTTCTGCCAAGTATTCTAAATGCTTTCATTATTGTATTCACCTTCCTTATAATCTTTAACTACTCTACCTGAATCAAGTTTTACAACACGTTTTTTCATTTTATTTACTATATCTATATCATGAGTAACCATAATTATAGTAGTACCAAGTTCATTAATTGCCTCTAATACTTCCATAATTTCCATACTAGTTTTAGGGTCTAAGTTACCAGTTGGTTCATCACAAATAAGTATTTTAGGTCCATTTACAATAGCTCTAGCTATAGCCACTCTTTGTTGCTCTCCACCTGATAGGTGTCTAGGATATTGTTTTGCTTTACTTTTAAGTCCTACTAGGTCTAAAACTTTCATAACTTTAGAGTGTATTTCGTCTTTAGGCATGCCTAATACCTCTAGTGCAAAAGCAACATTTTCATATGCGGTTGCATTAGGTAATAATTGATAATTTTGGAAAACTACACCAATTTTTCTTCTAAGTTTATAAACTTTTCTATTTTTAATTTTACCTACATCAAGTCCACCAACTAAAATTTTACCACTACTAGGTTTTTCTTCTCTGTAAAGCATTTTTATTAAAGTACTCTTACCACATCCTGTAGCACCTATTATAAATACAAATTCACCTTTTTTTATAGTTAAATCTAAATCATATATAGCAGTTGTTCCTGTTTTATATGTTTTTTTTACATCTTTAATTCTTATTAAATCCATACTTCCTCCTATTCTATTCCTGATGATTGATATACATCATTTATAAGTACAATAGCATTTTTATCTATTTCTAATATTCCTTCTTTAGCTAAGTAATATTCTTTTGTAGGAATAACACACATTAACACTTTTTTTCTGTCTCCTGTGTATCCTCCTCTACCTTCTAAAACAGTTACTCCTTTTCCTAATTCATTCATTAAGAAATTTTTAATAGCAGTTTCGTGTTCTGTTATTACATAGAAAGATTTTGAACTTGATATACCAAGTAACACTTTATCTGTAAGGAATGTTGAAATATATACAGCAATTATAGCATACATAACATTTTCCCAGGCATATATATTGTTTCCATTAGTTATAAAAAATCCTGAACCTACTATAATTATAAAATTAAATACTTTTATGGCATTACCCATAGAAATCTTAAAATATTTTGAAATTATTTGACAAATAATATCACTACCACCTGTTGAAAAACCATACTTAAAAGTAAGACCAGCTCCTATACCATTTATTAAAGCTCCAAACAATGCGATTAACAACATATTATCTACATTAAATTGAATAAGGTTTACCATATCTTTAGTAAGGTATACAAATAACGGATATAATATTGAGCCTATTAATGAATATTTAGTTGTTTCTTTACCTAATATTAAGTAACTTAATACTAATAATATTAGATAAGTAACAGTTATAAATGTTGAAGTAGAAACACCAAACACATTATTTACAACTATAGAAATACCAGAAACTCCACCAGTAACTAAATTGTTAGGAGAATAAAACACATTAAAAGCAAAAGCTAATAAAAAACAACCTATTGTTAAAAACGAATATCTTTTAAACCTATTTCTTTCGTTTAATACTTTTAAAATATCTTCACTTATTTTGCTTTTCTTATTAAAAAACGACATTATCTCACTCCTAATTTTAAATTATCATATATGAATTTATCTATATCACCATCTAATACTTTATCTACATTAGGATTTTCAGTATTAGTTCTATGATCCTTTACAAGTGTATAAGGACACATTGTATAAGTACGTATTTGTGATCCAAAATTAATCTCTGTATTTTCTCCCTTAATACTTTTTAATTCTTTTTCTCTTTTTTCTACTTCTAATTGATATAATTTATTTTTTAATACTGTCATACAAGTTTCTTTATTTCTTATTTGACTTCTTTCATTTTGGCAAGTAACAACTATTTTACTTGGAAAATGAGTTATTCTTACCGCAGATGGAGTTGTATTAACACCTTGTCCACCATGTCCTGAAGCACAATAAGTGTCTATTCTAATATCACTGTCTTTTATTTCAATATCAATTTCTACGTTGTTATATAAAGGAGTTATATCTATTGATGCAAAAGATGTATGTCTTCTACTATTTGAATCAAAAGGGCTTATTCTAATAAGTCTATGAACACCTTTTTCATTTTTTAAATATCCATAACTATTAGTTCCATGAACTATAAAAGATACACTTTTTATACCTGCTTCCTCTCCATCTTGATAATCTAACATTTCTATTTTTTTATTATTCTTTTCACACCATCTTGTATACATTCTATAAAGCATTGAAGCCCAATCACAAGATTCAGTTCCACCTGCTCCTGGATGTATTTCAAGTATACAGTCACACTTATCATATGGACTGTTTAATAATAACTCTAATTCTATATTTGCTAATTTTTCTTGTAAAACCTCTATATCGTTAGAAATCATTTGTTGCATCTCTAAATCATTATTTTCCTTTATCATATTAGCTATTTCTAAATTAGTTTCTATATTTAATTTTAACTCTTCAATATTGTTTATTTTACTTTTTAATAAATTAAGTTCACTTAATACTTCCTCACTATGAGTTTTATCATCCCAAAAGTTAGGATTATTCATTTCAATTTCTAATTCTTTAATCCTATTTTTCTTTACCTCTGGGTCAAAGTGACCTCCATAAATCATTTGATTTTTTATTTAATTCTACATACATATTTAATATTTCATTTAGTTCCATACGTATCCTCCCATATAATTATAACACTATTATTAACTTTTTTAAATAGATTAATTAATATTAAAGATTTTATTTACATACAATAAAAGACACATGTGTCTACATACGTGTCTAATTTTCTTTTTCTTCTATAATAGCATCTACTACTTTACCTTTTTTTAATCTTTTTACTTTTTTATCTGTTGTATTTGTTTTAACTTCTTCAATATCCTTATTTTTTACTCTAAAATATATATAATCTACTATTTCCATAATAGAATAAATTATTATAAGTAACCCTATTAATTGATCAAATATTCCTGTTATTAATATTATACCTAATATAATCATTAGAAGAGCTGTTGTTAGATATACCAAGAACCCTTTTTTATCCACTGAACTCATCGCAAAAGCAAATATCACTCTATTTATTCCAGAGAATAATACCCATATTCCAACTACAGTTCTGATTGCAAAACTTAGTGTACCTGACAAAAATATAAGTAAAATTCCAAAACATATAAATAATAGTCCTATAGCTAATTTAGATGTACTATAGTTACTTAATTTGCCCTTCATATAAATATATATTATTGTTTTAATTATACCTACTATTATTAATACTGCCCCTATTACTTTTGATACTATTGTTATTAAATCTTCAGTACTAGTCAAAAGAATTATACCAAATACTAAAAATAATAATGCGTAAATAAGATTGTTTATTGTAATTCTATTTTCTTTATTCATAGCTACCTCCGATATAATTATACAACATATTAAAAAAAAAGAAAAGTTATTAATTAACTTTTACTTATTTATTGGTTGACCAAATATATCTAATTCATTAGTATTCGATTGTGTCATAAATTCTTTAACTACTGGATTTTCATTTATGTTATGTAGTGATACGTTAGGTATTTCTTGGACATTAACTTGTTGTTGAATTGCTTGTATGTTTTGATTTTCTGATATACTAGGTTCAATTGGCTCTACTTTTTGTATTAATTGATCTTGAACTATAGGCACACTTATATTATCCATTGGTTGTATTGGTGATATTTCATTGTTGATAATTGTTGGATCATTATATAATCTATCTATTCGATCTATCGTAAAAGTTTGTATTGGCTGATTAACAGTATCTATTTCTTTTTTATTTGGCTTTAAATTTGTTAAAAATGCCATTAATCCTGTCAAAATTGATCCTACAACTAAGAAATAGTACCCTACATTTAATGTATTAAACATTCCTTTATCTAAAATATCAATAGTTTCCATTACAACAAAAAATAAAGTAGCTCCTGAACTCATATATGCAAATTCTGTTTTTATATTTAATGAGAAAAACATTATCCCTATAGCACCAAATACTATTACCATAATTGGTAGATATAAAGCATCAAGTGATTCATAGCTTTGCCATAAACTTATCAAATTTCCAGAAGTATTTGTAAATGGAACAAATACTGATACAGCAATCAAAGAAGACGCCAAAGCACCTAAAATTCTAAATATTGTTTTCCTATTCATATTCTATCATACCTTCTCTATTACTTAATTATATCATTTATATAAAAAAATACAACAAAAAAGAAATGAAAAAATTCATTTCTTAAGCAAAATAATATATTTATTTTTAACAGTTAATTCCTTTTATTTGCAATTCTTCTTTTTCTTTTTTATTATCATCGTACCAATGTTTATTCGGATCTTTACCTATTCTTCTTTTTTCAAATAACATCCAAACTTGACTTGATATAAATAAACTTGAGAAAGTTCCAACTATTAAACCAAACAGTAAAGCTATATTAAAGTTTATTATTTCATGAGAACCTAAGAATATTAAACTTATTACAGGAAGTAGTGTTGTTGCTGTTGTAATAATACATCTTAAAACTGTTTGTCTTAAACTTACATTAACAATTTCTTTTAATTCATCTACTTTCTTTATCTTATCTTTATATAATTTAGTTTTATTTTCTCTTATTCTGTCAAATATAACTATTGTATTATTTATTGAATATCCAATTATAGAAAGTATAGCAGCAATAAACATACTATTTACTTCAAGTCTAAGTAAACTAAATAATATTAATACCATTAAACTATCGTGAACTAGAGCTATGATAGCACTTACACCATAACTAAATTTAAATCTAATAGTTATATAAATTATCATACCTATACAAGCATAAATTAAAGCTTTAATAGCATTAGCTGTTATATCTTTTTTTACTTGGTTAGATATAGCACCTACACTTGTAGTTGCATCATATTTTTTATTGAAATATTCTTCTACTTTAGTAGTTTCATTGTTATCAAGAACATTATCAATAGTTACATAAACTCTTGAATCATCTAATTGTTCAACACTTTCTATTTCGTATTCTAATTCTTCTAAATCTTTTTCTATATCTTTAACTTTTATTTTTTCTGAAGAGTTAATTTCTACAGTTGAACCACCTTTAAAATCAATCCCTAAATTTAATCCTTCACTATATGTAAACATACATCCAATAATAATTATTAATCCAACTACTGTAAATATAATTTTTCTTGGTTTAACATAATCAAATTTACTTTTTTTCTTTTTATCTTTATAACCGATAAACATCTTAATATGTTTTTCAAACTTTTCACTTTTAACAAATAATCTAATTAAATATCTATTTAAGTATACCATTACTATAAACGTAACTATAATACTTATAATTAGCATTGTAGCAAATCCTTTAACACTACTTTCACCAAACATAAATAATATTATAGCGGCAATTAAGGTTGTTATATTTGCATCAAGGATTGATACAAAAGATTCTTTGCTACCTTTTTCAAAAGCAGTTCTTAAACTTACTTTACGAGCTAATTCTTCTTTAATTCTAGCAAAACTAATAACCGCAGAATCTACTGCCATACCAATACCAATTACTAGTGCGGCAATACCTTGAAGTGATAATCTACCACCAACTAAATTAAATATTAATAAAGTTAAGAAAGTATAAGCAATTATACTAATACTAGCAATTGCTCCACTTACTCTATATAAAATAATCAATAATAAAGCAATAGCTACAATACCAACTACCCCAGCAGTAAATGTTTTTTGAAGTGAATTTTCTCCAAAAGAAGCAGATACTGTCTTAGAAGATATTTCAGTTAATTTAGTTGGCATACTACCACTATTAATTAAATCTACTAATCCTTGAGCTTCTTCTTTAGAAAAACTTCCTTGAATTATAACATCACTAGCAAAGCCTTGAGATACTCCAGCAACTGATAAACAGTTAGAGTTAGCTAAATCTCCACAAGAATAGAATACTTCTTTTTCAACTATTTCTCCATTTTCATCTGTTGTTTCTACAGTTTCATAATATCCATAACCATTTCCAACTAATTCAAGTTCTACTCCATCTTCATAATCTAACCATATAACAATTTGATTATTGTCCATTTCACTAACTTTTTTAGTTTGTTTATAGAATTCATCATAGTCTTTAACGCTTAAAGAAATAAAATATCCTTTATTTGTTTCATAACCTACATTTGCTTTTCCACTATTAAGTACACTACTATCCATCAATAGTTCGCCATCAACTGTTCTGAAAGTTAAAGCAGCTGTAGTACTAATAGTCTTTCTTGCATCATCTATATTATCAATTCCAGCCATAGTAACACGTATGTTATTTCCTTCTATAGCTATTTCAGGTTCACTAACACCAAGTGCATTTATTCTTTTTTCTATGATTTTATAAGTACTATTTACCATATCACTAGTAACTTTAGATCCATCTATACTATTAACTTCATATAGTACTTCAAATCCACCTTGTAAATCTAGTCCATAATTTAAATTTTTAATTGCATAGTAAACTCCCATTACAGATACAATTAATACTAATAAAGATATTAAAATCGCACTACTAAAACTTGTTTTTAAATCATTCTTCTTTTTTGTCATAATCATCATCCCATTTCATATTTTCTAAGTTAGGTTGTATAACTTTCTTTCTTATTTCCCCTTTAACATACTCATCTATTTCATTATTATCTAAATTAAGTATATCATCTACCATTTGATATAAAAGTAAGTTATTAGCTTTAGACCATTTAGAATCTTTTAAATAATTCCAAATATCTTCTATTTTTATATAGTCTAAATCATTCCTTTTTAATTCTGTTTCTTTAGTTGTGAGTGCTGGTTTTAATCTTTCATACAATTCTTTAACACTATTAAATTCTATATCCATAACTATCCTCCATAAATACAACTAGATACATATCCATTATATATTAAATAAAATATTTTTTAAAGGAAATTTACGAAATTTATTAAAAAAATCCTATAAAGAATTATTTTTTTAATATGTTAAATTATAAATTGTATTAAATATTCTATCATCACTGCAATATTCCATTACAAATTCATTACCTTTTTTACAGATTATTATTCCTATTGTTTTGTCTTGGTTTATTGTTTTTATATGTTTATCTATATAATTCATATAAGTCTGAATTTGCCCTATATGTTCTTTTTTTAGTTCAGTAATTTTTAACTCTACAACTACGTAACAATTATATTTTATATTAAATAATAATAAATCTATGTAATTGTATCTTTCTCCTATTTTTATTTTATATTCATCTTTTATAAAGCAAAATCCTTCTCCTAATTCACTTAAAAAATTAGGTAAATCTTCAAGTATTAATTGCTTTAATACTTTCTCTGTTATCTTAATATAGTTATAACTATTTTTTATAAGTATTGGGTTCTTTATAAAATCATTTATTTTATTTTCTTCTTTTATCTTTAATTTGTTCTTTGTATCTTTTGGTAATCTTTCATATTCATTATTTTTAATTTTAAATCTAAGTTCTCTAACAGCTAATTTTTGATTTATTGAAATATGTATATAGTAATTAATTTTCTTTATATCATCGAACTTTAGTAATTCTACATAATGGCTCCAACTCAATTGGTCCGACAATGTCGGACCTTTTTGAACAATTAAATAAAATTGTCTTATGTTTTTTAAAAGAGTTAAATTAAACTTTTTTCCCAACTCCAAAGTTAATTTTTTAGAATACTCTTTAATTAATCCATCTCCATATTTTGCCCTTTCTTCTCCACCTTGAGCCTCTACTAATAACTTCCCCACATTATAATAAGTACTTAAATCACTTCTATTTTTACTATAGTCTTTTACTTTCTTATATACTTCATTATTTATTAATTCCTCTTTTATTTGATTATAATAGTTCATATATTACCTCCAGTTATAACAACTTATCACATATAAAAACATTAATCAAACACTCATTTTTATTTAATTGTAAGGTTATTTATACAATAATTTAATTTCTACTTGTAGATTACAGTCTTCTGTATTTTTTTATTTGTAGAAAAAGAAAAATAGTATAAATAAAAAATTTTATAACTTGTACTTTTTTACTACTTATTAGAATAAACTTATACTATGAAAAATAAATTTATTAAATCTACTCTTATATTAATAATTGGTGGTTTTTTTACTAAGATGCTTGGTATGATTATCAAAATTGTTTTAACACGACTTATAGGAACAGAAGGTATAGGACTTTATTCTATGATTATGCCTACATTTATGCTTCTTAATAGCATTGCAGGGTTAGGACTTCCAACAGCTTTAAATGTATTAATTGCAAGTGATAAATACAGTACTAAAAACTTAGTATTTACATCAATACTTATATCTCTTTCTATAGATATATTAATTATACTATTTTTAATAGCATCGTGTAATTTCTTAAGTACTAATTTACTTAATGATTCAAGATTAACATTAGGTCTTTTAAGTATTGGGTTTGTACTTCCATTTATAACTATTTCTAATTGTCTTAGAAGTTATTTCTTTGCTAAGCAAAGAATGTACCCTCATGTGATAACTAATATTATAGAAGATTTAGTTAAATTAATATTTATTATTATTGGAATTCCTTTTTTCTTAAGTAAAGGAATTGAATATGCGATTGCTTTTATAATTTTATCTAATATATTTTGTGAACTTTCTAGTATTATAATTTTTATATTTTTAATACCAAACTTTAAATGTGATAAAAAAGAGCTTATACCTAATAAGAAAAATATTAAAGAATTATTTAAGATTGCGCTACCTACTACAGGTAGTAGACTTATTGGATCTATTGGATATTTTTTAGAGCCTATCATAATTACTTTTGTACTATTAAAAATTGGCTATACAAATAATTTTATAGTTAATGAATACGGAATTATAAATGGATATGTTATGCAGTTGGTATTACTACCATCATTTTTTACAGGAGCTATATCTCAAGCACTCATTCCAATAGTCTCTAAAAGTTATACAAAAGGTAATTTTAAATATATAAGTAAAAAAATAAAGCAAGCTATTTTCTTTTGCTTACTTATAGGTATACCTGCTACTATTATTTTTGAATTATTTCCAGATGTATTACTTAAATTTCTTTTTAACACAAATAAAGGTATTAATTATATAAAGGTAATAGCCCCTATTTGTTTACTACACTATATACAGTCACCTATTTCTAGTAGTTTGCAAGCTATGGGAAGTGCAAAAATATCTATGACAGGAACACTTATTGGTATGATACTTAGAACACTTACATTATTCATCGTTTCATTTTTTGAGATAGGTCTTTGGAGTTTATTAATAGCTACTAGTATAAATATAGTATTTGTTACTCTATTTGATTTGTATAATGTTAGAAAAATATTAAAAAAACATCCTAGCTAATAAAGGATGTTATTTTATGTTCATAGAAATATAAGACTTTTCAATATCTTTATTTCTTTCATCATACTTTTTAGTATTTATTGAACTTATTATTGTAATACTAAGCACTACTACTAAAAAAACAACCATACCTTTACTTTTAACTAATTCCATACTATTACCTTCTTTCTGTAATTATCATATCACGAACATTTATTCGTGTCAATATATTTTTATTAACTTTTGAACAAATGTTTGACATATGTAAAGTTGTGTGGTAAAATGTAAATAGAATTGGAGGAAGGTTATGGAAAAGCTTACTAAAAGACAAGAAGATGCATTAAATTATATTAAATCATACATAGTATCTCACGGATACCCACCTACTGTAAGAGAAATAGCAGAAGCTATTGGGGTATCATCACCAGCTACTGTTCAAGCACATTTAGATTGTTTAGCTAATAAAGGCTATATTAAAAAAGGAAGTAATAAAAATAGAACAATAGAACTTATGGTAGAAAATGAGTTTATACCTAAGAATGAGGATGTTATTGAAGTACCATTACTTGGTAAAATAACTGCAGGAAATCCTATTGAAGCAATAGAAAATCCAAATGAATTCTTTTCTTTACCTGCATACTTAGTTCCTAAAGATAAAGAAGTATTCACACTTAATGTAAGCGGAGATAGTATGATTAACGCTGGAATTCTAGACGGAGATATTATTATAGTTGAAAGAAGAAACACTGCTAGAAATGGTGAAATTGTAGTTGCAATGACTGAAGAAAATGAAGTTACTCTTAAAACTTTTTATAAAGAAAAAGATCATATAAGATTACAACCAGAAAATGATACCATGGATCCTTTTATATTTGATAATGTATTTATACTTGGAAAAGCTATAGGATTGTATAGAAAAATATAAAAAATACGAATTAATCGTATTTTTTTATTTGTATAAATTATTTGGATATTCTCCTTTTTCTACCAAATCATTTATATAACCTACTAATTCTTCTTTATCCTCTTTATATGTAACACCTTTCCAAATTGAAGTAGTATCTACTACTCTAACTTTTAAATTATCATTTTCAATTCTTTCAAATACTACATCTGGTATTAAATATTCACATTTATCTAAATTATCCTTATTATTATTAAAGAAATCTATAAAGTGTTCATCTAAATAATCAATCATATCTGGTTTAAAGCAAAACATATTCATAGAAACTAAATCATCATCTTTAGCATAAAAACCAACTCTACCATCTAATGGTTCTACTTTAATTTTATCATTTTCTCTATATACACTAGATTCAATTATATTTGTTAAATATCCATCTATTTGTTCTGAATAACCTCTTTTAACTGATCCATTTTCTGTCAAAGTATTACCTATCAAATATCCTATCATCGCATAATCAGTAGTATTTTCTTTTAAGAAGTTAGCTGCTTTAATATAAGCATCCCTTCCATAAAAATCATCTGAATTTATAATAGCAAATGGTTCATTAACAACTCCTTTACAACTAAGGATTGCATGTCCTGTACCTAAAGGTTTAACTCTATCACTTGGTAAAACTATTCCAGTTGGTACATTTTTTATATCTTGAAATACGTATTCTACATCTATTTTTCCTTCAATACGTTTTCCAATAGTTTCTTTAAATATATCATAATTTTCTTCTTTAATTATAAATACTACTTTAGTAAATCCTGCTTTAATTGCATCATAAATAGAATAATCTATTATAAACTCTCCATTTGGACCTACTGGTTCAATTTGTTTTAATCCTCCAAATCTACTTCCCATTCCTGCAGCCATAATAACTAATGTCATATTATCTTCCTCCTTTAAACATTTTATATGGTTTCAATTTTTTATTGTCTTTATCATATTTTTTATAAAGGGCAACTGCTTCATTGCCACTAATAAATAATACTTCATCGCTATCATAAATATTATCTATAATAGCACCATTTAATATTTCTTTTTCTTTATTACTAGTCAATTCTATTTTTTTATAATCCAATACATCAATAATAGGAACTAAATTATTTTCATTTAATTCTTCTAAACAAATAGAATCTTCTATTTTAAATTTACCTTGTCTTACTCTTCTTAAGTCAGTCATTATTCCTATTGTATTTAATTTTAAAGCTATATCTCTAATTAAGCTTCTAATATAAGTACCTTTAGATACGCTACATTTAAACTTAAATAAAGTTTTATCATCTTTATATTCTATATTATCAATTAATTCAATATCAGTTATTTCTACTTCTCTTTTAGGTAACTCAACTTCTATATTTTCTCTTGCATACTCATATAGTTTTTTACCATTTATTTTAACTGCTGAATATATTGGTACTTCTTGTAAGTACTTACCTTTAAAACTATTTAACACTTTTATTATTTCTTCTTTAGTTTTAACACATGTTTCTTCATTTAATATTTTACCTGTATTATCAAGCGTATCTGTAAGAGTACCTAGTTCTACACTAGCTATATATTCTTTATCATTACAAGTTAATTTATCAACTAATTTAGTTGCACTTCCAACACATACAACAAGTACTCCAGTAGCAATTGGATCAAGTGTCCCTGTATGGCCAACCTTTTTAGTATTAAATTTTTTTACTACATTATTTACTACATCACGGCTTGTAATACCTTTTTGTTTATCTATTATTAATACTCCATTCATATATCCACCTAATATAATTATAACATGTTTTGATTTAAACTTATACAAAAAACTCGTTTCTATATTAAAGAAACAGAGTTTATGTCAATTATTATACTATTATTCCTCCACCTAATACTATGTCATCTATGTAAAATACCGCAGACTGTCCAGGTGTTACTCCTTTTTGTTTTGTATCAAATTCTACATTTATTAAATTATTTTCTATTGTAAGAGTTGCAGGATACTCCATACTTTTATATCGTGTTTTTACCATAACCTTTATAGGCTCTTTTATTTCGTCTATTAATAACAAATTATAGTCTTTTACTTTGAAACTCTTAATATATAAATCTTGTTCTTCTCCTACTATCAATTCATTGTTATTTTTATTAAATCCTACTACATATAATGGATTTTCATGAGCAATGCCCAGACCTTTTCTTTGTCCTATAGTATAATTATAAAGACCATTATGTTTACCAATAACTTTATCATTATAAACTATATTTCCAATATTCTCTCTTACTTCTCTACTATTAATTAAAAATTTCTTATAATTACCATCCGGGATAAAACATATATCTTGACTGTCTGATTTAGATGCTGGTTTTAAACCTTTACTTTTAGCTAACTCTCTTATTTCTTCTTTTGAATTAAAATTAGCCAATGGAAATATTATATTTCCTAATATATTTTTATCTATATTGTATAAGAAATAGCTTTGATCTTTATTTATATTATCTGCTTTTTTTAATATATATCTATTATATTTATCACTATATTCTATTTTAGCATAATGACCTGTAGCTATATAATCAATATTATTTTCTTTTGCATATTCGTATAAATATCCAAATTTTAATTTTTTATTACACATAACACATGGATTAGGTGTTTCCCCATTTTTATATGAATCTATAAAATAATTTATTACATCATTTTTAAATTTATCTTTAAAATCTAATTCTCTATATTCAATATTTAATTTATCACATACTTCTTTAGAATCAGTATTATTACTATTACTAAATAGTTTCATAGTGCATCCTATTACTTCATATCCTTGTTCTTTAAGTATCATAGCACTTACACTACTATCCACGCCACCACTAATACCTACTAATACTTTTTTCATACTATCACCAACACTCTTATTATATTAACAATAAGACTAATTGTCAAATAAATTTTTTTACTATATAATATTAATTGGTGGTTTTATGTTTAAGTATTCCGATTCAAATAAAAGATATTATACTTTAGATTATTTTTACAAACATAAATTTAATTCTAAGGTTTTCAAAGTTAGTTTAAATGCAGGTTTTACTTGCCCAAATAAAGACGGTAAAGTTGGACTTGGTGGGTGTATATATTGTTCTAAAAGTGGTAGTGGTGAGTATGCTGGAGACATAAAAAAAGATTTAGTAACACAATTCAACGAAGTAAAAGAAATGATGTTAAAAAAATGGCCTAAAGCTAAATATATTGGTTATTTTCAAGCTAACACTAATACATATGCACCTGTAAATATATTAAAAGAAAAATATGAAACTATTTTAGAATTAGATAATGTAGTTGGACTTAATATAGCAACTCGTCCTGATTCAGTAGATGATGAATGTTTAGATTATTTAGAAGAACTTTCTAAGAAAACTTATCTTACTATAGAATTAGGTTTACAAACAATACATGAAAAAACATCTAATTTTATCAATAGATGCCACACATTAGAGTGTTTTGAAGATATGGTTAAGAAGCTAAGAAAAAGAAACATAAATGTTGTTGTACATATTATTAATGGATTGCCATATGAAACAAAAGAAATGATGATAGAAACAGTTAAATATTTAAGTAATTTAGATATTCAAGGAATTAAAATACATATGCTTTCTATACTTAAAGATACTAAACTTGCTGATATATATAAATTAGAAAAATTTAAACTTATTACAAGAGAAGAATACATAGATATTGTTTGTGATCAATTAGAGTATTTAAGAGAAGATATTGTAGTTAATAGAATTACTGGCGATCCTAAAGTTAGTGATTTAATAGAGCCAGATTGGTTAGTAAAAAAAGTTACAATATTAAATGATATAGATAAAGAGATGGCAAAAAGAAATTCTTATCAAGGTATTAAGTATCAAAAAAATAACACTTAAAGTTTAAGTGTTATTTTATTTAAATAAAGAGTTATAATAATTATTTGATACTATCATCTTACTTATATTTAATCTGTTATTTACAATTTGATTAATAACTTCAACATAATTATCTCCTACATCTTCCCCTGATGGAAGAAAGGTATTATTCGAAGAATAATAAGTTCCTTTACTTGTTACCCAAGAACGATTTTTCATAATAGCTATACCCTCAGTATTACTAAATATATCCTTCCCTATTAACAATCTTGAATCGTATTCAATACCAAATAAATTATATACTGTTGGAAGTACGTCAATAGACATACTAACTTTATTTACTTTTTCAGATTTTAATTTATTGTTCCAAATTATTAAATTATTATGATTTACTTCTACTATATCATCTCTTTTATATGTAGAAGCTTCATTTACTTCACTTATACTTAAATCATAAGGATAGTGATCTGCCAAAAGAACTATTACAGTATCATCTAAAATATCTTTTTCTTCTAATCTATTTATTAATAATTCTAATGCTTTATCCAATTCAATTTGAGTAGCAATATACCCTTTTACTTTTTCACTATAATTTAAATCTTTCACTAATTCATAATTTTTACGAACTATCGAATTTCCTCCCTTTGTATATCCAAAATGTCCAGACACAGTCATATAATATACTAAAAAGGGATTTTCATTGTTTATATAATCGCTTGTAGTTTTATCAATCATTTCTAAATCGCTTTGTGGCCAAGCATCACAATTTATTAATTTTTCCATACCATTTCTACAAGCTTTAAAATTATCAAGACCTTGAGATTTTAAATATTTATATCTATCTTGGAATGTATAACTATTATCATGATATGCATATGTATCATATCCATACTCTTTAAATTTATTACCTAAACCGTAAGGAAAATAATTTTTACCGTTTCTCCAGGTACTTAAAATAGTATTTTCTGGATATAAACCTGTTATAGCTTGAAATTCACCACCAATAGTACTAAGATTATTTGGTACATAAAAATTTTCAAATTTAAATCCACTATTAATGAGTTTATACAACGTAGGAGTTAATTCTTCACTAACACCTATTGTGTGAAAACTTTCTGCAACTATGTATATTAAATTTTTACCTTCAAATATCCCCGTATATTTATTTTTTTTAGTACCACTATCATTTATCATATAATTATTTATTATTGAATTATTACCTTTAGAAAAATCAATATCTAAATTGTTATATTCATATTCAAAAATTTCATTATCACTTTCTTGAATTTCTAATATTTCTTCATTAATTACAATTTCTTCTTCAAACCCAGTAATAGTTTTTCCAATATCTAATATAGCAGATTGTAACACACCTACATTTTGAATACTTTGTGAATTATCATTTAATTTATATATTACTTTATATATTGTATTATTTTTATTTAAAATTTTAGTATATCCAAATAAGGAAGCAAATAAAACTATACAAACACTCGAAAATAATATACCATTCTTTAATTTGAATTTATTTAAATCTATTTTCTTTCTAAATAATATAAAAATTATCAAAGGAAGAAATACCAATATAATATAATGTATATTTGACAAAATTGCCATTATTGTTTCTTTTCCAAACGAAGTTAATTGATCTCCTAACGAAAACAAAGCAACCTGAAAATGAGTATTAAAAACTTGTTTGAATACTAATTGCAAACCAAAGTATAATCCTAAAATACTATATATAATACAACCTAATACAAAATTTATTTTTTTATTAAATAAACTTAATATAATAGTGTTTAATAAAGCAATAGGTATTAAAAATAAAAATACAAAAATTATAGTATTTCTAAAATAAGTATCAAATACTACTAAACCATATAATGATTCTAACCAAATTAACATACAAAAATTAAATATAAATAAATAAACCTTCTTCATAACTCTCTCCATTAATTATATAACCTATACAAATAAATAATAACATAAATATAACAAAAAAACAACAAAAAAAATGATAATCAATTATATCATTTTATCTTGTGATATCATTTTTTTCTTACTCATAACAAGAGTATAATTATTACTTATTAATGTAGATTTACAATACTCACATACCCCGCTATTATTTGCCTCTACTGGAGCACCGCATCTAGGACAAATATCCACATTTTTATTTTCTTTTGTTCTTACAAATGTTAACTCATAGTTATAGATATTTAATTTTGATGCATTACCTCTTACAACATTATTAGTTTTAGTATCAATTATAAAATCAAAACAACTAACTTTCATATTCATAACTATTGTTTCTTGTCCATTTTCTTCATATCTTTCTTTTATACTACTACCAAGATATTTAATATCATACATAATGTTTTTTTGATTTTTTACTTTCAATGTATCTAACTGCATCAAATACATATTATACATTTCATCTGTTGTACATTTTCTTATCATTTCTTCATCAAAATTCATCCACGCATATTGTATTTGTTTATATAAATTAAATGCTTCTATTTCAATTTTCTTTTCTTCTGGGAATATATTTACATCAAGTAATTCTAGCTTGTTATTTAATGCCTTTTGAATTATTTCTTTTCCTTTTTTCTTATTACTAAAATAAATAATCACTAATACAGTTACAACAGCTATTCCAAGTGGAGGATATTCAAAACATAAATATATTAAATAAAATAAACCTCCACCATCGCCTGAATCACTACTACCACTATCATAACTTGAATCAAATCCACTGTCCGCACCTACTAAACTAATATTATATGTAGTTGCAAATACACCTACAAGGAAAAGACATACAACTATTATCCAAACACTCTTTTTCATTCTACCACCTATTATAATTCTATCATAAAGGAAAAATAGTTCAAGACTTTAGAACTATTTTTGGCTCATTATTTGTTTTTTTGTCATTTTTAATTTAGAGGTATTATTTACTATTTTAGATTTACAATAAAAGCACTCTGTTAAATTTTTAACATCAGAACCACATTGAGGACAATTTTCTATAACTTGTATATTTCTTTCAAAAGTTAATAAATAGTTTAAAGTTAATTTTTTATTTTTATCTCCTCTTACCACTTCTTGTGTTTCAGTATTTATTACATGGTCAAAGCAACGTACACTCATATAAATTTTAAAAATTTCTTTATTATTGACTTTTTTACATTCTGTTATACTACCTTCTACAAATTCTATCTCACTCATTATATTTTGTTGGCTCTTAATTTTTAGTGTCTCTAATTGATTAATATACATATTATACATTTCATCACTGACCAGTTCTTTTATTTTCTTATAATCAAAATTCATCCATGCTATTTGTAATTCTGCATATATATCGAATGCTTCCTTAACTAGTTCATTATTTTTTACGCTTTGTTCTGTATTGTTTTCTATGTGTCTTTTTCTCTGAGATCTAAATTTAAAAATAAAACAAATTAAAATTAAATTTTGTATTATATATGCGAAAATAATTAAAATTTTATTTTCTAAGAAAATCCATTCTAAACAGGTAATTATTAAAATATGCATAATATATAATAGTAAATTTAAGGTTCTCTTTAAATTAAATTCACTTTTACTTTCTAAACGTCCTATATTCATTATACCAATTATTCCACCCAATATATATAACAATATATAAGCGAACACAGGACTTACTCCTCCTCCAGAACTATAACCACTTGAATCACTACTGGAACTTCCACCAAAACTAGATCCTCCATCATAACTGGAATCAAATCCGCTATCCGCACCTACTAAACTAATATTATATGTAGTTGCAAATACACCTACAAGCAAAAGACATATAACTATTATCCAAACACTCTTTTTCATTCTACCACCTATTATAATTCTATCATAAATAGTAAAAAAATTATAAAAAAAAGTGCAAACAAATTAATGTTTACACTTTTATGTTAATCTAATAATTCTTGTTCTAACGCTTCTAAAGGTTCCTCTTCTAGAGATTCAAGTTCTAGTTCATATGTTGCTTTTCTATATCTCTTAGCTCCTGTTCCCGCTGGTATTAATTTACCTAGGATAACGTTTTCTTTTAATCCTTCTAGTTTATCAACTTTTCCATGAATAGCTGCATCTGTTAAGATACGAGTTGTTTCTTGGAATGAAGCTGCCGATAAGAATGAATCTGTTTCAAGAGATGCTTTAGTAATACCAAGTAATACTGGTCTACCTGTAGCAGGTCTCTTACCTTCAAGAATTAATCCTTTATTTATATCAGTAAATTTATTTATATTAACCATAGTTCCTGGTAAGAAATAAGAATCACCAGAATTAATAATTTTAATCTTAGAAATCATACGTTTAGCAATAATTTCAACGTGTTTATCTGAAATATCAACACCTTGAGAACGATAAACTTTTTGAGTTTCTGATAAGATATATTGTTGAGTTGAAATTGGATCTGTTACAACTAATAACTCTTTTGGACTAATTGCACCATAAGTTAATCTTTGTCCAGCTGTTACTTCTTGTCCTTCAACAACTGCAAGTTTTACGCTATAGTTTGTTGAATGCTTACGAGTTTCAACATCATTTTTAATATAAATTATATACTTACCATTTTCTTCTTCTATCTTAGTTATTACACCATTGATTTCAGCTATTGAAGCTTTTCCTTTCGGATTACGAGCTTCGAATAATTCTTGAACACGAGGTAAACCTTGAGTGATATCGTCTCCAGCAACTCCACCTGTGTTGAAAGTTCTCATGGTTAACTGAGTACCTGGCTCTCCGATAGATTGAGCAGCCATTATACCTACAGCTTCTCCTTCTTCAACGATTTGTCCAGTAGCTAGGTTACGTCCATAACATTTTTGACAAACACCGTGTTCTGTTCTACAAGTAAGTACTGTTCTAATTGGTACTTTTGTAATTCCTGCAGCTATAATTTTATCTGCAAGAACTTCATTTATATAAGTATCTTTTTCACAAATAACTTCTTTAGTTTCTGGGTGTAAAATCTTTTTATTTGTAAATCTTCCTAAAATACGATCATATAATGATTCAATCACAGTTCCATCTGCATCATTTATAAATGCTTCAACAAGTGTTCCTGCTTCAGTACCACAATCTTCTTCTCTTACGATTATATCTTGAGATACGTCAACTAAACGACGTGTTAAATATCCAGCATCGGCAGTCTTTAAGGCTGTATCTACCGCACCCTTACGAGTACCATGTGTAGATAAGAAGAATTCAGACACTGTAATACCTTCACTAAATGATGAAATAACTGGGATTTCTTCAGATTGTCCATTTGGTTTAGAGAACAATCCTCTCATACCAACTAATTGTGTATATGATCCCATATCACCACGTGCTTTTGAAGTCATCATTATACAGATTGGATTATCTGGATCATTTTTAACCATTGTCTCTAACTCAGATGTAATTTGTTTTTTGGTATCTGTCCAAATAGAAACAACTTTTTGATATCTTTCTTCATCTGTTATTAAACCACGTTTAAATTGTTTATTAACTTGATCTACCATCGATTGACTATTAGCAATTATTTCAGGTTTCTTTTGAGATTCTTTAATATCACTAATAGCAATACTTATTCCTGATAATGTAGAATATTTAAATCCTAAATCTTTTAATTTATCAAGCATTACTGAAGTTTCAGTTGTTTGATAACGTTTATAGATTTGAGCAATTAACTTAGACAATACTCCTTTATTAAATGCATCTGTTATAGGCATTTCTTTAATTTTTTCAGGAATATTCTCTCCTCTATCAATAAAGAATTTTTTAGGAGTTACTTTTTCAATGTTTTCTGCTGATCCTTCTGCAATATATTGGAAAGTATCAGGGAATATTTCATTGAATAAAATTTTACCTGGAGTAGTTACTAAATATTTATCCATATATTTATCTGGGAATACTTTACGTCTAAAAGAATTTACTGGAAGAGCTATTCTTGTATGAAGAGTAATTTCTCTTCTTTCATAACTCATCAATACCTCATTTTGATCTTTATAAATTCTACCTTCTCCTGGAAGTCCTGCTTTTTCTATAGTTATATAGAAGTTACCAAGAACCATATCTTGTCCTGGAGTAACGATTGGTTTACCATCAGAAGGTTTAAGGATGTTATTAGCACCTAACATAAGAACTCTAGCTTCTGCTTGAGCTTCTTCAGTTATTGGTACGTGAACAGCCATTTGGTCTCCATCGAAGTCTGCGTTGAATGCTGCACAAACAAGTGGATGTAGACGAATAGAACGACCTTCAATTAATTTTGGTTCGAATGCTTGTATACCAAGTCTGTGAAGAGTTGGCGCACGGTTAAGCATTACTGGGTGTTCTTTAATTTTTTCTTCTACAATATCCCATACTTTAGGATCTTGATTATCGATCATTCTCTTAGCAACTTTAATATTACTAGCGATTTCTTTTTGAACTAATCCATTAATTACATGTGGTTTAAATAACTCTAAAGCCATTTCTTTTGGAATACCACATTCATACATTTTTAAACTAGGTCCAACTACGATAACTGAACGACCAGAATAGTCAACACGTTTACCAAGTAAGTTTTGACGGAAACGACCTTGTTTACCTTTTAACATACTAGCTAAAGATTTAAGTGGTCTATTTCCTGCTCCTGTAATATTACGTCCACGTCTACCATTATCAAATAAAGCATCTACTGCTTCTTGAAGCATACGTTTTTCGTTTTGAATAATTATTGATGGAGCACCTAATTCCATTAATTTCTTTAAACGATTATTACGGTTAATAACACGTCTATATAAGTCATTTAAATCTGATGTAGCAAATCTACCACCATCAAGTTGAATCATTGGTCTAAGTTCAGGTGGGATAACTGGTAAAGCAGTTAAAATCATCCACTCAGGACGGTTTCCTGATTCTAAGAATGCATTTAATACATCCAAACGTTTAATTAAACGAATTCTTTTTTGACTTTGTGAATCTTTTATTTCTTCTATTTCTGCCTTTAAATCAGCTACTTCTTTATCAAGATCTACTTGTTCAAGTAATTCTTTAATAGCTTCAGCACCCATACCTACTCTAAAACTACTTCCGTATTTTTCATAGTAAGCACGGTATTCTTTATCGCTTATTGTTTGTTTTTTCTCTAAAGGAGCAGCTCCTGGATCAAGTACTACGTAACTTACGAAATATAAGACTTCTTCTAAATCTCTTGGGCTCATATCAAGAACAAGACCCATTCTTGATGGTACACCTTTAAAGAACCAGATGTGAGATACTGGAGTTGCTAACTCAATATGTCCCATACGTTCACGACGAACTTTAGCACGAGTTACTTCAACTCCACATCTATCACATACAATGTTTTTATATCTTAATCTCTTGTATTTTCCACAAGAACATTCAAAATCTTTAGTAGGTCCAAATATTTTTTCACAGAATAAACCATCTCTTTCAGGTTTTAAAGTACGATAGTTTATAGTTTCTGCTTTTTTTACTTCACCATATGACCAAGAACGAATTTTTTCAGGTGAGGCAATACTTATTTTTAATCCTTCAAAATTATTAACATCCATTATTCCTCAACCTCCTCAATATCTTCTATATCGTCTAAATCTTCTTCTTCAAACTCATCTTCCAAAGAATCTTCATAAGTTTCATCTAATTCATCATTATATTCTTCATCGTCTAAAGCATCCTCATAATCTTCAAACACTTCTTCAGAATCTTCATTTATTAAATTAGATTCTACTTTTGTTTCTTTTGGATCAATTAAATTATCATCTTTATCTGCTTCTTCTAATTCCTTAAGTTCAACAAAGTTTCCTTTATCATTAAGTACAGTTATATCAAGTCCAAGTGCTTGGAACTCTTTAATCAATACTCTAAAACTTTCTGGCACACCAGATTTTGGAATTGGTGTTCCTTTAACTAAAGACTCATAAACTTTAACACGTCCAACAACGTCATCTGATTTAATTGTCATCATTTCTTGAAGAACATGAGCAGCACCATATGCATATAATGCCCAAACTTCCATTTCTCCGAATCTTTGACCACCAAATTGAGCTTTACCACCTAATGGTTGTTGTGTAACCATACTGTATGGTCCAGTTGAACGAGCATGTAATTTATCGTCAACCATGTGGTGTAGTTTAATCATATACATAACACCAACACTTATACGATTATCAAATGGTTCTCCAGTACGTCCATCATATAGTACTGTCTTACCATCTTCATCTATTCCTGCTTCTTTTAAAGCATCAATAATTTCTGATCTTTCAGCTCCACTAAATACTGGAGTTGCAACATGAATGCCTAATTTTTGAGCAGCAATACCTAAATGCATTTCAAGAATTTGTCCAATATTCATACGGCTTGGAACTCCTAAAGGGTTTAATAATATGTCAACTGGAGTACCGTCTGCTAAATATGGCATATCTTCACTAGGTAATACAAGTGAAATAACACCTTTGTTACCATGACGCCCAGCCATTTTATCTCCAACAGTTATTTTACGTTTTTGAGCGATATAAACACGAATTATTTTAGAAACTCCAGCTGGAAGTTCATCAGTATCTTCTTTAGTAAAGATTTTGATGTCGTGTACTATACCTTCTCCACCATGTGGAACGCGTAATGATGTATCTCTAACTTCACGAGTCTTTTCACCAAAGATTGCGTGTAGTAATTTTTCTTCACTAGTTAATTCAGCCATTCCTTTTGGAGTAACTTTACCAACTAAGATATCATCATCATGTACTTCTGTACCAATACGGATTAATCCGTTTTCATCTAAGTTTTTACGAGCTTCCTCACTTACATTTGGAATATCTCTTGTAAATTCTTCTGGACCTAGTTTAGTATCTCTACATTCAATTTGATAATCTTGAATATGAATTGATGTATAAACATCATCTCTAACTAATCTTTCATTTAAGATAACGGCATCTTCATAGTTATATCCATTAAAGTTCATGAATGCAACAGTTACGTTTCTACCAAGAGCCATTTCTCCCATATCTGTAGAAGGTCCATCACCAATAACTTGTCCTTTTTTTATTTTATCATTAACTTTAACAATTGGTCTTTGATGATAACAAGTACCTGCATTACTTCTTTCAAAGTCATTCAAGTAATATGTATCCATACCACCTTTAGTTTTAACTAAAATTTTTCTTGAATCTACATAATCTACAACACCATCTGCTTTTGCGATTACAACAGCACCACTATCTCTAGCACTTATAGCTTCAATACCAGTACCAACTATAGGAGCTTCAGCTTGTAATAATGGAATTGCTTGACGTTGCATGTTTGCACCCATCAACGCACGTTTTCCATCATCGTGTTCAAGGAATGGAATTCCTGCAGTTGTTATAGATACAACTTGTTGACTTGATACGTCGATATAATCAACATCTTTACTCTTAATCATGATATTTTCACCACGATAACGTACTGGAACAGTTTTATCTACAAAGTTATCATTTTCATCTAATTTAACAGTTGCTTGTGAAATATGATAATCTAATTCTTCATCAGCTGTCATATATCTTATTTCATCTGTTAAATGTCCATTTTCAACTTTTCTATATGGAGTCATTATAAATCCATAATCATTAACTCTTGCATAACTAGCTAGTGATGTGATAAGTCCAATGTTTGGTCCTTCTGGAGATTCAATTGGACAAAGTCTTCCATAGTGAGATGGGTTAACGTCACGCACTTCCATACCAGCACGATCTCTTGAAAGCCCTCCTGGCCCTAAAGAAGATAAACGACGTTTATTAGCTAACTCTGCAACTGGGTTTGTTTGATCCATGAATTGAGATAATTGACTTGAACCAAAGAACTCTTTAATAGCAGCAGTTAATGGTCTAATATTAATTAATGTTTTAGGTGTTACTTCATCTATTTCTTGAGTACTCATTCTATCACGAATAACTCTTTCAATACGAGATACACCTACTCTAAATTGATTTTGTAATAATTCTCCTACTTGTCTTACACGACGATTTGATAGATGGTCTATTTCATCATAAGCTCCTATACCTTCATGTAAATTTAAATAGTAAGATACTGATGCATAAACATCTGAAATAGTAAGTCTTTTTTCTTCAATACTTTGGTCATTACCAATAATTTTAACAACCTTTTCTGGATTGTTTTTAGAATAAACTTTAACTATTTGAACTTTGTTATAAGAATCTAATTCTTCATTAATTAAAACTTCTTTAACTCCATATCCATCAGCCATTATAGGTTTTAATTCTTCTAATACTTCTTTAGTTACTAAAGTACCTTTTTCAAATTTTAATTCGCCTTTAACTTTAATATCTTCAGCAAGTACACAGTCATAAAGTCTATCGATTACATTTAATTTTCTATTAAATTTATAACGACCTACTTTAGCTAAATCATATCTAAATGCATCAAAGAATCTAGTAATTAATTGGTTTTTAGCACTATCTAAAGTACTTGGTTCACCTGGACGTAATTTAGAATGAATATCTATTAAAGATTCATCTGTATTTTTATTAGCATCCTTTTCAATAGTTCTTAAGATATAATCATCTTCACCAAATAAATCCACTATATCAGCATCGCTAGATAAACCTAAAGCACGTAATAATGTAGTTACTGGTACTTTTCTTGTTCTATCAATACGACAGTAAATAACATCTCTTGCATCTGTTTCATATTCTAGCCATGTTCCACGAGTTGGAATTATTTGAGAAGTAATAATATGTTTACCATTTTTCTTATCTACTTCACGAGAATAATAAGCACTTGGTGAACGTACTAATTGTGATACTATAACACGTTCTGCTCCGTTAATTATAAATGTACCACTATCTGTCATTATAGGCATATCACCTAAATAAATTTCTTGCTCTTTAACTTCACCGGTTTCTTGGTTAAAAAGTCTTGCTTGCACTTTTATAGGTGCAGCATAAGTTGCGTATCTGTCTTTGCAACCTTTAATTGAGTATCTTGGCTCTTCAAAAGAATATTCTCCAAATTCTAAAGTTAAATTTCCTGTAAAGCTTTCAACAGGAAAGATATCATCGAATACCTCTTTTATTCCTTCAGTCATAAACCAATCATATGACTTTTTTTGAATTTCCAATAAATTGTTTAATTCAATTGCGTTTTTAGTTTTTCCATAACTTCTTCT
>SVAX01000007.1:1297-55290 GCA_015059155.1 Bacillota bacterium | reverse complement strand
AAATAACAAACTATCTTATTTTATTAATTTAATATAAAATAAAAAGAGGTTTTATCCTCTTATATTAGTTGAAATGTTATTGTTATTTGTATCATTGTGGTACTCACTCTTCTGGTACAGCTACAATAATTATAGTTACACAAAGGGTAAGTGCATATAAAATATGGCCAGTTATTATAGGAAAATTAGTTATCATTTGTTTTATTAGTACAATATCAAAATTATTATTTATGACTATTACTTTAAATAAATAAGAAAAAAATACTAAAACTGCTCCTATATAACCTATTTTACTTATAAATTTAGCAAGTTCTCTAAGTCTAATTTTTAAAGGAGTTTCTGGCTGTTTTTCTTGTAATTCTAAAGCAATTTTACCATAAAAAGTATTTTCTCCTACAGCAGTAACTTTCATTAAAGCTGTATTGCTATAAACAACACTACCTTTATAAACTCTATTCTTGTCATCAACTAAATTCATATTAATTATAGATTCTTTGTAAGCTTCTTTAGTTTCTCCATTTAAACTAGATTCATCTACACTAATCTTTCCTTTTACTATTAATCCATCAGCAGGTATCTTATCTCCTGTCTCTAGACTAACTATATCTCCAACTACTACTTCGCTTACCGGTATTTCTTGTGTTTTACTATTTCTTATTACCTTACAACAAACCTTACTTACTTCTTGTTGTAATTTTTCAAAGGCTTGTTCACTTCCATATTCAGATATAGTAGAAATAAGTGATGCGAATAATATAGCAATAACTATACCTATAGTTTCATACCAATCAAAATTTTTAAATAAAAAGACAGTTTTTATAGCTAAAGCAATTAATAATATTTTTATTATAGGATCACCTAAAGTACTTATTAATAATTTAAAGAAACCATCTTTTTTTGTTCTTTTTAGTTCATTACTTCCATATTTTTTTCTGCTTTCAATTACGTCATTATCAGTTAGTCCATTATACATAGTTCCCTCCATACTACAATATATGGACAACTTATATTTTTATGAAAGAAAAAGACACTTTTGTGTCTAAAAAAACTTTTGATTTTCGTTATTAACAAACACTTCCTCTTTTACTTGAGTATTAATTAATTCATTTGTTATTTTATTAATCATGTTAATTTCACTTTTTTGCTTTGCTTGTTGAAATAAAGCTATTGTTTGTAATTCGCTATCAACTTTCTCTACATCTTCTAAAACTATTTCAGTTTCTTTTTGTTCAGTTACTTGCTCATTTTCTTTAAATTCAGGTTTAATTTCTATCGTTTGTTCTTCTTTTTCTTGGCGTTTTTGGACTTCTATTTTTTCTTCTACTTGTTCTTCTAATTCATCTTTTATTTCTTCATCTATTTTTTCACTTACTATTGGTTCTATATAATTATTTTCTAAATCATTATTATCTTCAGCAACGTCATGATATGAACTATTTTCTACTTGAGTCTCAGCCACACTTAATGCACTTACAGCACTTGATTCAGTTACAAGATCAGACGCAATTTCTCTTTGTTCTTCTGACATAGTTTCATATACTTTAGAAGTAGCCTCTAAAGTTTTAGAATTTGAAGAATCTATAAGTTCTACTTTTCTATTAAATGTTAAATCATCAATATATTCCGAAGCATTTTCATCATAAACAATAAATTGATTAACCAACGATAGGTCAGAATAATGTGTATAAAATTTCTTTTTATCTTCACTACTAAATAAATTTAAAACTTTTTTAATTTCATCATATGTTAATTCATTTAATATTCTTTTCGTTGCTTTTATATCTAATTCATCTAAATAATTCAAAACTTCATAAGGATTGGCAGAATTTAATAAAATAATTTTTTGCTCATAAGGTGAAACGTTTTTCAAAAACTCTTTTTTATCTGAAACATAATCATACTGTTTTGCATGCTGTTCCATCATTTTCATTAGTTCATAACTTATTCCTTGATTAATTAATTGGCTTTCATTCATATTATCACCTTTTCTTACTTATTTTCAGAGATTAAAAGCATTAAAACTTTATCTTTTATATTCCACAAATCCTCATAAAAGAATAAAAGTATTTCTTCTTCACTCTTGTTACTATCTTTAAATTTATCATAATTTTTTGAATGAGTTGTTTTAGGCAAATTCATTTTAGTTAATAATTCATCTAACAATTTATCTATTTTAACAAATAAAGAACTAAATTCATTTCGCTTTTCGTTTTTGCTTAATTTTTTATATAATTCAATCATTTCTTCTGACATATTATCTCTCCTATAATCATTATCTATAAAAAAAATATCACATATCTTCTATTGAGTCAAGAATATAATAAAAAAAGACACATTTTATTGTATCTTTATCAATTATATTCATTAATTATCTTTTTGTAAATCTTCAGTCATTTTTTTCATTAACATTTCTACATCTTCGTCTGTCGTAGGTATTACTTTATGTATATCTTTATCTTCTTTTATTTTTTCTTCAATATCTAAAGTTCCATTTAAACATTTATTATAAAATAAGTAAATAAATTATAAATATTTTTTGTTTAAAACTCCAATTTATATGTTTAAAATCAAAATAAATATAGTTTTTACGTTATCTAATAAAATTTAGTCATCTATTTCCACTATTTCAGACATTTATCAACAAAAAAAGGCACTTTCTACTGTGCCTTTATATTTTCAATATATTTATTAACATTTTTTGCCCAATTTGGATCTTCTGCATATTTAGGATTTATTTTTTCTGGAGTAGTTAATCCATGACTAACATAGTTTCTTTCTAAATTATCTATAAAAGCCTTAATACCTTCATCAAGTGAATTAAAGTAACTGTAACTTCCACAACCTTTACCTTTTTGACCTCCAACATTATTACACTCACGAACTAAACGACTACATCCCCATTTACAACCTGTTTCGTGTAATATAATAGCTGTAGCCATATAAGGATCTACACCCTTTTCTAATGAATAAGAAGCAATTAAATATCCTTTTCCCTCTATTGTAGAGTATAATGATTTATTTAATGTTTCTGATAATTCATTTAAAGTTTTACCATCATAAACAATTGGTTCTTCTTCTTTTACGACTTCTTCTTGAACTGTTTCTTCTTTTTCTATCACTTCTATATAATTAGCAGTTGATCTAGTTTCATTAGTTGTATTATACTCATTAGAACTTATATTTAAATAAACTAAATACACATTTAATATTACTACCATAGATAATAGTACTTTCTCTATGGATCGAATTTTTGCTTTCACATTAACACCTCTTCTTTTTTTGGAAAAGCACTTCTATCATATCATAGTTAAACTATCAATGTCAAATTAAACATAATCTTAACAAATCAATATTTATTAATACATAGGTAATATTTGACAAAAATCAACAAGTTTTTCCAATAATTGTAAACTAAATGTATTCTATATATTTACTACTATCCTTTATGAGTTCTTTAACAAATATAGAAGGATTCTTCTTATCTACTAGAAGATATACATCACTCTTAGTACGGGTTAATCCTACATAAAACAATCTTCTTTCTTCTTCATATGGGTAAATATCTTTATTACCGTTAAAACATTTTAATATATCATCATCCTTTATTTTATTAGGAATACCAAGTATATCATCTTTTAAATTAATAATTATAACACACTCTTCTTCTAATCCTTTAGAAGCATGTATAGTTAAATATTTTATATTAATTCCATTATAGTTTATGTGATTGCCCTTATCTAATTTAAAATATTTATTTATATCGAAATTATTTCTACCAAGTATTAATATATTTTTATGCTTTTCTATTACTTTATCTAATAATCTTTTTAAATCATTACCATACATTATCTTTATAGGCTTATCTATTCTTTTATTGCTTCTTAATTTTTTATATAATTGTCTTTTATTCTTCATTATAAATTTACCAGCAACATTAATTAATTCTTGACTATTCCTATAAGTATTATTTATTTTTAATACTTTCGTATATCCAAAATATTTCTTAAAATTTAAAAACATATTTAAATTACATCCATTAAATCTATAAATTGACTGATAATCATCTCCAACACATATTATTTTAGCTTTTGTTTTATTTATTATCTCTTTTAAAAATAAATATCTTATATAAGAAGTATCTTGATATTCATCTACTATAATATATTTATAATTTTTTATATTATTATTTTTAACATAGGTAGTAGCAAGTACAATCATATCATTAAAATCTATTTTATTGGTACTATTAAGCTCTTCTTCGTATAAAATATAAATATCTATTATTATCCTTAAAATGTCTTTATTGCCCTTTATTTTAAGAAAATAAGATATATTATAGTTATTAGTTTTGAATAAATTTATAAAAGTAATTATTAATCTTTTTAAATTCTCTAATTCTTTAGATTTTAATATAGCTTTATAAGGCATATCTATTTTATTTAATATTTTCTTTACTCTTAGTTTTATATCATTATCATACATAATAAAATAAAAATACTCATCTATTATATATCTTAAAATATCTTCACTAGCTATCTTATATTTATTATTCTTTAAAAATTCTAAAGCGAGTGCATGAAAAGTATATACCTTTATATTATAGCTATAATTCTTTTTTATGTTTTTTTCTAAATTTTGTGATGCATCTCTAGTAAAAGATATACACAGTATTTCATCTTCTTTTATTCCTTTTCTTTCTATTAAATATCTTATTTTACCTATCATAGTAAGACTCTTACCACTACCAGCACCGGCAACTATTAAATTAGCGCATTCATTCGTTATAACAGCTATTCTTTGTTCTTTATCTAAAGAATATCCATTTATATTGGATAATATATTATCACTCTCTATTAGTTCCCTTTTTATATATTTTTTATTTAATCTATTTATTTTTATTCTTCCTAATTTTCTTTGTGTATTATCTATATAGTCCATATACCCTCCTATATATATCATTCCACAAAACTTCACTTTTTCCTTTTTTACCAAAAAAAATATTGTGTTTTAATATTCAACACAATATTCTTTATTATCTAAAGCAGTCTTTTTAGTTAATTTAATCGATTTAACTTTAGGATTAGTAAGTATTTCATCGTAAGCACAATTTAAGCTCTTTTTTACTTCTTTATTTAGTTTACGAACACCTAATTTTTTACTATATCCTTTTTTTATTATTTCATTTAAATAACCAGACGTAACCTTAAGCTTTATACCTCTTTCAGCTAAATCTTGTTCAGCTATTTTCAATTGACTAAGTTTTGATTCTTTCAATATTTTTAATATAGTTTTATAAGATAATTCATCTGTACAAGTTATGGTTCCTACTCTACCAATAAATTCTGGTCCCATCCAACCTATAAAATCATCTTCATCTAATCTTGCTTTAGGTTCTTCTTTTTCTTCTACTGTTCCAAATCCAATAGTATTTTTCTTAGTTTGTTTCTTTTGTTCATATAATTCATCGAAAGAACCCATTAATATTACTGTTAAGTTAGATGTATCAAACATCATTTTATTATTTCTTCCTTTTTCTACATCTACTTCAATAACATCTCTATCCAGAATCTTTAACATTTCATGTATTACACCTTTACCAAAACCTTTATCATTTTGATAAGTTACTAATTTATCCACTTCGTCTATTACAAGAATCCCATTTTGAGCTTTTTCTAAATCTCCATTTGCTGCATCCAAAAGTCCAATAAGCATTGTAGGCACTTCTTTCCCATAATAACCAGCCTTTGTATAATCAGGAGCATTTGCTTTAAATATAGGTAAATCTAACTCTTTAGAAACCACATTTACCATTTCTGTTTTACCTGTACCACTTGGACCAGTTATTAAAATATGTGACTTATTTCTATAATTTTTTGAAGTTTGATTTATAGCTATAGCACGTGTTAAATCATAAACAGCCTCATCCTGTCCTACTATATTAGCTAAAACATTTTTTCTTAATTTAGCCAAATTAAATTTATTTGAGTTTTCTTTATATAATTTTAATTTAGGTTTATTTTCTTCTTCTTTATTTTCAAGTCGATTTTCATTACTTTGAACATTTTGATCAAATGTATCTTTAATATATTGTCCTGCTTCTATTAATTTTTCAATATAAGCTCTAAATTCATCAACACTTTTACATTCTTTAAGTTCCTTTAATGCCTCTAAACTAAATACGAATTTTTCATTATTAGTAATATCTATTTGAGTTTCTTCTTTTTCAATGTTATCTAAATTTAAAACAGCTTTTTCTATCTCTGAAAAACTAATTTCGACAACTTTAATTATGTAATCAACAAAATCATAATATCCTAAATAAAATGATTGTAGATGTTCATCTAAATAATTTTCTAATATTTCCTGTTCAGAAAGATCTTCACCATAATCTTTCCTTAATTCATCCATATTTGTATAAGAACAAAAGCAACGATCTGCATACATACTATTTTCTATTAAAAAATACTCATACCCAAATTCATCTAAAAAAGAATTTGTTTCTTCGATATATTTACCTCTTATTAATCCAATAGTATTAAAAACCCACCTATCATCACCTAAACTTATTTTTTGTAATTGTACTGCATAATCCATAATATCCCCCAAAACTATTTATTTGTATTATTATAATAATTATATTCTGATAAAGTTTGTGATACCCACTCTAAATCAACTAATTCTTCATAAGAATCATTTAAACATTCTTCAATATCATATATAAGTTCATTTAAGTTAACATATTTATCTATATTAATATTATATTTTTTTAATATTTCTATTTGCTCTTCTGAAATATAAATATTATTATACTTTTTCATAAAACTTTTTTCTTTACCAACAACTTCATCAAGATTTAAGTTAAATTCATCAATAATCATGAAATCACCTTTCTAAATATTATAGCACAAAAAAAGAAAAAGTGAATAAAATTCACTCAAACATCTTCAAAAACTATTTCTGGCATCTCAGGTAATTCTTTTTCATCGTATTTTTTTAACTTTTCATGAGCAGAAACTAATAAACTTATTAATATCCAAGATGTAAAAATAGATGAATTTAGCTGCATTAAAACTAATAGATTAGAATTAGTATATATAGATAATTCATTATATATATTTATACTATTAGATTTAACTATATCTATTATTAATATTAAAAATAAATTTATTATCAAAGCATTAATAAAGTTAATTATTTTGTGTTTTTTATTTATACGTCTACCGATTAATGAATAAATAAAAAATAAGTTTGATATAAATAAAATAATAAAATATACTGTTATATTAGGGAAATACAAAGCCATGAATAAAGCATCAAATAATTTATCAATCAATTCTAATACTATAGAATTATAATTTATTACAAGCACTATTCCAAGTATTGTCCAAATAGCTATAAATATCCATTTATTAACTTTTTTTTCCTTCTTAACGCATATTATAAACAATATTAATACTGCAATACCTATCATAAAACAAAATAGAAAAAGGGGCGAAGATACAATGATATTCACTAATAATTTAATTTTCTCTACTAATGAAAAATCATTCATATAATCACCTCTTTTATTTATCTAATTCAAATATAAAAACAGTTTGCTTAGTATCACTATATTTTGTACATGTTATAAGAGTTAAAACATTTTTTTCATAATCTCTATAAATAGCAACCGTTCCATCTTTTTCAACTTCATATGTATTAACTAATTTGTATGTATATTTAACATTATTATAATGTATATAAGCTTTATCATCCTTTGACAAATTAAATAATTTATCAAAGAAACATACAGAACAATTTCCAGAATGAGCAGCTAATATTAAATTATTATTTTCCTCGTTTGGAAATGTAGATCCATTTATAACTGTTATATTATAATTTACCTTGTTATATCTAGAATTTAAATCCAAAAAACCTCTTTTTAAATTTATTTTAGGAATCTCTAATAGACCAATATAATTATATTTAATCTCCTCTTGTGAAGAGTCATTATTTTCTAAAGAAGGTTCAGTATCTTCCTCGGGAGAGTCTATATCCTCTTCTAAATTACTATCTAAGTCTATTTCCTCTTCTGATTCTATACTGCTTGGAGTTTCACTTTCATAAAGCAATATATTCATTTCAGAAAAAGCTTCATTCTTTCTTTTATTGAAATGTTCCACAAAAACAACACATATTCCCATTAATATAAGTATTATTCCCATTAATAGAATCGTACTATTCTTTATTTTTATTTTTTTAAACATAAATAATTCTCCGATTTCTAAAGCATTATCAAAGATTAGTATAATATACAAAATCTTTTTTTATTAACTTGTTTTTAATAATTTATTACCTATTTTTACTACCATAATTTTATCATATAAAGAAAAATATATCAATTATTTTATTAATTAATATACTTTTTTAGAATTCATATTATTATCTATTTTTATATTTATCAGACTTCCATCTTTTTTAACATTTTTAAAATTTATTTCTTCTCCTGCCCAAGATAATACGTGTTCTAAGTATTCTTGATCACCTTGATTTATAATACTTCTATATTCTAACCAATTAGTATCTTCTACATCACTCAAGATTTCTTCAACACTTTTATTACAATTTTTTGAATATTCATTTAATACCTTGTTCATATTTCCATAACCCATATTATAGCATTGAATACCAGCCAAAGTATTATAATTCATATATTCTAGAGCGTTTTGTAGAATCATACATCCTATTTTTATATTAGATTCTACGTCTTGTATTTTTTCTAATGTAACATCAACAGTCTCTTTAGTATTTGTTTCAAAATTATAAGCAGTTACATTTTCACCTATCCATACCTTATTTTGAATTTGCATAAGACCAGTAGCTCCTCCTTTATTTGTTTGTTCTGAATGTATTCCGCTTTCTTGAGTAGCTACAGCTATGACTAAATTAGGATCTAGTCCATACATTTTAGCATATTTAGATATAATATCTCCATAATAAGCTTTTGTTATATAAGCCTTTTCTGTAGAAGATCTATCCTCAAAATCAATTGATATATTAATTAAATTTTCTTCTTCTGTTACTAGAATATCTGTTTCTTTTTTATCACTATTGTCTTCTATTTCAAGCGTAGATGAGAAAAACGCGCTATCTACTAATTGTGTGATTTTTGTTTTAACATCTGAAAAATCTGGTAATTTATTTTCTTTTTCTAATAAATTATAAACCCAAGTACCCATCATGATAAGAGCTAAACCATTAGCGATTATTCTTCTTGAAGTATATTTATTTTTTCTTTTTACTTTTCTTTTTTTATTTTTCTTTAAAGCTTGATTCTCTTCATACTCTTTAATATTCATTGCTAAGGGATATAAACCTCTTTTACTAAATACTTTATCATAGCTAATTATGTTTATAACATAATTTTTATACTCTAATAACAAATCTTTTTTTCTTTGATATTCACAGATATCAACTATTTTTGAAGTAGCTAATTTTTTAATATAATCATAAGTTTGTGTACCTTTTAAAATTTTACTTTCTTGTTTTGAATCATAGTTTTTATATTCGATAAGATTCAATCTATTATTATTGTCTACATATAATTCAATTCTCTTCATATTAATCCTCTATTTCCTTATATTTAGCTTCTAACATATTATCAATTAAATTCCATTCATAATCATTTTCTATGCCTTTTAATACGTATTGATTATTATCAATTACATATCTAGATGCATATATCTCTAACTCTCCTGTTTCATCTTTAGTACCATCAGTATAAACTATATAATTTATATCGTTATTATCATCTCTAAAAGTTAAAACTATATCACATACTATTTCTTTACCATTTTCAATTATTTTAAAATTCATATAATCACCTATCTTAAAATAATTATAGCACATAAAAAAAGCAATTATCAATAAAATAATAATTACTTTACACTTATTTAACTAAATTTATAAAGCTATTTGGGATATCTATATCTATTACAATTTTTTCTTTAGTTTTTGGATGTATAAATTCTAAAGTATTAGCAATTAAAGCCATTCTTCTTATAGGATCTTTTTTTATACCATATTTTTTATCCCCTACAATAGGATTTCCCATATCAGCTAGTTGTACCCTTATTTGATTTTTTCTACCTGTTTTTAAATTTAGACTAAGCATAGTATATTGTTTATTTTCAAGTATTTTTTCATATTCTGTAATAGCAAGTTTTCCGTTTTTATCATTAACACTATAAGTTAAATGAGTCTTTGTTTCTTGTAAATAACTCTTTATTACTCCCTTTTTATTTTGTACTTTACCATTTACTATTGCGACATAATTTCTTTTAAACTTGTCCCAATTGTCCTGTAAGAAAAATTTAGTCTTTTCATCTTTAGCAAACATTACAATACCACTTGTATCTTTATCAAGTCTATGTACTATGAAAACTTTATTATTTTTATTCTTTTGCTTTAAATAATCAAATACATAGCTATATAAAGTCCTATCTTTTTCTTTGTCAGTAGCAACAGTAAGTAAATTAGATGGTTTATTTACAATTAGTATGAACTTATCCTCATATAAAATATCTAACTTTTTCTTTTTCATTTTTTACCTAATCTTTCTAGTGCTTTTAAAAGTCCAAGTTTACCATACTCATATGTAAGACCACCTTGTTGATAAGCAATATATGGTTCTCTAAGTGGTCCATCACAAGAAAGTTCAATTGATGATCCTTGAGTAAACGCACCTGCAGCCATTATTACTTTATCGTCATATCCAGGCATATCTGATGCTTGTGCTAGAGCATTTGAATCAATTGGAGATCCCATTTGTATACCTTGAGTATATTTTATTAAATCTTCAGGATTACCAAATATAATATTTTGTACTATATCTACTCTTTCTTCATTATATTTAGGCTCAACATCATATCCTAATTTTTCTAACATGAAACTTGTTAAAACAGCTGTTTTTAAAGCACTTCCAACAACACTAGGAGCATTAAACAATCCTTGTAATAATAGTTTATTCATGCCAAGTGATGGGCCTACTTCCTTACCTTCTCCTGGTGCTGTTAATCTTTCGCCAATTAATTCTATTAATTCCTTTTTACCTACTACATAAGCTCCATTAGGTGCGATACCTCCGCCTAAATTTTTAATCAATGATCCAACACATACATCCGAACCTACTTCAATAGGTTCTTTTTTTGTTACAAATTCACAATAGCAATTATCAATCATAATAATAGCTGTATCATTTACTTTTCTTATTTCTTTAATTACTTTTTCTATTAATTCTATACTAATACTTTTTCTAGTTGAATATCCTTTAGATCTTTGTATATAAATCATCTTTATATCATTAGTCTTAACTCTTTCAAGTATCTTTTTATAATCAAAATCATTATCTAATAAACCTATTTCTTCATATTTAACTCCAAAAGACTTTAAAGAACTTCTATTTTCCTTAATACCTATTACTTCGTGTAACGTATCATAAGGAGTACCACTTATACTAAGCATAATATCATTAGGTCTAAGTAATCCAAATAAAGAAACAGTTAAAGCATGTGTTCCTGATATAAATTGCCCTCTAACTAATGCATCTTCACTTTTAAATATATCACTATATACTTTTTCTATAACTTCTCTACCACAATCGTTATATCCATAACCAGTTGTACTATTAAAATGATATTCTGATACATTTTCTTTTTGAAAAGCATCTAATACCTTTTTACTATTATAAAAAACTATATCATCTATATTATCTAATTGAGTTTTTATTTCTAATTCTGAACATTTCATTAACTCCATTAAATCATTCATATTTATCCTCCATTACAACTATACTTCCACTTTTTAAATCACTCTCTATAAGATTTATAACTTTTTTAGCTACTTCTTTAGGTTCTATTAATTCTTTTTGACCAATCCTATTTAGTTCACTTTTTAAATATTCAGGATTCATTTCTCTTATACTCTCAGTATTTACCCAATTAGGACATATTCCATATACTCTTATATTTTCTAATTCTAAAGCTAAAGACTTAGTTAAATTAATAAGACCAGCTTTACTAGCAGAATAATCTATATTTAGCTTTGTATATGTATTTATACCATCTGTAGAAGAAATATTTATAATTACTCCATTATTCATAATATTATATAATTTTTGTATTAAAACAAACGGACTAACTAAATTCACTTGTAATACATCCATAAATTCCTTACTAGTTTTATCTAAAAAGCTATTATCCAAAGATAAAGCTGCATTATTTACAAGTATATCTATATTATCAAATTCTTTTTTTATATTATCACAAAAATCATTTATCTCTTCTTCCTTTAATAAATCTAATTTATAAGAATAAAATTTAACCCCTATACTTTCTATCCTACTTTTAAGATCATTTATTTCATTCATAGAAGTATTATAAGTACCTATAATATCATAACCATCACGAGCAAGTTCTAAAGTAATTTCCCTACCTATTCCTTTAGCACAACCAGTAATAATAGCCTTCTTTTTCATAGTATCATCCCTAATCCACACATATTATAACAAAAATATATAAAAAAAGGTACTATAAAATAATCATAATTAATAAATCCAGTAAGCAACCAAATGCTCACTGGATTTATTCTTAACTAAAATTATTACATAATCTTTATATACATTCTTAGTAAATCTATATCTATTTATAGCACTCAATTTTTTACATTCTTATCGTCCCGCTTTTTGCGGGAGTAATTCACTTGCGACGACTAAAGCCGTCGAGGCTTTCGGTATTCGCCCTAATGGGCTAATTCATCAAGTTTATTCGACAACATAATAACTTATTCCTCCACTTGTTGTCCCAGTTCCTACTTTAGATACGTCAGATTTTAGATATAGGACTGGACGAACCCCGAAGGTGTTGTAAGCGTTGCTGTAGTAGTAGCTGACATTGCCAGTCGATTTCACATAGAACACGTGACCCGTGCTACTGAGATAAGGGGTTATGGTCCATGTTTCTATTGATGAATTATATATCCAATCGGTTTCTTTACAGGATGTTGAGCTATAGGAACTCACAACTGCATTACATTGTCCTAAGTCTGCTCCATATCCATAATCACTTGGATACATGAGTCCTATCTTTCCTACCCATTCTATTGGATCACTTGTATATCTTGTTGTTCCTCTTTCATATACATACCAATCATTTGTATATGCACTATCATAAGATGAAGTTCTTCCTAGGTTCCATAGTACATTTTCTACTTTGCTTTGTGCATTTGCACTTAATCCATTACTTGTAAAATCTACACTTGTTGCTGTTGTACTATGATTATAATAACTTGTTGTAATTGAATTATAGTATGCACCATTTAACATTGTATTTAATGTTGCTGTACTCCAGTTATTTTTATAACTTCCAGTTGATGTGTAATCCCAACTATAGTTTCCTATTGAATCTGCTCTTATTATTTTTACTAGTTTATCTGTAGCACAGTTATCATAGTGTAAATCTCCATCAGAGTCTGTATCACAAGGGTTATCAGCTGTTGCATACTTTGTTTCAAATACTCCGATTATTCTCCATAGTATTACATTATCACTTGAATCTCTATCTCCTATATCTACATAGTTATTTGGATTTGCTCCATAGTATCTTATGTTTCCTCCACTTGATACTGTTCCACCTAGTCTATCGTCCATTAAATTGTTTGTTGTATCTAAACTATATGTTATTCCATCTACTTCCAAACTATTTGTTTTTGTTGTACTATTATTATATAAATCTGTTATATATTGTGCTAAAACTATTGGTTCATCTTTTATAATTTCTACATTACCATTTACATTTTCTATTGTTAAAACTCCATTAGAATATGTATAATCGGTTATTTCTTCATCTCCTATTTTTACTATTACACCACTTGGGGCATTACCAGAAAAAGTAATTGTTAAATCTTCTCCTCCAAGTACTTCTAAAGGATATTCATTACCAATTTCTGAAGCCTCTATCGTTACAACAGGACGTATACTAAAGTATTGATTATGAGAAGGGAGTCCAGCGTTAAAACCACTTAATGTCCCAATTCTCCATAAACTTGACCTTAAAGCAGAACCTAACCAATGACCTGGATAAGCTAACCATTTAGGAGCTTTTCCCCCATTTTCTTCAGCACAACCAACATCATCTATACATCCCAAAGATACGGCTTGTTCATAACTCATTATTGTTGCACTAGCACTTTCTATCTTTAAGTCATTAATTAAATAATCTTCATATGCATTTACATACGGATATATTAAGTTACCCTCATATTCACCATATATGTATGGATAACTTTTTTCTTCATTTGAGTAATCATTATCGATTAAGTATACTTTATTAGTAGAATCATACCAATAAGAATCCTGTGAAAAGGCTACAGTTTCCATAAAGTTACTAGATTGTCCTGGATCTGTTTCAGATGGTTTTATAACACCTGCAGTTAACATTGTTATGTTAGTTCCATCATTTTCCATTACATAAAATTGTTCTGTACCACATTGAACTATATCTCCGATTTTTTTACCATCTCCTAATACTAGACCACAAGGAGATTTTTCTATATTAATAT
Source organism: Bacillota bacterium (assembly GCA_015059155.1). GTDB lineage: Bacteria > Bacillota_I > Bacilli_A > RF39 > UBA660 > UMGS1613. The sequence continues at coordinate 40,695 of SVAX01000007.1, read as the reverse complement.
ATTCTATAGGATAAAATTGTTGAAAATCAAAATCTAGTACAATATCATAATAAGTGTTATTTTTGTCGTAATACGCACTAGCGTTACCATTTTCATCAGTTTTATATTTTACTTCTATTTGTATATATTTTTTTATACCTAAACTACATTGAGAATCCCTATCACATATTCTTTCTTTTAACTCATAATCTAATAATTCGTATGTTAAATTATCAGGTAATCCTGTTATATCTACAATTCCAACTTCTGCATTACCTATATTAGTTATTTCTACATTAAATGTTACACTTGAATCTTCTTCAGGTAATCTTATTCCCGAACTTATGTTATTTATATTGTAATCCTGATATGTACTTTCTCCTCCATTACCTGTTGACGATTCTCCTGAAGAAGTTTCCATTTCTGGCTTATATACCGTTATGACTGGACGGACACCAAATTGTGAAGTAACATTTGATGAATTAGTCGCTATTCCAGCACTATTAACTCTATAAGCATAAGCATTAGTTCCAGAAGCAATACCATTAAGTAACCAATATCCATAACTTGAAGTTAAAGTTATATTATCTAAATAAAAATCAAAATTATTTACAATTGCATCTAGTTCAGATTTTATAGCCATTCTTGCTTTTAAATTATCAAAAGTTGCAGTTTCTGTTCCATCACTTGAAGTTATAGTTGTAGTTGCTCCAGAGCTACTCATTGTATAAGATGTTCTTGCATCCGTATAATTGATATTTATATTTCCTAAATTAGTCCAATCTTTTGTTGCATTATATAAGTATGTCATTGCTGTTACTGGACCTTTTGAAGATGTTTTTTCTGAATTCTCCCAATACCAAGCTATAGTTCCTAAATTTTCAGTAGTTGCTAATCCTGTATTTGTTTCAGATTTATAATAAACATTACTATTTAACATTAAATTAACTGAAGTGACTATTGTATCTGTGCTACCAGATGTTATTATTTCTCCTGATGCATTATTAGTAGAAATAACGTGGAACGTATACCAAGTATCTTCTTTTACTTCACAACTATATTCATCTCCTACACTTAGTCCTACATCACCGTTATCAGAGATTAAATTACATATAGTTTCCATGTCCTCTCCAACAACACTTACACCTGTTACTCTTACATCCTTTTCAATTCTTACAGTAGTTAATAAGCCTGCTAGATTCATATTTGATGCAAATGATGAATATGCTATACTTAGTCCCAAAACAACTGTTAATACTATATATGGAGCCATTTTATGTATAACAAATTTATTTTCTCTTTTTCTAAATTTTTTAAAATGCATTCCATTCTCCTCCTCAATTATTCTTAAAGGTTAGCTTCTTATCTATCATAAATAAATTATACCATATTTCAATATTTTTTTGTATATAATTTAATAAATTTTTGCACAAAAAAAGTTGAATTTTTTTCAACATTTTTTATTTTTGCTTTTTAGTCTTGTTTTTTACATTATCCTCTAGATCAACAGCTTTTATAGTTAATAAATAAACTGTATTTTCTTTTTCTATATAGAAATAACTCTTTTGATGATTTATTAAATTGTGATACATAATAGGTCTTTTTAAATTATCTCTAGCATCTAGTAATTCTTCAAATCTTTTTATTACAATTATTTCTTTGTTTTCTAATCTAGGTTCTGTAGGTGTTTCCACTATTAATCTATCGTATTCATTAATTAATTTTTTGATATATTTATCATACTTAGAATTTTTAGGAATAAGTAAGAATAATAGTTCTAGTGTTTTTAATATTGCAGCTACTGATCCTACAAATAGAATCAAACTTATTATTCCGCAAACAACATTTCCAACTGATGTTTCAGATTCGTTAACTGCTCTATTAGTACTATTTATTCCTGTATCATTTATTTTTATATCTAATGTTTTTTGACTTAAAGGTATAGATAGCTGCATTTGTTTTGTATCATTTAAATTAACAGCAAATTCTTCATTATTAATTTTTTTGTTTATTCTAACATAAACTTGTAATTCACTAGTAGCATCCACTCCAAAAGTTGATTTAAAACTATTAGCTAAATTATTATAATAATCATAATCAATATCAAAGCTATCCGATATGTTATATATAGTCATATCTTCTTTAGTATTTAATTTACTAGATTTTAATACATATTCTTTTTCATATAATCTACTATTACCTTGAGATGTAGAAATTATTAGATTTCCTACAATATCATAACTAAAATCCATATCAGAAACATTATCTATTATAAATCTATAATTTAAATCTACATTGATATTTTTAATTAAACTAGCTATATATATCATGTTTTTTCCCAAATATGGAGTCTCATAGAATTGATTTTCTTTTAAATAAACTTTATAATCCAAAGATCCAACTTCCTGATAAGTTAAAACCTTTTCTTCAGAAACATTTAAAGTTTTGGTTAAGAATAAAAAACTTAACCCTATTAAAACTATAAACGATAAAGCACATAAAGCAATTCTTGCATTGAAACTTATATATATGCTGCTAGTTTTTTCTTTGATTTCACTAAAAAAACTACGTTTCTTCTCTTTCCCCATTTTTATTCACCTACATTTCATTTAGCCACACTGTTGGTAATCCAACAAAAGGAATTCTAAATCTTACTATGCCGATAATCATATCTTCATATACCGCATAGTTATCCCTCAAGCCGTTTGCATCACCTTTGGTGTAAAAATAATATTCATCATCTTCCTTTACAACATCTACCAATCTATGAACAACAACAACACCGCTATGTTCAAAAGCAATCGTCATTCCTACTTCTAAATCATCAAAATTATCTTCTAGCTTCTCTATTATTACTACATCACCCTTATTTATTGTAGGGCTCATACTACCACTAGCTATAGCTAAAGCATGATATTTAAAATATCCTGAAGTAAAATATACTATAACAATTGTTATCACAGATGGTATTAATAATGATAGAACATTTCCTTTTTTATAGTCTCGTTCCATATATTCATCTTTTTCTTTTTGAAAGAAAGTATGAACTTTAATTCCCAAAATAATTGGTAAAATTAATCCAACAATAGAAGTTAAATACTCATTTAAATCTGGTATTATTGGAACTAAATATACATATAATCTTGTTATTAATAAATATAGTATTATTGGCTTATATCCCACTTTTTGTGTAATATAACTAAATACTATATTATTACTTATAGCAGGCACTAAATAAAGAGCCGCAAAAATAAAAGCATTATAACTTGAATCAAATACCGTATAATATATTATCTCTGTTACATCTAAAAATACAAATATGATTATTGATGTTGTAAGTAATAATTTGCTACCTTCTGATTTCTTTAACATCATATATCTTAATATTTCTTTTAAGATTATTGTGAATACTAAAGGTATTATAAATGTTTTGAGACCATACCAACTATAATAATTAGCAGTCTTAGCAAAATCTATAAATACTCCTAACAAGTAAATAAATATAAAATACACAAGTAACATTATAATTATATCAAATATTATATCTTTAGTATGTATATTCCTATCTTTTTCAAAACCGAATATGAATTTAAAAGCAATTAAACTCAATACTAAAAACATAACAAGATTATATTGCCCTAATATATTTGATACAAAACTATTTAAAAAGAATACCAAGAAAATTATGATTTGAAAAATCAACATTTTTTTATAACTTTTCTTCATAATTTCCTCCCATTTTATTCTAAATAATTTTGTTAAAATATATTAAGGGGAACAATAACAAACGTTATTGTCCCTTAATATAAATTTATTATCTAGCTGAACTATATACGAATTGGATATCTCCGAATGATACGTTGAAATCTCCATCAGCTAAAGTTTGTCCATCAACTGCAGCATAAGCAATTGTTACTTCTACTGGAGTAGTTCCACCGATAGCTATTTCGTTAGTATAACTTGAAGTTGTTGAAGTAATAGTTTCAGTACCAACTTTTAATGTTAAACTAATATTTTCACAAGCAGCATCTACTAAATCTTGATCTGTTCCTGTTACAGCTGTACATTCTTTTCCTGCTAAGAAATTAACATCTGTTAAGTAAGCTATATATTTTCCAGCATTTTTAGCATTGAAAGTATAAGTTACTGAATCTCCTGGAGCTTTTAATGCAGCAGATAAATTACCAATAGTTGAAGCATCAACTGTATCATTACCTTGAGTTATTTGAGTAGTAGTTACAGATGGATTTCCTGCTACTGCAGTTCCAACAACTGAACTTTCGATAGATGTACCATCCCAAACAACGCTGAATTCACCAGAGTTTGCTTCAACAGTAGCACTTGATTTAATAACTAAGTTACTAGAGAATGCAGCAAAACCTAGAGATAATCCAACTACACCTACGCATAAAGCAACGATAGCTAAAACTTTAGATCCTCTTTCTCTTTCCATAATTCTAACCTCCTTCCCTACTATATTCACAAGGAAAAAGCACGAAAACACTCTAGAATGTCCTAAAATATTCGAGGGCATTTTCGTGCTTTCATTGCTCGGAGAACACAGGAATAAAATTTGTTAAATGTTGTTTAAGTTAATCCTATTACTGTCTCCACCTTGTCTATAATTAATTTTATATGACTATGGAAGATTTGTCAATACAGTTTTTAAAATTTTGTAAAAAAAATGGAATTTTTTCATTTCCATTTCCAATTTTTAATTTCTGGTAGGTCTTCACCATACTCTTTTATATAGTGTTTGTGCTCTACAAGTTTATCCTTACACCATTGTATCAATCTAGAACCTCTATTGCCTAACTGTGGTAAGTATTTTAAGGCATCTATAACTAAATTATATCTATCTAATTTATTTTGAACCCTCATATCAAAAGGTGTTGTTATAGTACCTTCTTCTTGATATCCGTGTACATGGATATTTTCGTTATCTCTATTATATACTAATTGGTGTATTAAAGAGGCATACCCGTGAAATGCGAATATGATTGGTTTATCTTTAGTAAAAATTGAATTATAATCTGCGTCTGTTAATCCATGTGGATGCTTAGAATTTGATTCAAGTCTCATTAAATCAACTACATTTACAAACCTTATTTTTATTTCAGGGAAATTTTCTCTTAAAATTGATGTAGCAGCTAAAGCCTCTATTGTAGGAGTATCTCCTGCACAAGCCATTATTAAATCAGGTTCAGCATTTTGATCATTACTTGCCCAATCCCAAATACCAATACCATTTGTACAATGTTTAACAGCTTGATCCATTGTTAACCATTGTGGTCTTGGATGCTTAGATGCAATTATTACATTTATATAATTTTTACTTCTTATACAATGATCAAAGCAAGAAAGTAAACAATTCGCATCTGGTGGCAAATACATTCTTACTATATCAGATTTTTTTGTAACTAAATGATTTAAAAAGCCTGGGTCTTGATGTGTATATCCATTATGATCTTGTTGCCATACATGTGAAGTTAACACATAATTAAGTGACGCTATTTTATGTCTCCAAGGTAGTTCACTAGTAACTTTAAGCCATTTAGCATGTTGACTTGTCATTGAATCAACTATTCTTATAAATGCTTCATATGAATTAAAGAAACCATGTCTACCAGTAAGTAAATAACCTTCTAACATACCTTCACAAGTGTGTTCTGAAAGCATAGTATCTATAACTCTACCATCGGATGAAATAAATTCATCATTATTAAGTTTTATACCTGTAAATTGTCTATTAGTTTCTTCAAACATATATTTAAGTCTATTGGACATAGCTTCATCAGGCCCAAAAACTCTAAAGTTTTTATTATCTTCATTATATTTTATTATATCTCTTACAAATTTTCCAAGTTCCATCATATCTTGTGTTTCTACACTACCTGGAAATTTAACTTCTACACCATAGTCTTTAAAATTTGGCATTCTAAGCTCTTTTAAAAGTTGTCCTCCATTAGCAATTGGATTAGCACCCATTCTTCTATTACCTATAGGGCATAATTCCTTTAATTCTGCTTTTAAAGTACCATTTTCATCAAATAATTCCTCTGGTCTATAACTTCTCATCCAAGTTTCTAGTTGTCTAACATGCTTATCCTCTGTTACTACAATAGGCACTTGATGCGCTCTAAAAGTACCTTCTACTTCCAAACCATCAACCACTTTTGGTCCTGTCCATCCTTTTGGTGTCTTTAACACTATCATAGGCCACAAAGGTCTATTAGTATTATTTCTTTCGTGTGCATCTTTTTTTATTTCTTTAATCATAGAAACACACTTTTCAAGAGTACTAGCCATTCTCTCGTGCTTTTCAAAAACACTCAAAGTATCATCAACTTCAACAACTAAAGGCACATATCCACACCCATAAAAGAAGAATTTTAATTCTTGTTCAGATATCCTAGAAAATACTGTCGGATTAGATATTTTATATCCATTTAAATGAAGTATTGGCAGTACAACACCATCTGTTTTAGGATTTATAAATTTATTTAATTGCCAAGAAGTTGCAAGAGGTCCTGTCTCAGCTTCTCCGTCTCCAACTACACACGCAACTATTAAATCAGGATTATCAAGTACCGCTCCATAAGAATGCGCTAAAGAATACCCTAATTCTCCACCTTCATTTATAGATCCTGGTGTTTCAGGTGCAACATGACTAGATATTCCTCCAGGAAAAGAAAATTGTTTAAACAATTTTTTCATTCCATCTTCATCTTCTGTTATATTAGGGTAAACTTCAGAATAAGTACCTTCTAAATAAACATTAGAAACAATAGCATTTCCACCATGACCTGGTCCTGATACATAAATCATATTTAAATCATGTTCTTTTATAATTCTATTTAAATGTGTATATATAAAGTTTTGCCCTGGAATAGTTCCCCAATGACCAACTATTTTTCTTTTAATATCACTTTTATCTAAAGGCCTTTTAAGTAATGGATTATCCAATAAATAAAGTTGTCCTACAGATAGATAATTAGTTGCTCTAAAAAAAGCATCTAATTTTAACGCCATCTCTTCAGTTAATACTTTTTCCACAATTATCGCCTCTCTTTATTCTAAATATATTATATACTATTTTTTAATTTATAACAATAACTAAGCAAAAAAAGGATAAATGATTAATCCTTTTTTAATTCTATTAGAGGTAATTTGTATGAATTAGCTAATTCTATAGCCTTCATATATTTATCCATATCACCATCATTTATATAATAAACAGCCTCTATCTTTGTTTTAAACCCATTAAGAGCTATTCTATTACAAACTTTAAAATTCATAAATTCTTGTTCTAATTGTAATGGGGTTTTTAGATTAGACATATCATCATTATCAGTAACACTCATTATATCCTCATTTTCTGTGATATACATTATATTATCATTATATCCGCATATAAATCCTATTTGATAATCTTCATAATCATCTACTCTATTTATTTCTTTTTTTGTTATTAATATAGTCTGATACTTAGCGTCTATAAACTGATTATTAGCGCAGATAAAACTATAATCTTCATTAGGATTAAATTTATATACATCTGTTATAGTTGTATTCCATATACCTCTTACTACTAAGCCTAAAGCTTTATTTAACTCTGATAAATCATAATTTCCACCATTTAATTTATCAAAGATATATCCTATTATATTTTTACATTCTTCATCTAATTTATCCATATAATTAGCAGTTATATAATCTAAAGATTTTCTTAAATTTTTTATACCTACTTTTGTATAAATAAATTCTTGTTCTTTTTGTTTATCTATTATTTCTTGAACAAATAATTCTTCAAAATTAGTTATATGCGCCTTAAATCTTAATTCATCGCTTAATATTTCATAAGTTTGTTTAGTATTATCATAACTTGTATCATCGTAAGCAATTAATTTGTTGCAAAAATCTTTAAAATTTTCAAATTCTTCAATATGTTTACTGTTTTCAGGCATTAAATCTTCTAAATATTGAATTTGCTCCTTATATTTTAATATTTCTGAATCTATCTTTTTATTTAATATTTCTAACTTATCTTTCTTTTGTAAGCTTATTTTCTTCTCTTCTTCTATATTTAGTATTTTTAATATTTCACCTATATATTCTCCTCTTTTTGATTGTCTTTTTATATCTTCGTAAATATCTTCTGTTACAAAAGAGCCATATAAAACTAAATTATTATATTTTTCTATTAAATCTTTTTTTAAATCATTACTTATATCTAAATTATTAAAATAAGTTATACTAAACCTTGCTTGCTTATCATCATTACTTTTAGTCAACTGTTTTAAAGATGATTTAACCATCATATCTAATCTATTAATTCTTCTATAAATATTATCTAAAAGTTGATTAGTATACTTTGATTCAGAAACATTTCCATTTAATATTTTTTTTGAATCTATATAATTATACAAATTAGTAATATCTTCTATTACATCTTCAAATTCTTGAGGTAAGTCTTTATATTTTAGTATATCTATATTGTAATAACGTTCATAATTTTTATTCCTTAATTTACTCAATCTAATTTTTTGTTCAAACTCATCCTGCATTTCTTCATCGTCTATTATTTCATATAATTTTTCCATATCTTTATTAAGATCAAGAGTTTCAAAAGAATAATCAAAAAAGGCATTAGTATTATCTAATGATTCGTTTACTTTAACATTTTTCATACCAACACCTCTTTATTCTATAAACATTCTATCACATTAATTATTTTTTTACAACAAAAGAAGATAATTATTCATTATCTTCTAGTAATTTTATTAATTCATCTTTTTTCATTTTACTTACATTTTTTATATTTTTCTCTTTAGCTAAATCTTTTAATTCTTCTACTGTTAAATCTGATAGAGTTGCTTCTTTATAATCTGTTTGATCTATTTCACCATCTTCATCAGGCATGCAACCATTTTTAACTAAATAATCAATTTGTTCTTTTGTAATTGTCTCATGTTCAAGAAGCGTGTTAGCTATTAAGTCAAGCAAATCCCTATTATCTTTCAAAATCTTTTGAGTTCTTTCATAACACTCATTTATTATTTTTCTTTGAGCTTGATCTATTTCAAAAGCAACTTGACTTGAAAAATTACGACTCTTATTATAATCTCTACCTAAGAATACACTAGATTCTTGGTGTTCAAACTGAATAGGTCCCAAATCACTCATACCATATTCTGTTACCATTGAACGAGCTATTTTAGTGGCTTTTTCAAAGTCATTATGCGCTCCTGTCGTTACTTCTTTAAATACTATTTCTTCGGCAACACGACCACCAAGTAAACCGCTGATAGTTTCTAGTAATTCATTTTTTGTAGAAAGGAATGTTTCCTCACGTGGTAGCATTAGATTATAACCACCGGCTTGACCACGAGGTATTATAGTTATCTTTTGTACTTCATTAGCACCTTCTAATTTTATACCAACAACAGCATGACCAGCTTCATGGTAGGCAACTAAACGCTTTTCTTTTTCTGTATATTTCTTAGTAACCTTAGCAGGCCCCATTAATACTCTATCGTGTGCTTCATCAATTTCTGACATTGTTATAGCATTTTTATTTCTTCTAACAGTAAGTAAAGCAGCTTCATTTAATAAATTTTCTAAATCAGCACCACTAAATCCAACTGTTCTTTTAGCAATATTTTCTAACTTAACACCTTTAGCAAATGTTTTGCCATGAGCATGTACTTTTAAAATTTCTTCTCTTCCTTTTACATCTGGTAAATTAACTGTAATTTGTCTATCAAATCTTCCAGGCCTAAGTAAAGCAGGATCTAGTACATCAGGTCTATTAGTTGCAGCTATAACAATAATTCCTTCATTAGCTCCAAAACCATCCATCTCAGTAAGCAATTGATTAAGAGTTTGTTCCCTTTCATCATGCCCTCCACCAAGACCAGTACCTCTTTGACGCCCAACTGCATCAATTTCGTCTATAAATATTAGACAAGGCGCATTTTGTTTTGCTTGTTTAAACATATCACGAACACGTGAAGCACCTACACCTACAAATAATTCAACGAAATCAGAACCACTTATAAAATAGAATGGTACATTAGCTTCACCTGCTACTGCTTTAGCAAGTAAAGTTTTACCAGTTCCTGGAGGACCTACTAAAAGTACTCCTTTAGGAATTCTAGCTCCCATTTTTTGAAATTTTTTAGGTTCTTTTAAGAAATCAATAAGTTCTTGTACTTCTTCTTTTTCTTCAGTTAAACCTGCAACTTTATCAAATTTAACTTTATCTTTATCAGTAGTAAGTCTAGCTCTACTTCTTCCAAAATCCATTGATTTATTCGCACTACCCATTTGTTTAGATATGAAATAATATCCGATACCTAATAATAATACAATTGGTAATACATTAACTAAAAACAGTATAAACCAACTTGATCCTGGATCACTAGCTACAATTATTTCTAGTTCATTTCCTTCTTTTAATTCATGTATTTGTTTTATTGTTTCTTCACTTAAAGTAGCAGAAACATTAAATGACTCATTTTCATTATAATCCTTTAACTTACCTGTTAATGAATATATACCCTCGTTAGAATTAGGTGTGATTGTTAACTCTGTAACAGATCCCTTTTCTAATTCAGTTAAAAACTCACTGTATGTTAAATCATTAATTTTAGTATTTAAAATATTTATAAAATAAAATACCCCTAATATAACTATAAATAAAAATACGTATGAAAATAAACTTCTTTTAACAACTCTTTTATCCATTCTATTCCTCCTTTAATCGTACTTTAATATTATATCATAATTTTGCTCTTTTTTTATATCAAAATGAGATTTTTTTATGCCAGGAATCCAAATTATCTCTCCAGTGTCATCAGTTACTATCGGATATGAATTTCTCAATTCCTTTGATAATTTACTATCTATAAATATATCACTAATCTTTTTACTACCTAACATATTCTTTACAATCATTCTATCTCCAGGTTTATAATTTCTAACATGAAAAGGTAATTTAATATTATTACTGTTTAGATGAATTACACAATTATTGGTTAATGTTGTGTCGTTATCTATTGCAATACTTTTACCATTTGGTAGTTTTATATAATCAATGAATGTATATTCATAATTTTCGCTTTTTTTTATTTCTATAACCTTAAACTTATTATATTCTATTATTCCTTTTTTATTATATGGTAAATCAAACATAGTATTTATATTTTCTAGCATATAATCAATAATAATATTAATATGCCTATTATTTATTTGTGTTATGTCATGTTTATATATATTTTTTAAATACTTCTCTAAAATATATATTTTTATAATTTTATCTAATTTATTAAACTTAGCTACATCTATTTCATTATTAAAAACAATTTCTTTGTAATTTCTATCCGATTCTTTCTTTATATATTCATTAGCCATTAATAGTTTTTCGTTATATTCAATAAACTTATAATGCACATTGTTATTTTCCTTTTTTAATTCAGGTAAGATATATTTTCTATATCTATTTCTAGTATATTTATCATTTTCATTTGACGTATCTTCAGCATACCAAATATCTTTTTTATTTAACATTTCTACAATTTCTTGTTTTGTTAGATAAACTAGTGGTCTTGCGATTTTATAACCTCTGTCTTCTGAAATGCTTTCAAATCCAGCATATCCCTTTAAACTAGAACCTCGTGTTAAACGCATTAATACGGTTTCAATTAAATCATCACCATGGTGAGCTGTAAAGAGAATGTCAGAATTATATTTTTTAATAACTTCATCAAAAAATTCATATCTAATTTTTCTAGCACTTTCTTCACTAAATTTACCATTTGGATATTTTTCTATTTTTTTCATCTCAAAAATTAAATTATTTTTATTACAATATTTTTCTACTTCTACTGCCTCATAGTCGCTCTCAATTCTAAGATTATGATGTACGTGAGCAACAACTATATTCAAATTCATTTTATCTTTTAAATCTAATAATATATCTAAAAGCAACATCGAATCTGGTCCACCGCTAATAGCAGCTACAACAGTTTGATTATTTATACTTAAACTTTCAATAAACTTATACACATAGTTCATAAAACCACCTGAAATATATTTTATTATAAAATCATTTTTATATCAATACTTTTCACCAAATAAACACAAAAGCATATCACTTGTGATATGCCTCATTATTATTTATTTTAAATGCTCTATATATTTGTTCAAGTAAATTAACTCTAAATAATTGATGTGGAAATGTAAGCTTCGAAAAAGATAGTTTGTAATTACTCCTATTTTTTATATCTTGATGTAATCCGTAAGAACCACCAATTATAAAAGTAATATTAGAATTATTATTAAATATACTATCTATTTTTTTAGCTAATTCCTCACTACTTAACATGTTGCCTTCTATTTCTAAAGTAATTACAAAATCTCTTACATCTATATATTTTTCTATTAATTCTTTTTCTTTTAAAAGTACTATATCAATGCTTTGATTATCAATATCACTTACTTCTATTATTTCTAACTTAGTATATTTAGATAATCTTTTTTTATATTCTTCTATAGCATCCCTTAAATATTTTTCTTTTATTTTTCCTACACAAATTATTTTAATCATACTTCCATTAACTCCGTCATTTCATTTTGCCTAGCTACTTTGATATTTTTAAAATTAATATTCTTTCTTTCTAAAGTCTCCTTTAAAGTTGAAAGAGCTAGTTCCTCTGTATTATTTTGTTCACTTAAGTGAGCAAGTATTATATGATGGGTATCATTACCTATTAATTTGCTTAAGTAATAGGCAGAATCCTTGTTAGATAAGTGCCCTTTATCACTTAATATTCTTATCTTAGTATGATGTGGATATTTAGGGTTATTCATAAGTTTTTCAACATCATGATTACTTTCAAATACATACAAATTTTTATTTTTTATATATTCAAAATTATTTTCATTTATATATCCTGTATCAGTTATATAAACCATCGAACTATTTTCTTCTTCTATTACATAACCCTTTATATCTGTAACATCATGAGATAGTCTTATAGATCTTATACTAACATCGTTTTTTACCAATATTTCTTCTTCACTACTAACATTTTCTATTTTTAAATTAGATTCTTTTAATATTTTATCTGATATATACACTAGTGGATTATACTTTTTTGAAAAAACTCTTAAACCATTAACATGGTCTATATGAGCATGAGTTATTAAAATCATATCTATATCTTCTGGATTTATTCCAATCGATTTTAAACTTTTTTCAACATATAAAGAACTTGTACCTATATCTATCAATATCTTATGATTATTTGTTTCGATATAGGTACAGTTACCTTTACTTCCACTTGATAAAACACTTACCTTCATTAATAATATTTTAATGGATTAGTAGTACATGAATAACTAGAGCATGTTCTTATCTCAAAATGAAGATGTGGTCCAGTTGCCCATCCAGATGAACCTATATAACCAATTGGTTGACCACGTGATACCGTACTGCCAACAGAAATTTCTTTTGAAAATCCAGATAGGTGAGCATAAACAGTGTAATATCCGTTGTTATGATTTATAATTATATGTTTACCATAAGAATGACTACCTAAATCTTTGATGACTTCTACAGTTCCATTATTTGCAGCATATACTTTAGAACCATATCCTGTACCTGCAATGTCAACACCGCTGTGGAAATTTCCTTCTCCAAACACTTGTAATCTATATCCATAGTATGATGAGAAAGTATATCCACTCTCTGTTGGCCACCCCCAAGATGTTGTACTACCAACATTAGGTATGTATTTTGTTCCTATATTGATAATTTTCGGAACAGAAGTTTTTAAAGTTTCCTTCCCAGCAGGATCTACATATTTTATTTCTCCATTGATACTTTTTACATTTTGAGAAACTCTTTCTAAGCCGTTTTCACCTTCTTGTGTAACAACTACATTTCCTTGTGTAAGAGTTTCATCATATTGTTCAACTATTTGAAAATCAGTTTCTTTATCCACCACTTCATAAGTCTCTACTACTATTTGAATTTTAGGATCTACTGTAGAAATGATTACATCAGTACCTGCAACAAGTAAATTATCTCTACTTGTATATTGAGTATTAAATATCAAGAACTCTTGTTCACTTATTTGATTTTCTAAAGCAATTGATTCTATTGAATCTCCAGCTTTTACTTTCACTTTTTTTTCTGAAAAATTATCTCCATATAGAAGATATGCAGATAAATCTTTTGAATTTGTGTATATTTTTTCTTCTACTGGAATATTAATTGCTTTATAAGTTATTTCTTGTTCAACATATATATTTTTTATTATTGATCCTACAGTATCTATTTCTTGTTGAGTATCATTTTTATAAGCCTGATAATCTGCAGAATCTACAAATATAGTTATTAAATCTTCTATAGCATTCGAAAATATTTGTGTATCTATTGTATATACTTCTATATCACTTAAACCTTCAGTAGTACTTTTAATAGTAAATTTATAACCTGATACTGTGCTTGATTTTTTAGACATTATTGTTTTATAAATATCTTCTACAGAAACTATATTTTCGTTATATGTATAAACTTTTTTTATTTCTGTTCCTTCTGGAGTATATACATCATCAACATATTCATATATACTATTCTGATGCACATATAATCTCATTTCTTCTATATCTAAACTAGAATAATTATACAATTTTTCTTGCCTATAAAAGTTTAAATTTTCTACATCCAAATCAGTTAAATTATACGTATTTTTATTAGTTATCAAATAATTAACTTTATCCAATAACGTATAATTCTCTGTAGCTATTTTTGATTTATATTGTTCAAAAATATCTATAGCTTCTAATTTTAATTTATACTCTTTTATATTAGTTTTAATCGTATTTGACTGTTCTTTTATATAAGTTTCTAACTCTTCTTTCGATTTTATTAACCCTATTAATTCATTATCTAAATATACTTGATAATATGTATTTGGCTTTTTAATAGTATTATAATCAAAACCTAGCAAAAAAACTATAACAGATAACAATACTATAAAAAAGTATGTACTTATTTTTTTCATAAATCACCTAATTTTCTTCTTTTACATTAGCAACGTTTACAAACGTACTAGTACCCCTCTGAAAAATTAGTGGAACATCTGCTAAAGGACCATTACGATGTTTCCTTATAACAAATTCCATTAAACTATTTTGCTTTTCTCTTTCTTCATCAGAACAGTGTAAAAATGCTACTATATCAGCATCTTGCTCGATTGCTCCGGACTCTCTTAAGTCACTAAGCATTGGTTTTTTATCAACACGTTGTTCAATACCACGAGAAAGTTGTGATAAAGCTATTACTGGAACATTTAATTCCATGGCCATAGTTTTAAGCGCACGCGATATATCTGCAACCTCTTGTTGTCTATTTGCTCCATTTTTACTACTGCCTTGAATAAGAGTTAAGTAGTCGATTACTACTATATCAAGTCCACTAGGACTAGTTGCAAGTTTACGACATTTACTTCTTATCTCACCTACTGTTTGTCCTGCTGTATCATCGATAAAAATATTGGTGTTAGATAGCCTACTTATAGCTTCATTAACCCTTTTCCAATCCGAGTGCTCCAAGTTACCGGTTTTTAGTTTTGAACCTTCTATTTGTCCAACACTAGCTAGCATACGAGTAGCAAGTTGTTCAGCACCCATTTCCATATTAAATAAAGCAACTGTTTTTTTACTATTAATTGCTATATTGGTAACAAAGTTAAGTGCAATTGCAGTTTTACCCATACCTGGACGAGCAGCTATAATTATTAATTCGTGCGGATGAAATCCACTAGTTAATTTATCAAGCTCATAATATCCAGTTGGTATACCAGTAATGTCACCTTTGTTTGCTGCAAGTTTTTCCAAATCTGCTTGAGTTTTATATAAAACATCTTGAATAGCTTTAAACTCAGTACTTCTAAGACTTTTTGATACATCAAATATTTTCTTTTCTGCTTCTTCAATTACTTCACTTATATTATTTGTTGTATTATAACTATTTGTTATAATTGCAGTAGCTTCATCGATAAGTCTTCTAAGTATAGATTTATCTTCTACTATTTTAATATATTCATCAATATTAGCTGCACTTGGTACGCTTTCAATTATTTCTGTTAAATATTCTATATCTCCAATAGTCTTTAACCAATTTCTGTTATTTAATTCATCAGCAACAGTAGTTAAATCTACTACACTTCCTCTTGCATCCAAACTTTTAATACATTCAAAAATCTTAGCATGACTATCTAAATAAAATTCACTACCATTTAATAACTCTAAAGCCTTTTGTAATGCTTTTTTAGTCAAAAACATTGACCCTAACACAGATTGTTCAGCATCTATATTATGAGGTATTTCTCTATTCATACTTCACCTACTTTTTTAATTCTATTTTTAGTTTGGCAACCACCTTTTTATGCAATTCTATATCTACATTATGAAATCCTAAAGAACTAATTGTCCCATCTATTTTTATTTGTTTTTTATCTATTTCATAACCCTTACTTTTTAATTCTTCTCCTATTTGCTTTGGACTAATACTTCCAAATACTCTATCACTAGTTCCTGTCTTAACTTTAAAACTAATAGTTAATTTTTCTATTTTAGTCTTTAATTCTTCACATTTTTTTATATTTTGTAATTCTCGTTTTTCTTTTTCTTTATTTTCTCTATCTAATCTATCAACACTATTAGTAGTAGCTAATACTGCATCACCTTTATTTATTAAAAAAGTTCCATATCCATCTTTAACGTTTAGAATATCTCCTTTTTTACCTTGCTTTTTCACATCTTTTAATAAAATTATCTTCATACAAACCCTCCTTAAAGTCTATTAATATTATACTATAAAAAATAAAATAAAAAAAGTAATAATTACTTTTTAAAACAAATATTTATTTATAGCAAGTTTTCTTAAATTTTTGTAATCAAATCAACTATTTCTTGTTTTACTTCTTTTAAGGTTTTATCTTTAATCTGTGTTGCCGCATTAGAACTATGTCCTCCGCCACCCATAGCTTTCATAGTTTCGCTTACATCAATTTCTCCTAGTGATCTAGCACTTACACCTACTAAGTTTTCTTCTAACTTTCCTATTACAAATGAAGCTTTAACATCCTCAAAAGTAAGTAATTCTTCAGCAACTTCAGCAAGTTCCAAACTTGTACTAATACCATTTGTAATACACATAGCTATACTATCAGTAACCATAAAACTATTTCTTATAAAGTTGGCTCTTTTAATATATTCATCTTTTGACTCTTTTAAAAGTTCTTGTTTAAGTATTGAATCAGCTCCCATTTCCATAAGTGTAGAAGCTGCTTCATAAGTCCTGCTAGTTGTTTTTAAATTAAATCCATTAGTATCTATCTCTATTCCTGCTAAAAGTATTGTAGCAATAACATTATCTAAATCTATATTTACATATTCAGCATAGTAAGTAATAAGTTCACTCATACTAGAAAGATTAGTATCTATATATAAAAATTTAGTATCCTTTATATATTTTTTACTTTTAATATGATGATCTAAGACTACTGTATCAAACAAATTAACTAATTCAGGATATTCAAGCCTTTCAGGTATATGAGTATCAGTTACTATTAATAAAGTTTTTCCCACTATTTTCTTATAACTTTTATCATTAACACATACTACATCTTTTTCCATCTTTTGAAAAGACTGATTTATATTACTGTTATAACTTTCTAAATTCTTATCATTTAAAAATAAATATGCTTTTTTACCAAAAGATTCTATTATTTCATACAAACCTAAACTTGATCCAAGTGAATCTAAATCAGGATCTTTATGTCCTACTACTATAAAGTTATCATACTCATTTATTATGTTATTTAATTTTTGAAATAAGTGTTCCATATTATCACCTATTTTTATTATACAACAAAAAATAGATAAAAAAAAGGATTACAAGAACCCTTTAAAAATAATTTACATTTTATTTATTTCTAATTCTATTAGCTAATTCTTTTATTTTAGTGAAACGATGGTGCAAACCTGATTTAGTAATAGGCACCCCTGTTTCTAAACTTATTATTTCACTGAGCTCTACAAGTGATGCTTCTTTATACTTCATCCTATATATAGCTGCAATTTTAACTTTTTCATCAAGTAAATCTATTCCACCTATACTTTCTATTAATTCTATATCTTTTACTTGATTATTAGCGGTTTCAATAATTTTATCTACATTAGCTTGCTCACAGTTATTAAGTCTATTAGTCATATTTTTATGATCTCTATAAATTCTTATATCTTCAAAATACAAAAGAGCACTTATTGCATTTATCATTCTAAGAAAATCGCCTATTTTTTCAGCCTCTTTTATATATATCATAAATCTATTATCTCTTTTTATAACTTTACTATTCAAGTAATATAAATTCAACTTATCTTTTATAAATTCAGCATATTCTTTAGTATCTACCATAAATTCTAAATGATATCTGGATTTTTTAGGATCATTAACACTACCACAAGCTATAAATACACCTCTAAGATATATTCTTGTTAAATTGTCATCATCCAATATATAATCATTAGGTATATCTGTATCTAAACTCAAATCCTTAATTATCAAATCTTTTTTATCTTTTATTTCTAATATGTACATGTAATTTTTATTATAATTATATCCCTTTCGTACTGTTATTTTTGGGCTTATTTTATATACATCTTTTATTATATTAAAAATATGTCTAGCTACACTAGAATTTTCTGTTGTTACTTTAATACAATTATTATCTATTATAGCATTATTCTTTAATATAGCAGAAAGCTCTGTTATACCTTCTATTTTTTCAAGTTCTAATTTACTAAGTTCGTTTTTTACTATACTAGTAAAAGACATAGTATCACCTACTTCTTCATCAAGTAATAAAATATATGAAATCCAAGTTTTATATTATCATGTCTCAATAAATTATTATCCGTTATAAATGTAAAATCATCACTAATAACTTCTATATTATATTTATCAAAATTTTCTTCATCATAAACAACTGGATCTTTTTGTTCTTGTGTTTCATAAAATTTAGCCATTTCTGCATCTATTATTCCAGTATTAGCTAAAACTATATCGATATTTCTATTTCCTAAATATTCATTCAATTTTTTTATATGATCTGTTACTTTAAAATCATCTGTTTCCCCAGGTTGAGTCATCATATTACATACATACATAAGCTTTGCCTTGCTTTGTTCTATTTGTTTAACGATGCTATCTATAAGTAAATTAGGTATTATACTTGTAAATAAGCTACCCATGCTAAATACAATTAAATCCGAATTTTTTATAGCGTTTAATGCTTCCTTAGTAGCAATCGCCTCTTCTTTATAATAAACCTTTTTTATTTTAGATTTTTTTGAAGTAATATGGTGCTCTCCTTCTACGATTGTACCATCTTCCATTTCAGCCATTAAAGTAACATTATCTTCTGTTAAAGGAATAACCTTACCCTTTAAATTTAAAACTTTACTTAAAGCTTCTATCCCGTCAGATAAATTACCTCTAATTTCGCTCGCAGCAGTTAAAAGTAAATTACCTACTGTATGACCATCTAAATCACTAGATGTATTAAATCTATAATTAAACAAATCCATAACTAATGGTTCCGTTTCTGAAAGAGATACTAAAACTCTTCTTATATCTCCAACAGCTGGTATATTAAATTCTTCTCTTAAAATTCCTGTACTTTTACCATCATCACAAACTGTTACAATAGCAGTTATATCTAATGGATATTGTTTTAAACCTCTAAGTAGATTAGACATCCCTGTCCCTCCACCTAGTACAACAACTTTCTTCATTTAAATCACCTTTATAATTATACTATACTTTTAAAAATAATGAAACTAAAAGAATCAATTACTTGATTCTATAAATTATTGGCTATATCAACAAATACTTCTATTGGTAATTGTTCAGCTCTAATACTTAAATCAAAATTGTATTTTTTTAATACTTGTTCTATCTTTTCTAAATCATAATTTTTTAAATTGTTTTTTATAGTTTTTCTTTTTTGAGTAAACGAATCCTTTACCAAATTAAAGAATAATTTTTCATCTTTTAATTTAAATTTATTTTCTTTCTTGGTAAATTCTACTACTATACTATCTACATTAGGTTTCGGTATAAATACATTTTTGGATATATCTAGTAGTTTTTTTACATCAAAATAATAATTTAAATATATAGACAAAGAATTATATTCTTTAGAATTAGGTTTAGCTTTAAATCTATCTCCTACTTCTTTTTGCACCATTACCACTATTTTATCTACTGGAATAGAATCTTCTATAAATTTTATTATTATTGGAGTAGTTATATAATAAGGGAGATTAGCAACTACATATAGTTTTTTAAAGCTATATTTTCTTATATCTTCTAGCACATTAGCTTTTAAAAAATCTTTAAATATAATATCTACATTATTGCATTCACTTAAATTATCTTCTAAAAGAGCTTTTAATGTTGTATCTATTTCATAACAAAGGACATTTTTAGAATATTCAGATAATTTATAAGTAAGAGATCCAGCTCCAGGACCTATTTCTATTACTAATGTTTCTTTATCTATTTGCGCACTATTAATAATATTATTTATTATATTTTCATCTATTATAAAATTTTGTCCAAACATCTTTTTAAGATTAAAATTATATTTTTCCATTTTTTCTTTAAATTTTATAGGTGAATACTGCATAATATCTCTCCATTCCTTTTTATAATAACACAATTTTACAAAAATAAAAAGGGATTACCATCCCCATCTTTGTACTTCGAAACTTGTGTTAGAACTAGTGGCTCCTCCTGTTAAAGCCTCAGCTTGAGAAGAGAAAGCTAAATCCATCCAAACAATTCCATCTTTCCATGCATTTCTCATAGCCGAACCACTATCTAAAACTATTCCAACAAACTTAGATAATACTCCATTATCAACTTTAACTATAGTACCACATGGAAAAGCTGAATTATCTGCAGCAAGTATTCTAACTTCACCATAAACACTATCGTTATAATACAAGCCATCATATGTCAAACTATGATTTGTTCCTTCTTTTGTTCTACAAGCAACATTCCCAACTTTACTACAACCAGGACAATCAGGTCCATAACCAGTAAGTTTTCCAGAATAATTACCTTGTTTTCCAGTTCCAACTTGAACCACTTCATTTTTAACATCACTTAAATGTACATAATTTAAACCATCATATGTATAATCTAATCCATTTACGCCTTCAGATAAAACTACAGGTTCTGCAGTAGATGGCATATTTTGAATATATACATAATCAGTTCCATAAGCTTCTACTTCATTTATTACAGTAGCTGTCATGTCTCCAACAGGATTATGAACTGTTATTCCCGTATTCAACATTGTAACTGTTATTATTAATATGATTGCGACTATGGATAAAAATAAAGAAATTTTTACTTTAATTGTCATTGTATCACCTCTATCATAGGTAATACAATTATATCATTTTTATATATTTAAGTCAAATATCTCTATTGCATTTCTATTTGTTATAAATAAAACCTCATTTATATCTATATTCTTCAATTCTGCTATTTTTGAAGCAACATAATATACATTACTTGGTTTATTTTTCTTGCCCCTAAAAGGATCAGGTGATAGATATGGACTATCAGTTTCAATTAATATATTACTTAAATCTATTTCTTTTACTATTTCTTGTAACTTTTTAGAATTTTTAAAAGTTAATGTTCCTCCTATACCTATTTTATATCCTAATTTTATAAATTCTTTAGCCATCTCTAAACTCGAACTAAAACAATGAATACTTCCTCTTAAATTGTATTTTCTTAAGATATCATACGTATCTTGTATAGCTTCTCTAGAATGTACTACTACCGGTTTATTATATTTATTAGCAAGTTTTAATTGATATTCAAATATCTCTTTTTGCTTATCCTTATTATAATTAATCCAATAATAATCTAACCCTATTTCTCCTATAGCAACTATTTTAGGATTATTTAAATTATCCTCTACTATTTTAAAGCTATCACTAGTTATTTTATCTATTTCAGTTGGATGAATACCTAAAGTACCATAAACATTATCATACTTATTTACTAGCTCTAAAACTTCTTTATTAGTCTTATCATCACACCCACTAGCAATCATAATTCCATCCATATTTTTTACTATTTCATCTAAATTTTCATAAGTCTCATAACTTAAATGACAATGTGTATCTATTAACATAAAACCACCAAAAAAATTATACCACATTTGATATAATTTTTCTATTTTCTTTCAACTATTTTAACTATTGTAACAAAAACATATAAAATTACTAAATAAACTAAATCCACATAATTCTTACTTACAATAAAACTGCCTAAAAGTAAATAAGTTACAAATATTACTGCTGATACCCATAGATATTTTTCTACGTTCTTATCATTTGTCATAATTTCTCCCTTTTCTACTCTTTTTAAAACACAGCAATACCAATATACCATATTTAACCGCGTTAATAAAGTAATTCAGGAGTTAACTAGTCGACAAATTACTACATTTTACATATTTATTTACAAAAAAAGAAAGAATTATTTTTCTTTCTCGATTCTTATAAATAATAGACTAGGATCATTTAAAATATCTCCTACTTTTAGTTTACCAAACTCACTTATTGATTCATAACTAGTTTCTTTTGTATTTAATTGTCTAAATATTTCTTCTGAAGTTTGTGGCAAGAATGGATACAATAATACAACCCCTATTCTAATAGATTCTAATAAGTTATATAAAACTTTCTTTAATCTATCTTTATTTTCTTCTTTAGCAAGTATCCAAGGAGTTGTTTCATCTATATATTTATTACATCTTTTAAATATATTAAATACTTCATCTATAGCATCAGCTACTCTTAAATCATCCATACATTTTTCTACTTTTCCTTTAGCACTCATTACAGTATTTATTAAATCTTCATCTATCAAATCACTAACATCACTATTAACTACTACGTTTTCAAAATATTTTTTATTCATTGATATTGTTCTATTTACTAAATTTCCAAGTACATTAGCCAAATCTGAATTATATCTTTCTTCCAGTAAATCATAAGTTAAATTACCATCATTAGCAAATGGAATTTCATGTAATACATAATATCTTACTGCATCTACCCCATATTGTTCTGCTAAATCATCTGCATATATAGCGTTTCCTCTACTTTTACCAATTTTATCATTATTAGTAAGTAACCATGGATGCCCAAAAATTTGTTTAGGTAATTCTATATCTAAAGACCAAAGGAATGCAGGCCAATAAATACTATGAAATCTAACTATATCTTTACCAATTAGGTGTAGATCAGCTGGCCACCATTTTTTAAACTCATCACTAGGAGTATCTACATCATAACCAATATTTGTTATATAGTTTGTAAGTGCATCTAACCATACATAAACAACATGTTTCGGATCAAAATCTACTGGAATTCCCCAATCAAAACTTGTTCTAGAAACACATAAATCTTGAAGACCTGGACGTATAAAATTATTTAACATTTCATTTCTTCTAGATTCTGGTTGTAGAAATTTAGGATTCTCTTCTAAAAATTTTTCTAATCTATCTTGATATTTAGAAAGTCTAAAAAAGTAAGCCTGTTCACTTTTTTCATTAACTTCTCTACCACAATCTGGACATTTACCGTCTACTAATTGTGATTCTGTCCAGAATGATTCACAAGGAGTACAGTAAAGACCTTTATACTCATCTAAATAAATATCTCCTTTATCATACATTTTTTTAAATATTTTTTGAACTTGTTTTTCGTGTAATTCATCAGTTGTTCTTACAAATCTATCATAACTTGTGTTCATGACATCCCAAATTCTTTTTATATCAGATGCAATTTCATCTACAAATTCTTTTGGTGATTTACCTTGATCTTTAGCTTTTAACTCTATTTTTTCTCCATGCTCATCTGTTCCTGTTTGAAAATATACGTCATATCCTTGTAATCTTTTAAATCTAGCTATGGCATCTGCAAGTACTATCTCATAAGTATTCCCTATATGAGGTTTACCTGAAGTATAAGCAATAGCTGTTGAAATATAATATTTTTTATTTTCCATAATATCCCTCTTTCTATTTATTTGTGGATCCAAATCCACCATTTCTAGTTTCTTCTGATTCTATATCATCATCTGTCTTTAAGTATTTAATAAATATACCTTGGATTATTCCTTCCCCTTTTTTTACTACGTAATCTTTATCCCCTTCATTTTGAATACGTATCCACATATGTCCTTCATTACTACTGTTATTATAATAATCTGCATCTATTACTCCAACTTGATTAGTCAGACGCACGTTATATTTAAATCCCATACTACTTCTATCAAGCAAAAATAATACATCATCACTTTCCATACAAACTTTTACTCCAGTTGGAATTTTCATAATTTCTCCAGGTTTTAATGTGTAATCATATATAGCATAAAAATCATATCCAGCTGCACATTTAGTCCCTCTTTTAGGCAAACTATATGATTCATATAATTCTTTATCATCTTTAATATCTTTTTTAAATTGCTCAAAACTTATCTTCTCAAATTTTCTCACACTATCACTCCTAAAAAAACTCACATCCTAGTATAAGGACGTGAGTATTACGTGGTACCACCTTAATTCGTGTATAAAACACCTTAAAACTATAACGTAGTTAACGCATTAAGCTCCAGACCCATTCGAGATACCTTGTATTACTTGCTTTCACCTAATCAAGTTCTCTAAAAAATACTCTAGTATCCTTCTTTCTTTCACAGCCATTCATTGATTTCTTGAGTTAGATTATAGCACACTTTTAATTATTGTTCAAGATATTTTGTCATAAAAGATGAAACTATTCCAGCCATTTGCATCTCATTTTCACCTAATTTTTCATCTTTACTTATAATAATTATCATTCCAGTTGCTTCTCCATTAACAAGAATTGTGGACATAACATAACTACAAGTAATAGTATCATCCTGTATAAAATTTAATTCTTTAAAATGATTTTCAAGCATTTTATCTCTTCTTTTTATTGATTGAGTTATAAATTCACTTATATTTTTATTTAAATATTGTTTTTTTAAAGGGCCGCTGCCAGCTACTACACTATCCGTATCAGTTATAAAAATACTATGTTTCATGAATGTATATATAGCATCTGTAAGTTCTTGAGCTAAATCATTTATCTTATTCATCATAGAATATTTTCTTAATATTATTTCCTCATTTTGAACAAATATCTCTAAATTATCTCCTTCTTTAATTCTTAAATTTTTTCTTATTTCTTTTGGTATAACAATTCTTCCTAGATCATCTATTCTTCTAATTATTCCAGTTGCTTTCATAAATTCCTCCTAAATTTATTTTGAATTAAATATTTTTATTTATTCACATTTTTAAAAAGTGTGCTATAATATCAGTCGAGGTGTATTAATAATGTTTTTTTTTCAAGTGTTTTTTGAAAACAATAATATTAAGTTTAATTTTTCGATGGATCATATAAAAATACAAAAAAATGAAGAGAAATTTTTTGATGAAACAAGAAATGTTAAAAATTATAGAGTAAAAGATTGGCAAGATATTGATTTTGGATTACTTGCTAAAAAATTCAACTATTATAAAAAAATATTTTCAGATAAATTTTTAATAGATAAAAATTTTAATTCTGATATAGAATTTAGAATTTTTGATGAATTTTATAATCAAAAAGATAAAATTATAAAATTTATAAAACAAAATCGAAATTTAAATATAACTTTGTACTTAAAAGACTATAGTAATCTTATTAATAATTTAAAAGATGAAAATTATCCTAATTTAAAAATAAAATTTGAAAATAGTGAAAATCCAATATCATATAAAGAATTCTATGATATGTATGAAAAACTTGACGAAATAATTAACTTTATAAATCATTATGATTTATCTCCTTTAGAAAAAGTGTTTTTAGTTTATGATATCGTAAAAGCTAATGTATACAACAAAGAAGGAGCAAATGAACACTATAGCAAATCCAGAGATTTAAATCAGATAGTTAATGGTGATAAAATTGTATGTGTTGGATATGCTAATTTAATTAACTATTTACTTACAAATTTAGGTATTAAAAATAAATGTGTTATAACATACAATAAAAAAACTAATGTTGGTCATCAAAAAAATTATTTATACTTAGATGATACAAAATATAATATTAAAGGCGCATTCTTCTTAGATGTAACTGCAGATAGAAAACAAAGTGATGATTATATTGATAATTATAAATATTTTTTAAAACCATTTAGCTTTTTTGATTCAGAACAATCAATTATTATAAAACCAGAAGAATTGACTTTGTTGTGTAAATCTCAAAAAGAAATTTATCAGTGCATTCCAGGAGAAGATGGTCATAATTTATCGAATCTTTTAAAACTACTAAGTTTTATAGATGTTAAATATAGTTTAATGGCAACACTTTGTAAAATATATAACGATGAAAACAAACTTTTAGAATTAATAAAAACTGCAAAAGATAAATACAATATAAAAAGTATTGGAGAAGCTAAATTTAAAGCTGCTCTTTATAAAGTAAGAAGAATTGAATATATAAACAATATTATAAAAAGAGATTTAACAGAAGAATACATTAATGAAGTATATCAAAAAAATTATATGATTGATGAAAGAGCAATAAAACTATTAAAAGCTATAGGCCTATATGAAGAATGTGGTATTGATAAAGATTTAACAAACATTGAAGAAATCGATATAGATAGTTTAAGAATGCGATTATTGAAAGACTTAAAAATGTATTTAAATGACTTACCTAGTAACCAATATATAAAAAAGATGTAATTTTCTACACCTTTTATTTTTTTAGCACTCACACTTGACAAGTGCTAAAAAATGAGTATAATTTATGTTGAGAGGTGATTAACATGAATAATAATCCTTTTGGAGAATCATTAGAAAATGTTTTAGAAAAATATGGTCGAGACATTGTTCAAGCTGCAAAAGATGGAAAAATTGATCCAGTAATTGGAAGAGATGAAGAAATCCGTAGCATCACAAGAATTTTATCAAGAAAAACAAAAAATAATCCTGTATTAATAGGAGAACCTGGAGTTGGTAAAACTGCAATTGTTGAAGGTCTTGCAAATAGAATTGTTAAAGGAGATGTTCCAAATAGTTTAAAAGACAAAACAATTTGGGAACTTGATATGGGAGCTTTAATAGCAGGAGCTAAATATAGAGGAGAGTTTGAAGAAAGACTTAAAGCAGTACTTAAAGAGATTAAAGAATCTGACGGAAAGATAATACTTTTTATAGATGAAATACATCTAATTGTAGGAGCCGGTGCTTTAGAAGGAGCTATGGATGCTGGAAATTTACTTAAGCCAATGTTAGCTCGTGGTGAAATACTTTGTATTGGTGCGACTACTTTAAATGAATATCGAAAATACATTGAAAAAGATGGAGCTCTAGAACGAAGATTTCAAAAAGTGTTAGTACAAGCCCCAACAGTTATAGATACAATAACAATACTTAGAGGATTAAAATCTAGATTTGAAGTATATCATGGAGTTAATATTAAAGATAAAGCATTAGTTGCCGCTGCAACGCTTTCAGATAGATATATAACAGATAGATTTCTACCGGACAAAGCAATTGATTTAGTAGATGAAGCATGTGCTACTATTAAAGTTCAAATGGAGTCAGTTCCTGTAGAACTTGATACATTAACAAGAGAAATAATGCAATTGGAAATAGAAAAAGAAGCTTTAAAAAAAGAAAAAGATGATATTTCTAAGAATAGAATTAATGAAATTAATAATAAGTTAGCCACTTTAAAAGAAAAAGAACAAAAATTAAGAAGTGATTGGCAAGACGAAAAAGACATCAATAATAAAATAAACAAGAAAAAAGAAGATATTGAAAAATGTACTTTTGAACTTGAAAAAGCCGAAGATAACTACGATTATGAGAAAGCTGCAATACTTAGACATGGAACACTTCCTAAATTACAAAAAGAATTAGAGGAATTAAATGATATAAACAAAAACGAAATACTTAGTGATAGTGTTGATGATGAATCAATTGCTAATATTATTTCTAAATGGACTAATATTCCTGTAAGTAAACTGGTTGGAGGAGAAAAAGAAAAATTAATTAATCTAAAAGAAAACCTAGCCAAAAGAGTTAAAGGGCAAGATAAAGCTTTAGAGCTTGTTAGTGAAGCTATTAAAAGAGCAAGAGCTGGGATAAAAGATCCAAATAGACCTATAGGTTCATTTATATTTCTAGGTCCTACTGGAGTTGGGAAAACGGAAGTTGCTAGAACACTTGCTAAAGAACTATTTGATGATGAAAAACATATAGTTAGAATTGATATGAGCGAATATATGGAAGCGCATTCAGTATCACGACTTGTTGGAGCCCCTCCAGGATACGTAGGATATGATGAAGGCGGTCAATTAACTGAGGCAGTAAGAAGAAATC
The DNA here is from genome assembly GCA_015059155.1 of Bacillota bacterium. Lineage (GTDB taxonomy): Bacteria > Bacillota_I > Bacilli_A > RF39 > UBA660 > UMGS1613. The sequence goes on along the minus strand of SVAX01000007.1, from coordinate 12,136 downwards.
CATATAGCATAGTTTTATTTGATGAAATTGAAAAGGCTCATAAAGATGTATTTAATATATTACTTCAAATATTAGATGATGGAAGAATTACTGATTCTCAGGGTAGAACAGTAGATTTTAAAAATACAATAATTATTATGACGTCTAATTTAGGTAGTGAATACATACTAGAAAATATTGATAATTCCGAAAAACTTGTTATGGAAGAATTAAGGCATACTTTTAAACCTGAATTTATAAATAGAATTGATGAAATAATCGTATTTAATCCATTAAGCAAAAACGTTTTATATGATATACTTGATAATATTATTAAAAACATTGAAGATAGATTATCAAACATGCATATTAACATTAAACTTACAGATGAAACTAAAAAATATATTATTGATAATTCTTATGATGAAAAGTATGGTGCTAGACCTATGAAAAGGTTTATAAGCAAAAATATAGAAAGTTTACTTGCTAACAATATTATAGAAGATAGTATTTCTTTTGGAGAAAATATATTAATAGATATAGAGAATAATAAATTTATAATAAAATAAGATAGAATACAAAATTTCTATCTTTTTTTACTTACTTTTTCTTATTATTTTCATTATCTGTTAAATCGTTAAAGTTTTTTGTTGGTTCTAATTGCTCTAATCTATGTTTTAGTATGTCATATATAAAACTATCTTGTGTATTAGTTTGTCTTATATAATCCATTAATAAAACAGATTCTTTTTTTGCCATAAGTTCTATATCTTCATCAAATTTATTTCTGTAAATAAAAACCTTAAATAGCTCATCAGCCTCTTTTTTCGTGTGATTTTCTAATAATGCATTTCTCTCTTCTAATAATTCAATAATATTTTTTCTTGACCCATCTTCGTTATATGCTAATTTTAATATTGGGTATTTTTCTAATATTTTTTTATTTTGTTGGATTGATAAAATCGTTACTATATCCATCAGTTCTAAATAATTTTCAGTAGAATCAAAACATTCTATATATTCATTGTAATAATCAATATCATATGAATTTATTTTTTCATATATTTTTTGTTTATTACGTTTTTTATAAGCTTTAGGCACATATTCTTTTAAATATACCAACGCACATTGTAATCCTATTTTATTAGCATTATTTTCTTTATAAAGTTTTGCATAATTTTTATCATAAAAATTTTCATCTAAATCTCTTAACATATTTTCAACGGTAATCATATATGTCTCTACATTATAATGTTTTTTATCTTCTTTTTGAGGTCTTATTTCAACCATTTCGTGTTGAGCAGCATGAATCACTTCATGAAAAATTATACGTAAGGCTTTCACAGGAAATTTTCTTTTTTTTATTAAGGAATTGATGCTTTTGTTATAATAAGTTATTTTATAACTCCCATCTTTTGCTGGTTTAAATGAACCCCATACATCTTTTAAATTGGGATCATCTTCCTTAAATTGGATTTTTATTTTTTCAGCTATATTAAGTTTAAAAGCAAAATCTTTGGAAAAAAACACCATCATCATTTTAGCTTCTTCTTCTGTTAATACCGCATCTTTCTTTTTTGTATTCAATAAATACTTTATTACTTGTTGATACTTTAAACGTTCTTTTTCATTTGATATACAAATATTATTATAATTATTTAAACACCACTCTAAATTAGAAAATAACTCTTTTCTATTTAAAATATTTTGCATAAAATTTATTTTTTGTAACTTATACATATTTTACCATCCTTATATTAATTATAATAAACTTGAAACAAAAAAAGCAAGTAATTTTTGTAAAAATTAACTTGCTTTACATTAATTTAATTCAAATTTAGTAATATTATTTATTGTAGCTCCTAATGATGAAATAAAATAATGACAGTAGTCTTGAGTAAATGTATTATTTATAGATCTATCTATTATTTTATATATATTACCATCATTTGAACTCATAACATCTCCCCAATATTTAACAATATATTCCTTGTTGTTTTTTTGATATTTAATAGTTGTCATTGGAACACACGCACCACCGCCTAATCCAACATTTTCTACAAAATGTCTGCTATTTTTAATTTCGTTAAGTGAGGTGTTTTTTTCTAACTGAGTCAAAGTATAATATTGAAATTCCTCGGAATCAGAATTAGGGCAATACCCTAAAGTAATTTGAACGTTATTTTGATTTTGAATATATTCCACAATATTATTATATTTTGTTTCATCAATATCTGTTAATAATTTTTCTGACATTATTCTATCATCAACACATTTTGGTGTATAACTAACTGGCGTTATTGTAGCTTCCTCTTTTTTGTTTTCGGTGTTTTGATTGTTTTCATCTTCTTGATCTGGTGTATTGTTTTCAACATTTTGATTATTTTCTTGTTCTATTACGTCATTTTCAGTATTTTTACTTACTAACAAGAAACAAATCATTCCAATCGAAATTAACAATAAAACAGCCAAAATAATAATTATTACATTCTTTTTATTTTTCTTTAATTCCATCCTTTTCACTCCTTTCTACATAAATAATATACCACTATTTTTTTCATTTTACAAGCATTTTGTATTCAAAAAATGAATATATTAATAATATTTTGAAAAGAATACAATATATATAGAGAAGGAAGGATTATATGGCAAAGTTTATTCCCACTAAAAGCGAAAAAATCGTTATATCAATAAGACTTGAAAATGAAAAAATTGAAAAAATTGATGAAATAGCTAACAAAATTGATATAAGTAGAAATGAATTAATAAACCAATGTTTAGATTATGCTTTAAATAATTTAGAATTTAAAGGAAAAGAAAAGAGTAATTAATTAAATTTAATTGCTCTTTTTAATATATCTAACATATCAATTAAGTAATAAATAAAATGTTTATCAAGTCCTACTGTATCAAGAGTAATTGTTAATTCTTCATTTCTCATAGAAAATCTAAATTTTCTAGTTAGAGATATTACATCTAAGAAAAGTAACTCACCATCTATATTTTTAGTCAACTCTTTAGATAATGTTATGGCAATAAAATTCTTAGTTTGATTAACATTTTTTATATTTAGAGATCTAATCTCTTTTTCAAATAATTCTTCATACATATAAATAATTACATTTTCATCAAGTGTTCCAAATCTATCTTCAAGCTCTTCTTTTGTTTTGTTTAAACTTTCTATAGAATCAATCTTGTTAATTTTTTGATGTATTTCAATTTTCAAATCTTCTTCTTTGGCATATTTATCGTCAATAGTAGTTTCTACTTCTATTAATGGTTGAGTATCACTTTCATCTTTTTCTATATTGATTCCTTTTAATTTGTTTACTTCTTCATTTAACATATCAAGAAATAATTCTACACCCACTGTATCAATAAAGCCTGATTGTTCCTGACCCAATATATCTCCAGCACCTCTTATTGATAAATCTCTCATAGCTATAGAAAAACCACTACCAAGTTCAGTAAACTCTTTTATTACGTTTAATCTTTTTTTAGCTACGTCACTTAAAATCTTACCTTTGTTGTACATTAAATATGAATAGGCTATTTTATTACTTCTACCTACTCTACCTCTTATTTGATAAAGTTGAGAAAGTCCATATCTATCAGCGTCTATTATAATTAATGTATTAACATTAGGTATATCTATCCCTGTCTCTATAATTGTAGTACAAAGTAAAACATCATATTCTTTATTCATGAACTTATACATTACATCTTCAAGTTCTTCTTTTTTCATTTTACCATGACCACATATAATGCGTGCTTCTGGTACAAGGTATTCTAAACTTCTTTTCTTTTCTTCCATAGTAGCTATATCATTATAAAGAATAAATACTTGACCTTCTCTTGCAAGTTCTTTGTATATAGCATCCTTTATAACATTTTTATTTTCTTCTAACACATAAGTTTGAATAGGATACCTATCTACAGGTGGAGTTTCTATTAAAGATAAACTTCTAACTCCAGCAAGAGACATTTGAAGAGTTCTTGGTATTGGAGTAGCACTTAAAGTTAAAACATCTATATTATTTTTATATGATTTAATCTTTTCTTTATGTTTAACTCCAAATCTTTGCTCTTCATCTATTACAAGTAACCCCAATCTTTTACAATTAATATCTTCACTTAATATTCTATGAGTTCCAATAAGTAAGTCTACTTTACCTTCACTTAAATCCTTTATTATTTCATTTTGTTTTTTCTTGGAAACAAACCTATTTAATAGTTCTATTCTAACAGGAAATTCTTTAAATCTTTCTATAGCATTTTGGTAGTGTTGCTGAGAAAGAATAGTTGTAGGGCACAAGAATAATACTTGTTTATTGGACATTATAGCTTTAAATATAGCCCTAAAAGCTACCTCAGTCTTACCATATCCAACATCTCCACATAAAAGTCTATCCATAGGAATGGTTTTTTCCATATCCCTTTTTATTTCTTCTGTAACTTTTAATTGATCTTTAGTTTCAATATAAGGAAAATCTTTTTCAAACTGAATTTGTTCTTCTGTATCCTTATCAAAAGCATACCCAATAGCCATTTCTCTTTCTGAATAAAGTTTTAATAAATCACCAGCTATGCTTTCTATTTTTTTCTTAATATGTAGTTTTGTCTTACTCCACTCAGTACCACCTAATTTATTTACTTTAGGAACACTTCCCTCATTAGATGAATACTTATTTATAAATTCTAACTTTTCTACAGGAATATAAAGTTTATCTTCACCTTTATATTCAATAGTTAAATAATCTTTCTTAAGTCCGTTCTTTGTTAAAGTTTTAATACCTCTATAAATACCAATACCGTGGACTACATGCACTACATAATCTCCAATATTAAGTTTATTTATGTCTCTAATCTTAGATCCCATCTTAAAATTAGATTTATACGCAACACCACTTTCTTTTTTGTTGAATAATTCTTTTTCAGATACAACTACATAATTCCCTATTATATATCCACTATTTATTTTTCTTACAACTAGATTTATTTTATTTTCTATTATCTCATTAATACTTGTAATAACTACATAACTGCTTACTAACTCACTTTCAAATCTATTAACTTTATATCTATCAGATAAACAAACTATTACTGTTTTACCTGCTTTAATATACCCATTAAGTCTTTTACTGATAGAATCCATACCACCTATAAAATTATCAAGTTCAAAAGATTGATAATTTATAGATTTTTTAGAATTAGTTTTATTATCAAATGATACAAAGTCTATTTCTTCATATTTATAACTTTTTTCTAAATCAAACATGAATTTTGTATTACTACTTAACTCATTATTATTTTTATAATCTGTTATTTCTTCGGACAACAACTCAAAACTTTTTTCTATAGATTTTTTATCATCATAAAAAATTATACATTCATCTAGGTAATCTAAAATTGATACAGGTTTTATATAATTAATTATTTCTCTGTGTTTAGGTTCTTCTTCTAATTCTTTATCTATTATAAATTCAGTTGTTGGAGTAATTATTACTTCATCTAATCTATCTTTAGAAATTTGAGTATCGATATCAAATTCACTAATTCTTTCGATTTCATCCCCCCAAAACTCAATTCTTATAGGATTTTTATAATTAATTGGAAATATATCTATTATAAATCCACGTACAGCCATTTCGCCTGTTTTATTAACTAAAGATTCTCTTTTATAACCAATTCTATATAAATTAGATACTAAGTTTTCTATCTTTATTTCATCACCTAATTTTATTTTAGAATATGAATTTTTATAATCTTTATGACTAGGTAAAAATCTTAAAAAACCCATTAAGTTTGTTATAACTATTCTTTTTTCTTCAAGTATTGTATTTAAAGTATCAAGTCTTGTAAACTTAAACTCCGGACTGATAGCAAGTGCTTCACTAGTCAAAAAGTCATCCATTGGAAAGAAAGATACTTTATCTGTATAATTTAACAATATTTGATATAGTTTATTAGCTTCGTATATTGTTGATGTTATACAAATGATATTTTTATTTTCTCTTTTAAACTTTTTATATAAAAACAAACCTTTAAGTTCGGGTGTTAAACCATAAACTGAATCTCCATCTAATTCATTTAATATATTATTAAAAAACATTTTATATCCTCCTTTCCAACGACAAAATGATACACTTTGGTATCATTAGTTATTTATTAATTATACTTATTCATCACATTATCAAATGGTAATTCTAAATAATCTTCTATAATGTTAGGCATCTTATCTATTATAGGATTAATTAAATCCATTTCTTCTTTAGTAAATTTACCTAATACATAATCTTTAGTGTCTATATTTTTATCATTTGATATTCCTATTTTAATTCTTTTATAATCTTTAGTAGACAAGTGTAGTTCTATGTTTTTTAAACCATTGTGTCCACCACTAGACCCTTTATAACGAAGTCTATAAGTACCTACTTTGGTATCTAAATCATCACATATTATAAGTATATCTTCTATATCTATTTTAAAGAAGTTAACAAAATCTCTTACGACTTCTCCTGATAGATTCATATATTTCCCAGGTTTTAATAGAATTATTTTTTCTCCATTATGGTTAAATTGTGTATAAGATCCTGTAAATTTATTTGAATCAAAATCTACCTTAAAGTTTTCAGCTATTTTATCTATACACATAAAACCAATATTATGTCTAGTTTTATTATACTCTCTCCCTGGATTTCCTAAACCTACAATAAGTTTCATTTTATCACTTCTTTTCTATATTGTGGTAAAGATCATAAACTTCACTTTTTTTCATACCACGTTCTTTAGCAACTATCTTAATAGCATCCATAGAACTTTTACCATCTTCAATATAAAGATTAACATGTTCTTCTATTGTTAAACTTTTATATTCTAATGTTTTTTTATTTCCCTCAACTACTACTACAAGTTCACCTTTATATTCATTGTTTTGTTCTATTAATTCACCAATAGTTCCTCTATAAACTTCTTCATATTTTTTAGTTATTTCCCGGGAAATACTTATTTTACGATTATTTCCCAAAATATTTCCCAAATCTTTTAATGTTTTATTTATTCGATGAGGTGCTTCATAAAGTATTAATGTAGCATCTATGTTCTTTAAAAATTCTAATTCTTTTTTTCTAGCACTATCTTTGCTATTTAAAAATCCGTAATAGTAGAATGGCATAGGGCTTATACCTGATGAAGTAAGAGCTGGAATTAAAGCTGTTGCGCCTGGAAGACTAACTACATTATACCCTTCTTCTATTGCGAATTTTGCTAATTCATATCCTGGATCACTTATTATAGGAGTCCCCCTATCACTAACTAATCCAACATTACTACCACCACTTAAATATTCAAGTAACTTTTCTTTATTACCTGATTCATTATAGTTATGACTAGATATTAACTTTTTACTTATATCTAGATATTTTAATAATTGTCCTGTTACTCTAGTATCTTCACAGAAAACAACATCAACCATTTTTAAAGTATTAATCGCTCTTATAGTTATATCTTCCATGTTTCCTATTGGAGTTGGAATAAGATATAAAGTTGGACTATCATCATAACTTTTTTGTGACATGCTATCACCTCTATTCAAAATATTTTTTTACATCGTCTGTATATTCACCATTATCTTGATGGCTATAAATAGGAGGTAAAATCTTAAGTCCAGGTTTCCCATTTTTACTTCCTTCTATTAACATTATGTTTGCTTCCATATTTTTCTTTGGATAAACGAATTGAACTCTTTTGGGTTCTATATTATTCTTTTTCATTTCTTCTACTACTTCTACAAACCTTTCAGGTCTATGTACAATAGCTATTACACCGTTATTTTTAAGTAATTTTTTAGCTATAGTAAACAACTGATTTAAATTTAATTTAACTTCATGACGGGCAATAGTCTTATAATCGTTTTTATTTATATTAGATGTTTCTATATACTTAAAAAACGGTGGATTACAAGTAATTACATCATAGAAGTCAGTTTCTACTTCGTTATAATAATCATTTATATCCTTATTTATTATATTTATTTGATCTTCTTTTTTATTAATACTAACTGATTCTATAGCTAAATCATATACTGCTTTTTGTATTTCTACACCAGTAATTAAAGCATTTGTCTTAGTAGAAAGAATTAACGGTATAGGAGCATTACCACAGCCTATATCTAGTATTCTATCTATTTTTTTATTGATAGTTACAAAGTTTGGGAGTAATACAGAGTCTAATGAAAAATTAAACATTTCATTATCTTGTACTATTTTTAAATCTTTATAACCTAATAAATAATTAATTACCTTCATTTACATCAACTTCCACTATACCATGGTCTTTAATATCTACTCTATATGTTTGCTTTAAAATATCTGTACTAATAACTTTTCCTTCACCAAATTCAGTTTCTACTTTTTTTCCTACTTTAGGAAGTTTCTTACTATATTCTTTGTAGCATTCATCTTCATATTTTAAACAACATAAAAGTCTACCACATACACCATTTATTTTTGTAGGATTTAAAGCTATGTTTTGATTTTTAGCCATGTTTATTGATACTGAGTCAAAATCACATAAGAATTTAGAACAACAAAGTTCTCTACCACAAGAACCATATCCACCTATTTCTTTTGCTTTATCTCTAACTCCTACTTGTCTTAATTCTATTCTAGTTTTATAAGTATTAGCTAAATCTTTAGCAAGTTTTCTAAAATCTACTCTATTATCTGCAAGGAATGTGAATAACAATTGACTTCTATCAAATGTATAATTAGCATCTAATATCATCATATTTAAATCATATTCTTCTACTAATCCCTTACAATTTTTCAAAGCCTTTTTCGCATCATTAACATTCTTTATATGTTTTTCATAATCTTTTTTAGATGCTATTCTTATAACTTCAGCTAATGATGACTTAATTTTAGATTCTTCTATTTCTGTATTAGCTATTTCAACAGTACCAAACTGTAATCCTCTTTCAGTTTTAACAATAACATTTATACCTTTTTTTATTTTCATTCCGTTTGGAGAAAAATAATATACTTTTTTATTTGGTTTAAATGCTACACCTACTACTTCTATCATTTCGTATCACACCTTCCAAGTTCGATAATTAATTTATCCATTAGTAAATTACTATTTATGTTGAATTTAATCTTTTCTCTCAAATCCATTATAACATTTATTTTACTAGTTATTTCATCTAAATTATTTTTTTCTTCTATTATATTTACATCATTTACATAATCAGTATATATTTCTATAACTTTACCCAGTTTTAAATTTAAAACATCCTTATAAAACAATAACATCATAGTAAAAGCATTATAAATATCTGTTTTCTCTTTAAAATATTCATTCCATAATTTATTTATATAAATTAATGTATTGCTATGATTTTCTTCATAATATTTTATAAACTCAATTACTTTTTCTATTTTTACTATACTTTCTTCACTACTTATAAAGTTTTCTATATCTTCTTTATTGTTACTTAGATAGTGAGCAAGTCTATCTTTTGTAGAAAGATTATCTAAATTCATTTTATTCTTTAAAGATAATACTTGGCATCTAGATACTATAGTACTCAATAATTGATACATATTTTCACATATTAATATAGCAATTATTCCTTCTTCTGGTTCCTCTAAAAATTTTAATAAAGAATTAGAAGAAGCTGCATTTAATTTTTCTGCTTTATTAATTATATAAACTTTTTTATTTCCCACAACAGATTTTTTAGAAAAAACATCTTGTAATTCTTCAAGTTGACTCTTTTTTATCCATTGTCCTTCTGGATCAATTATTTTAAGTTCTATAAATTCATTCTTATCAATATTCATACATTGACTGCAGTTACTACAATTTTCATTATTACTATAACTATTTGGACATAGTAAGTATTTAGCAAAAGCTATAGCTAGATTTAATCCTTTAGAATAACCATTTGTTTCAATCAGATAAGCATGACTATACTTATTATTTTTAACTGAATTAATTAAAGTTTTATAAACTATGTTTTGTTCTAAACAAAAATCATCTAACATACTTACACCTCCAAACAAAGTCATATATATTATAACATAGTTTTATATTATTTTAAAACAAGAAAAAAATAGCAAATTAGCTACTTTAATCTTTATTTTAAAATTTCCTATTAATCAAAAATTTAATTTTATTACTTTTTATTTTGTCCATTATTTTTTGATTCTTCTGATAGTTGTTCTAGTTGTGATTCTAATATTTTTTTATATAAAATCAATTTTTCTATTTTTAAAGTTGTTTCACTTTTTAATTGACCAACTTCATTCTTAGAATTTTCTATTTCTAATTTTTGAATAATATTATTTTTTATTCTAACTACTTCTTCAAAACCGTTTCTACCTAAATTTCTAACTTCAAATAATTCTTTTTCTGATCTTTGTATCAGTTTTTCTACTGTATCAATTCCTGCCCTGCATAAACAATTATAACTTCTAACTGATAAATCTAAAATTTCTAGTGGCGTTTGTTGATGTTCTTTTATTCCTTTTATTTCTTTTATTTTATTTATTATTTCTTCATAACAATTTATATCTATAGTTTTTATTTTAATTAATTGTTCTGATGATATTTTTAAGAATTTTTCTACTGTATTAATCCCCATTTCTATTAATTGGCCACTACTTTTAACTGATAAATCTAAAATTTCTAGCGGCGTTTGTTGATGTTCTTTTATTTCTTTTATTTTTTTTACTACTTCTTCAAAACCGTTTCTACCTAAATTTCTAACTTCAAATAATTCTTTTTCTGATCTTTGTATCAGTTTTTCTACTGTATCAATTCCTGCCCTGCATAAACAATTATAACTTCTAACTGATA
>SVAX01000007.1:0-1287 GCA_015059155.1 Bacillota bacterium | reverse complement strand
ACTACTTCTTCAAAACCGTTTCTACCTAAATTTCTAACTTCAAATAATTCTTTTTCTGATCTTTGTATCAGTTTTTCTACTGTATCAATTCCTGCCCTGCATAAACAATTATAACTTCTAACTGATAAATCTAAAATTTCTAGTGGCGTTTGTTGATGTTCTTTTATTCCTTTTATTTCTTTTATTTTATTTATTATTTCTTCATAACAATTTATATCTATAGTTTTTATTTTAATTAATTGTTCTGATGATATTTTTAAGAATTTTTCTACTGTATTAATCCCCATTTCTATTAATTGGCCACTACTTTTAACTGATAAATTCAAAATTTCTATTGGAGGACTTATTTCTTTTATTTTTTTTACTACTTCTTCAAAACCGTTTCTACCTAAATTTCTAACTTCAAATAATTCTTTTTCTGATATTTTTATCAGTTTTTCTACTGTATCAATTCCTGCCCTGCATAAACAATTATAACTTCTAACTGATAAATCTAAAATTTCTAGTGGCGTTTGTTGATCTTTTTTTTGTTCTAATAGTATTTCAATTTCTTTATTATTCATAATTTAACACCTCTTTTTTTATAATATCATAATTAATATTTAATTGCAATATTGATATATTTTTAATATATCAACACCATTATAAATATTAAACAAAGCAAAACTGGTACTCCTAGTATTGAAAGTGCACCTACAGTAAATACATTTATAGGTATTGTTAAACCTATAGGTTGTACAAGAAGATTATATCCATATAACAAAAAAGAACTAATAACAATTCGTTTTATTATTTTAAACAGTATTTTAAACATATTTTGTCCACCCAATTTATATTATGTTTAAAATAATTATTTATGAATTTATTAGTCCATATATCTTCTATTTTCTAAAGCCATTTCAAGTGTTAGAGAATCTACATAATCTATTTCTGCACCCATAGGTATTCCATGAGCTATTTTAGATATTTTAACATCAGTACCTTCTAATATTTTAGATATATAAAGAGACGTTGTTTCTCCTTCTATACTAGGCTTTAAAGCTAATATAATTTCTTTTACTTTATCTTTTTTTACCCTATCTATTAAACTTGAAAGATTAATATCTTCAGGATTTATACCATCTATTGGTGAGATTAAACCATCTAATACATGGTAATATCCATCAAATATACTTAATTTTTCAAATAAAATAATATTTTTAGGTTCTTCTACTACACATAATACTTCTTTATTTCTACTTTTATCTTTACAAATCTCACATGTCTCAGCTTCACTCAAGTTATTGC
>SVAX01000006.1 GCA_015059155.1 Bacillota bacterium | reverse complement strand
AGATTAGAAGGCAACATGTGTGTCATTTATGAGGTGATTGAAGCTAAATTCAATTAAAAATATAAATGAGAAGATAAGATAATATGTTAATTTAAATTTGGAAAAACATTCTGATTTTTATCCAAAGCGAATACCAAATAACAAATTACAATTTATCACTCTAATATTGGTATAAATGCCAGGGTGGGAGTGGACAATTTATAAAATTAAGAATTATAAAATAAAAAATTGTGAAGTTATTAGTTTCAATAATTAAATTAAAATAAAATTTAATTTTTTAAATAAATTTTATAAATAAAAAAATATGTGGTATAATATTGTTATTGTGAAGAAAGAAGGTATTTTATGTCAAAAGAAAAGAAAAAAACAATAATTTTAACAGTAGTACTATCAATAATATGTTTAGTACTTATAGGTGTTTTTACAGTGGAAACTTTAAAACAAAAAGGAACTATTGTAGATAAAGAAATAAAAGAATTAATGGAAGATTTTAATGAGGAATTTAATTCAAAAGAAAGAACAGTAATTTTCTTTGCAAGTAGTGATTGTCCGTATTGTGAACTTCAAAAACCAATATTAGAAACAATTGCTGAAGATTATGATATGGATTATTTTGAAATTGATAGTTCAACATTACCAGCAAAACAAAGAAAAGAAATAGTAGAAAAACTTGAAATTGAAGGTAAAACTCCAACAACAGTTATTGTTCAAAACGGAGAAGTTGTAGACACAGCTCTTGGATATACAGAAGGAGGTGCTTATGTTGAATTCTTTTCTAGCAATGAATTAATTCCTGAAGATGCAGTATATTCAAAGGAGAATAATTTAACATTCATAGATTATGATGAATATGAAGATTTAATAAGTGAGAATAAAACTCATGTAGTTGTAATAGGCCAAACAACTTGCGGTAATTGTATAGCTATAAAACCTGCTTTGAATAAAGTAGCTGGTGAGTATGATTTAACAATTAACTACTTAAATTTAACAACTATGACTCGAGATGAATATAATAGTTTTAATGCAAGCTTAAAGGAAATCAAATATAATGATCCGGATTTTGTTGAAAAAGGTTCATTTGGAACTCCATTGACTTTAATAATAAAAAACGGGAAAGTAAAAGATTATATTTCTGGTGCAAGAACAAAATCTCAATTAGTAAGAGAATTTAAAAAAGCTGGATTAATTTCAGAGTAAGAGGGATAATATGAAAAAAGATAATTTTAGAGTTGTAAAAAATATTACTTTAATAATAATATTTATATTACTTGTAATTATCTTTTTTTCGTTTTTATTAGTAGGTAGAGATAATAAAATTATTAAAAATATAAAAGAATATATAAGTACAGATATAAAAGTTTTATATATATCAAATGAAGATAATTATCATGATTATCCTATAGAATTGTTTGAAAAATATGATGTTAATTATTTATATGTTGATAGTACAAATTTATCAAATATTGATCAATCAAAAATAAAAGATATTATTAATAGTAAATATTTATCCAATATAATAGTTATATTTAATAATGGAGAAATAGTAGATGCAATTATTGAATATGAAGATGAAGAATCGTTAGATAAGTTTCTGCAAACTAATGATTTAATTCCTAAAATCATAGGGGATAATAGTAAAATAATACAGAATGTTAACGAATTATTAACAACTCAATATTCTTTAATTTATTTACCATATAATTATGTAGAAGAAATAGATAATCAAGATAAAATTTTAAAAGAGATATGTGAAAACTATGAGATAAATTATAAGAGAATAGATGCATATCTTTTAAGTAAAAGTCAACAGAATAAATTAAATTCAATATTACAAATAAGTACAGTTGAAGATCAAATAGTAATACTTGTTAAAAATGAAAAAATAATTGGTAGTATTAGAAGCATTAACACTAAGAAATCTTATTTTAATAAATTAACTGAGTTTAAATTCATAGATCAAATAGATTCTTTTGTAGCTAATATTAATTTAGATGAGTTTAATAACTTATTGAATAGTAATGAAAAGAATATAATAATAATAGGAAAAGATGATTGTAAATATTGTGAAGAAGTTAGTAAGACATTAAATGATATTGCGATCAATTATGATATAAAAGTAAATTATATTAATATAGGTAAGTTTGATTCTAATATTTCAATCCAAGTAGAAGAAATTTTATTAGAATTAGGATATATTGACGGTTTTACAACTCCAATAACGTTAATAATTGAAAACAATAAATTATTAGATTATGTAATTGGTGCATCAAATGAACAATATTTTATTGATATATTTACTGAAAATGGTATAATAAAGTAAGAGGTGATATAATGGGAATTGTTTATGATAAATTAAAAGATTTTAAAGATAAGTATTCTTCAACAGTTGCTTGGAGATTGAAAGCCCATTCAAAGGTAATAGAGAAATATTTAAACCCAGGAGAAGAAGTTACTTTTGCTTTTCCTGCTCAAAAAGGGCCTTCGTCTTTAGATATATTTTCTACATTTGTTGTAGTTTTAACTAACAAAAGAATTTTACTTGCCCAAAAACGTCTTCTGTTTGGATATACTTATTTAGCTATCACTCCTGACATGTTTAATGATTTAACAGTTTCATCAGGAATTATATGGGGAAAATTATATATAGATACAGTTAAAGAAACAGTTATACTATCAAATATTGCTAAATCTGGTATGGATGAAATAGAAACTCAAATAACCGAATATATGATAGCTGAAAAGCAAAAATATGTTAGTAAAGCACAAGATAGATAAATTCTATCTTTTGTTGTAAGGTGTAATATGAAAAAGAAAACTAAATTTGCAGCACTATTAATTATTTTAATAATTTTAATAATAATATGTAAGAGCATTTTGACTTTTGATAGTATTAACTATAAATTAAATATAAATGGGAATAAATTAAAAATAAAAGAAATTGTTAACAATGATAACTACTATATAGAGATAAAAACAAATAAAAATATATATCCATTTAGAATATATGAAGATTTAAGTAATAAAAGAAAAGTAGTAAAAGATATATATTTATATAAAGATGATAATATAGAATGTGTATTACCTGTTATAAATGATGAATTATATACAGATATGGTGTGCTATAAAGATGAAATACTTTATAATTATTATAATCTTGTGGGAAATAATACTTCTTTAGACAAGTATGTTAACTCTATTGAATTATATAATATTAATGAATTTGGAAATAAAGCAATAAACACAGAAACAATTGGTACAATAAAGTATAATATATTTACTAATTTAAGCAATACAGTAGCTATCACAACTTATAAAGGATTGACTATAAACGATAATGAAATAAACTTATTTAAAAAAGATATATATAATAATAAATTAAGTACATTCATAGATAATTATTATATAATAGCTGATTACGAAAAAAATTATTCATTTAACTATTTTTATGTAGTAAATTTAGATAATAGAAAGATTAATAAATTAGAAAGTAAAAATGATATTTCATATGATTCTTATATACAGGGTATAGTAGATAATAAAATATATCTATATGATAAAGATAATGAAATACAGTATGAAATAGATGTAAAAGGAAGTTCAATAGACATAATATCTAGTGATAATTATATAAAATATTATAGTAATAATAAATGGGAAAAGATGAATAAAACAAAAGCTAATAAAGAAATCTATTTTAATTATGAAACATTAGATAATATTTTTACTAGTTATGATTTTGTAGAAGAAACAGATAATTATTATTATTTATTAAAAAAAGACGGAATATCTTATAAATTATATAGAGTAGATAAAGATAATATAGATGTTTATAAATATCTTTTAGATGTTCCAACAACAAATATATATTTTAATAATGATTATTTGTATTATGTATACAAAAATAAATTATTCTATTATAGTGATGGTACTGGATTAAAAACAATATTAGAAAATAGTGAATTAGAATTCAATGATACCATAAAATATTATATATATTAAAAAACATATTTTAAATAATATGTTTTTTTGGTATAATGTAGTTAGTGTTTAAGGAGGCCTTATGAAAACAATATTAACAGGAGATAGACCAACAGGTAAATTACATTTAGGACATTATTTTGGTTCATTAGAAAATAGAGTAAAGATGCAATATGATTATAATACATATATACTTATTGCTGATGTTCAAGCTTTAACAGATAACTTTAATAACCCAGAAAAAGTTAGAGAAAATGTGCATGAATTAGCACTTGATTATTTAGCTGCAGGAATTGATCCAAAACAATGTCATATTTATATACAATCTTTAATTCCTGAAGTAGCAGAACTAACTGTATATTTTTCTAATTTAGTATCCGTACCTAGACTTTATAGAAATCCAACAACTAAGCATGAAGTAATGCAAAAAAAAGAATTATTTGGTAGTGATGGAGAAGGTATTACCTATGGTTTTTTAGGATATCCAGTAAGTCA
Organism: Bacillota bacterium; assembly: GCA_015059155.1. Classification (GTDB taxonomy): domain Bacteria; phylum Bacillota_I; class Bacilli_A; order RF39; family UBA660; genus UMGS1613. Next base: position 51,816 of record SVAX01000006.1, on the reverse strand, counting down.
AGCTGCTGATATAGCATGTGTTAATGGAAATATAGTTCCTGTTGGGGAAGATCAATTACCTCATATAGAGCAAACTCGTGAAATAGTTAGAAAATTTAATAATATATACGGAGAAACATTTAATGTACCTGAGCCGGTATTAAGTTCTACACCTAGAATTAAAGGATTAGATGGTAATGAAAAAATGAGTAAATCACTTAATAATTGTATTTATCTTTCTGATGACGAAGAAACAGTTACAAAAAAGGTTATGAGTGCAGTTACAGATCCAAATAAACTTAGAAAAGATGATCCAGCAGATCCAGAAGTGTGTATGGTTTATTATTATCACAAACTTATTAAAAATCCTAATATAGCTGCCGTTTGTAGTGAATGTAAAAACGGAGAAAGAGGTTGTGTATTCTGTAAAAAAGAACTTGCAAGAGAAATATCTGAGTTCTTGAAACCAATGCAAGAAAGAAGAAAATACTACGAAGAAAGACCAGAAGAAGTAGAAAGAATTTTAAAAGAAGGTACAGAGGCAACTAAGAGAAAAGCAGAAGAAGTAATGAGAAGAGTACGTAAAAATATGAAATTAGATTATTTTGAGTAAAATAGTAATAAAAAGTCAGTAAAATAATATATTTTTATTGACTTTTTCGTTATTTTTTAGTATTATTTTAGTTGGTACATTTTATATCCCACATTTAGTGAGTTTTGGGAAGACTTGCTATTTGTAAAGGAGAAAGGAAAATATATATGAAAAATACATATATGCAAAAAAAAGAAACAGTAGAACGTAATTGGTACGTTATAGATGCTGAAGGAGTTAATTTAGGTCGTTTAGCAACTAGAGTAGCTGATGTTTTACGTGGTAAGCATAAACCAACTTTCACACCACATATTGATTGTGGAGACTTTGTAATAGTTGTTAATGCTTCAAAAGTTAATCTAACAGGAAATAAATTAAATGATAAAATTTATTACAACCATTCAGGTTATACTGGAGGATTAAGAGAAAGAACTGCAAAAGAAATGAGAGAAAATTATCCAGTTGAGATGATTGAGAGAGCTGTTAAAGGAATGATTCCTCACAACAGATTAGGACGTCAAGTAGCTAAAAAATTATTCGTTTATGAAGGTGCAGAACACCCACATATGGCACAAAAGCCAGTAGAAATGAAAGTTAAATAGGAGGGTTTTAAATGGCAAAAGTATTTATAGGAACAGGTAGAAGAAAATCTTCAGTAGCTCAAGTTAAAATGACTGCTGGAAAAGGAAAAATAACTGTTAATGGTGTAGATGTTAATGAATTTATGCCATATGCAACTTATGTAATGGATTTAAAACAACCTTTAGTAGCTACAAATAATGAAAACACTTTCGATATCGAAGTTAAAGTAACTGGTGGTGGAGCTTCTGGTCAAACTGGAGCAATTCGTTTAGGAATCACTAGAGCATTACTTCAATATGATGAAGCTAATGAAGGAAATGATGATAGCTATAGAAAAATCTTAAAGAAAGCTGGATTCGTTACTCGTGATTCAAGAGCTAAAGAAAGAAAGAAACCAGGATTAAAAGCAGCACGTCGTGCACCTCAATTCTCAAAACGTTAAAAATTGCTTATTTCAATGTTTCGAAAAGCCCGTATTTACAGGCTTTTTTTGCATTTAAGATACCCTAGAGACACCCATAGTTAGTGTGAGTAGAATACAGGTAGCATACACGTAGATTACAAAAGTGTTGAAAAAACTTATCAAAATAAGACGCTAGTCGTGCTATAAGTAATAGCGCTTTTTGACAAAATATAAAAAAAGTGCTATATTATTAACAGTTAATTAAAAAGCGATTCATTCGAAGTAATTATTTTTAAATATTTAATAGAGAGCTTATGGTTGGTGGAAATAAGTAAAAAAGAAATAATGAATTACAAATGATGATTTTAATCGGATAGTATCCGTTATCAATAAGAGGTAATAGACTATTATTACAAACAAAGGTGGTACCACGAGTAATTCGTCCTTTTTGGATGTTTGCTCGTTTTTTATTTTCAAGGAGGTGATTTGTATGGATAGTGAATATTACTATTATTACTTTGGTGAATGTAATTTAATTAACTATACAAATTATTTAGGAGGAAATAAAAATGAAAAAAAATTTATTTGATATCCTTAAAGAAAGAGGATATGTAAAAGATTTAACACATGAAAAAGAAATTATTGATTTGATTAATGGAGACCCAATGACGTTTTACTTAGGAATAGATCCTACAGCAGATAGTTTGCATATAGGACACTTCTTTGCTTTAACAATGTTTAGATGGTTACAAGATTTTGGGCATAGAGGAATCATATTAGTTGGTGGTGCTACTGCTTTAGTGGGAGATCCAACAGGGAAAAGTGATATGAGAAAAATGCTTTCAAAAGAAGAAGTAGCTCACAATAAAGCAGAGGTTAAAGAATTAGTAAAAAGATTTGTAAAAACTGATGGAGATAATCCAGCTATTATTGTTGATAATGCAGATTGGATTTGTGATAAAACTTATGTTGATTTTATGAGAGAAATTGGAGTACATTTCAATGTTAACAATATGCTTAGTGCAGAATGTTACAAAAAGAGATTAGAACAAGGAGGATTAACATTCCTAGAAATGGGATATATGTTAATGCAAGCATTTGACTTTGTACATTTAAATAAAGAATTTAATTGTAAACTTCAAATAGGTGGAAGTGATCAATGGGGAAATATTTTAGCTGGTGTTGATCTATCTCGTAAGATTGGATTTAGTGAAGGTAAAAAAATAGATCCATTATTTGGATTTGTTTGTCCACTTTTATTAAAAGCTGATGGAGAAAAAATGGGTAAAACTGCAACAGGAACACTTTGGGTATCTAGAGAAAAAACAAGCGCTTTTGATTTCTTCCAAGCTTGGATAAATTCATTTGATGAAGATGTAGAAAGAAGTTTAGCATTCTTTACAAGAATGGAAATGGAAGAAATTAAAGAACTATGTAATAATGATATAAGAGAAGCTAAGAAGTTATTAGCATTTGAAGTAACAAAATTAGTTCATGGAGAAGAAGAAGCAATTAATGCAAAACAAATAGCCGAAGAATTATTTAGTAATAAAGGTGTTTCAGATAATATGCCATCTACAAATATATCTAAAGAAAAATTAGACATTAATATTTTAGATTTATTAGTTGAAATAAATTTAGCATCATCAAAATCAGAAGCTAGAAGATTAGTAGAACAAAATGGTATTTCGATCAACCAAATAAAAGAAAATGATGTTAATAGAATAATTAATGAAATAGATTTTAAAGATGGATTTATAGTTATTCAAAAAGGTAAAAAAGTATTTTTAAAAGTAATATTAGATAATTAAAAAATTTAAGATATCTTGGAGTCAGTTGTAGTCGGTTTAGGTAGCATATAAGTAGCATACAGGTAGTATACAAAAAGTTGTGCTAGCTTTTGTTGAATAGTTAATAATAAAAATAAGAGTTCAATAGCTCTTATTTTTGTATTCACTTGTAATAATTTCATTAATTTCTTCGGGAGATTCTTTGCATCCATTATTTAACCATTTTTTTATTATGGCATTAAGTCCTGCTCTAAAAAATTCAATGTGATAATCTATGAATTTATTATCATAATATTTTTCTGCAAGTTCCGTATGATATTGGAGTGGAACATCGGGGCAAATACTTTCTAATTTAAAATATGTTTTAAAAAATATTTGATTGTCTTTTATATATTTAAACATAGTTAGATATCCATTAGGATTATGTTCAGATTTATTAGATAATTGAAATTCTGCAAATTCTTTTGCCATTTGTTGCTTAACCTTATCTGCTAAATCATATATATCAATATAATTAGAATAGAAAGTTGAACGATTTAAATTAGTTATTTCACAAATAGTAGATACTGAAATATCTTCAATATTTTTATTTTGTATTAATTGCAAAAAAGTTTTTTCAATTTTTTCAACAGACAATTTTCTCTTTTTGTTATTTTGTATATTCATAAATGCCTCCTAAAATTTTATTATCCCAACAAATGTTTAAAATTGTTGATTGTTTTTTAATTGCTATAAATATTATAATATAAATGTAGAAAAACAACAAGTGTTGTCGTTTGCGATTGGAGGTGAAATGATGTCTAAATTAGTAGATGCTAATAAAAAAATTGAAAATGCAGTTGTGAGTGGATATAAAAAAATAGAAGATAAATTTGTGATACTTTCTTAAAAAAAGATGGAGAAACTATTGAAGAAGCTAAAGTAAGAGTTAAAGAAGAACAAGAACAATTAGAAGAACAAAACAGAGCAAGAGTAGAAGAAACTTTAAAAAAGTCTAAAGAGATTAATGATAAGTATGTTAAATAATTGAGGAGGAAAAATGAAAAAGGAAACTTTATTAGAAATTATTTTAGGAACTATTGGTGGATTAGTATTTGCAATAGGAATGTGTATGGGATTAATTCCAGAATGGGATATGTTAGGCCCAGGAATTGTAGTAGGAATAATTGGTTTTATAATTTTATTATGTATTATCCCAGTACATAGAAAGAGTCATCCAAGAAAAGAAATAGAAAGAAAAGAAACTGATTGGGGATTAGTATTAACTTGGATAATTGGTGTTATAGGAGCTTTAATAATGGGCTTCGGTATGAGTAAAATAATGGTTGGAAGTCCTGAAAAAATGGATATGATTATAGGAATGATTACAGGAGTTGTAGGACTTTTAATTTGCGTATTAAATTATCCAATTTATTCATATTTAAAAAGTAACAAAAACTAATGAATAAACTAATAGAGCATTTTAAGCAATTAAAAAAGGAAGATCGTGTAATGTTCTTCTTGATATTTACAACAATTGGAAATATATTTATAGCATTAGTAAAATTTGTATTGTCATTAACATTACCATCACTTTGGTTTTTCATTAATGCAATATTTATGATAATTTTATCATTTGCAAGATTTTTTTCAATTAAAGATTATAGTAAAACGAAGTTGATACAAGATAAAGAAGAAATACAAAAGATAGGTTATATAAATTATCTTAATAATGGGATACTGTTAGTGGTATTAGGAATTATGTATTTCTTTGTTAATGTTTATATTTATTACAAAGGAACAAATACAACAATGCATGAATACTTAACTTATTTAGTAGCGTTAGTTGCATTTTGGTCTATTGGTTCTGCAATATATGGAATGATTAAATACAAAAGAAATCATACACCAATATTAAAAGCAGTAAAGCTAACAAATTTTGCAAATGCATTAACATCAATAATGCTAACACAAATAGTATTATTAGATACTTATGCCAATACCAAAGTTTATAATTCAAATCTTATGAATGGACTAACAGGTATGGGTATAGGAATAGTAATTATTATATTAGGATTGTATATGATAATTGGAATAAATAAATTAAGAAAGGTGGATTAATTTTAAATCCATCTTTTTAATAATAAATTACAATTTATTTTTTAGATAAAATATAATATATAATAAATTAAGATATCTTAGATTCAGTTGTAGTCAGTTTAGGTAGCATACAAAAACTCTGTAAGCCCTTTGTTTTCAACGAAAACTAACTATCAAAACGTTAAGAATTACTTATTTCAATGTTTCGAAAAGCCCATAAAATGGGCTTTTTTGCTTGTCCAAAATCAATTTTTTACCCGTATCATACAAATATCATACACGATGTTGCGCCAATCTTTATAAAACATAGAAGCCAGCCGTGCTAGCATTATAATTTTTTAAGAATTTGTGATATAATATAATTATTAGATGAATGTATTTTGTTAAGGGGATGAATTTATGAAAAATAAGAAATTTTTATATGCAATATTGTGTGCTTTAGGAGGAGGAATAATTGGTTTCTTCGCTAATCATTTAACTGAATGGTACGGTTGTGTATTATTTGGTCTAGGTGTAGCATTAATGGTTTACTCAATTATTAATTTAAATAAATAGTAATATGTGGAGGTGTTATAGATGGATAGTCACAGAAATAAAATGACAGCACCAATTATTATTACAATAATTGTAGTGTTATATTATGTTGTTTACTTTGGCTTTTTAATAGCATTACTTGATGGAATATGGAAATACTTATTAGGTATTATTCCAATAATATTTTCCGGAGTAATGGTCAAAGTTTGCATAGAAAGAATTAATGAAATAAAGAAAGGAGAAGAAGATGATATTAGTAAATACTGATTATATTAGTGGTAAAGAATTTGAAATGCTAGGGCTTGTTAAAGGAAGTACTATTCAATCAAAGCATGTTGGTAAAGATATTGCGCAAAGTTTCAAAACATTAGTTGGTGGAGAGCTTAAGTCATATAACGAAATGATGAATGAAGCGAGAGCTCTTGCTACGAAAAGAATGGTTGAAGAAGCGGAATCCCTTAAAGCAGATGCAGTTGTTAATATACGCTATGCTTCGTCTGCAATTATGCAAGGTGCTGCTGAAGTAATTGTTTATGGCACAGCTGTTAAATTTGCTAAATAGACGAATTATGATTTACTAGAACTGAAATAAAAATAGTAATTATTAAGGGGAAGATATATATGAATATAAAATTATTTTTTGAAGCAATATTAAAGTTTTTATTAGGTATGGTATTAGTTGGATTACTTATATTTATTCCAGCTAATACGATAAAGTTTATGAATGGTTGGTTACTTATGGGTGTTTTATTCATACCAATGTTTATTGCTGGTATTGTTATGATGATTAAGGCTCCTGATTTATTAAAAAGTAGACTAGACGCTAAAGAAAAAGAAGGTGAACAAAAAATGGTAGTATCACTGAGTGGACTAATGTTTTTGATCGGTTTTGTTTTAGCAGGATTAAACTATAGATTTAATTGGATACAATTACCAAATGTTGTAGTTGTTATCGCAACCATTATATTTTTATTGTCATATATGTTGTATGCAGAAGTATTGAGAGAAAATGTATTTTTATCGAGAACTATAGAAGTTCAAAAAGATCAAAAAGTAATAGAGACAGGATTATATGGTATAGTAAGACATCCAATGTATTTAGCAACCATATTCTTATTTTTATCTATACCATTAATATTAGGCTCTTTTATATCTTTCATAATATTTTTAGTGTATCCATTTATAATTGTTAAAAGAATAAATAATGAAGAACAAGTTTTAGAGAAAGAACTTAATGGATATAAAGAATATAAAAATAAAGTAAAATACAAAATGATACCATTTGTTTGGTAAAAAACATTGCTAGTTAAATAGTAATTTATAGAGCAAATCTTAAAATAAGATTTGTTTTTTATTGACTTTTTTTTATAACAGGCGTATCATTGTATTAACGATGTAATACAATGATAGAAAGGAATAAGATATGAAGTTTGAATTTGATAATAATATTCCTATATATATTCAGTTGGTAGAACAGTTAAAAATATATATAATATCTGGGAAAATAAATTCTGGCGAACGATTGCCGTCTGTTAGGGAATTAGCGCTACAAACTAAAGTGAATCCTAATACTATGCAAAAAGCATTAGTAGAATTAGAAGAATTAAAATTAGTATTTACAGAACGAACTAATGGTAAATTTGTAACTAACGACCGAAAGATAATTGAAAAGTATAGAGAGGAATATGCATATGAATTGTCTAAAAAATATTTTGCAAGTATGGAAGGCATAGGATTTAATATAAGTGAAATTATTGAGTATTTAAAAGATTTAGGAGGAGATAAATAATGGAATTATTAGAGTGTGTCAACATTAATAAAAGCTTTGGCAATAAAAACGTTTTAAAAGATGTTAATTTAACAATATCTAGGGGAAGGATTATCGGATTATTAGGGAAAAATGGTACTGGAAAAACTACTCTAATAAAACTTATAAATGATTTACTAACACCAACAACTGGTAAGGTATTGGTAAATGGGGAAGAGGTAGGAATAGAGAGTAAAAAAATTATTTCTTATTTACCAGAAAGAACTTATTTAGATAAATCAATGACAGTAGATAAAGTAATTGAATTTTTTGAAGATTTTTATGCTAATTTTGATCCTAAAAAGGCAAGACAACTATTTAAAGATTTAGATTTAGATACTACGCAAAAGTTATCTAAAATGAGTAAAGGTATGCAAGAAAAAGTACAATTAGTACTTGTTATGAGTAGAAAGGCTGATTTATATATTTTAGATGAACCATTGGGTGGTGTAGATCCAGCTACTCGTGATTATATATTAGATACGATACTTACTAATTTTAATGAAGGTGCTAGTGTCATTATTTCAACTCATTTAATTTCCGATATAGAAAGAATTTTAGATGAAGTAATATTTATAGACAAAGGTAAAATACTTCTTCAATCAGATTCTGATGAGTTAAGAAGAAAAGAAAATAGTTCAATAGATGAAATATTTAGGAGGATGTTTAAATGTTAAAGAAATTATTAAAATATGATTTGCAAAACATATATAAAGCATTAATAATATTTTATAGTTTGTCTCTGTTTTTTGGAATATTGACTAGAATATTTTTAAATATTGAAAATTCATTTATTATGAATATAATTGGGCAAGTATGTAGTGGTATTACTATATCTATGATATTTAATATTTTAATTAATAATTTAATGAGATTGTGGGTTAGATTTAAAAATAATTTTTATGGTGATGAATCTTATCTGACACACACACTTCCAATAGATAAAAAAACATTGTACTTATCTAAAATATTAACATCAATTATTACATTATTTTCAAGTGTATTAGTAATTGGTATAACTTTGTTTATTGCTTACTATTCTAAAGAAAATATTGAAGTTATTAAAAATTTATTATTACCTCTTGCTACAATTTATGAAAGTACAGTTATAACAATTGTTTTAGCATTTATATTTGTTTGTTTTTTAGAAATAATGAATATGTTACAATCTGGATATGTAGGTATAGTATTGGGGCATAAGAAAAATAATAATAAAATGGTATTTAGTGTTTTATCTGGTTTTGGAATATATTTATTAACTCAAATATTTACTGTTTTAGTTGTATTTGTAGTTGCACTATTCAATAAAGATTTAATGAATTTATTTTATACAATGGACTCATTAAGTGTAAGTACTATTAAACTATGCATATATTTAGCAATAGTAATTTATACATTGAATATATTTATTCTATATTTTGTTAATTCAAAATTATTTAGTAAAGGAGTTAATGTAGATTAATATATTATAATTTGGTAAATATTAACAGTTAGTCAAACATTGGAATTGTTCCAGTGTTTTTCTTTTAAATAAAATATTATTAAAGAAATATGATATAATAGATATAGTTATGATAAGGAGGTACTTATGAAAACAGAAAGAAATATATTAATTGCTTTTATTTTAAACTTAGGATTTTCAATATTTGAATTTATAGGTGGAACAATTACTAATAGTGTAGCTATTATATCTGATTCCATTCATGATATTGGAGATGCAATGAGTATAGGTGTATCTTATTTTTTAGAAAAGAAAAGTAAAAAGAAACCCGATAGCAAATATACTTATGGGTATGTTAGATATTCAGTGATAGGAAGCTTAATAACAACCTTTATACTTATAATTGGTTCAATATTAGTAATGTATAATGCGATAAAAAGAATTATAAATCCAGTTGATATTAATTATAATGGAATGATTATATTTGCAGTTATAGGAGTAATAGTAAACTTTTTAGCTGCTTATTTTACTAAATCAGGCAATTCATTAAATCAAAAGTCAGTTAATCTACATATGTTAGAAGATGTATTTGGATGGGGTGTAGTATTAGTAGGTGCGATAATAATGAGATTTACTGATATAAAAATAATAGATCCAATATTATCAATATTGGTTGCTATTTTCATACTTCTAAATGCTTTAAAAAACTTAAAATTAATTATTGATTTGTTTTTAGAAAAAAATCCAAATGGAATTAGTATTGATGAAATAAAGGAACATATATTAAAAATAAAAGGAGTTAAAGATGTTCATCATATTCATGTATGGAGTTTAGATGGATATAATAATTATGCTACTATACATATCGTTGAAGATGGTAAAAATAATGATATTAAAAAGTTAGTAAAAAAAGAATTAAAAGAACATGGTATAAATCATACAACAATAGAACTTGAAAAAATAGGAGAAGAATGCTGTGAAGAAGAATGTATTATTAATAATGAACATATAAAAATACATCATAATCACTAAAAACTTTAGAATTTCTAAAGTTTTTTATATGTAAGTAAAGTGCGTTTAACAAAAAATAATAAACAAAAAGATATGAATAAAAAGGGAAATAGAGAAAAGACTACCAATTCGCCTAGTGATATAAATGAATAACAAATTATTAGATATGTACAATGATAGTTTATGAAAGCGTATATGACTGCTTATGCTCAAAGAGAAGTAAAAGAAAAGGAACTAGTTATGTTTACTAAATATCTAAAGAATATAAAATCAGTAAACACATCTAGCAAACGTTTGAAATGTATAATGTAAAAATTTATACATTTCTATTTAATTATTTATGAAAAATTGTAAAAAAACGTCAAAAGTGCTATAATTAAATCATACGAGGAGGTATTTATTATGTATCAACAAAAGAAAGAAAAATTTATTAGAGTGTTAAATAATCATTTCGGATCATATAATGTTTTCCCTGAAGTTGCTAATATATCAGATGAAGATTTTATTAAAATTATAGAATTGTATGAACAAAAGGCTTCAATTGGAGGTAAAGACCCATGGAATTATCTTTACTTTGATGAATTGATAATAATGCAACAATGTCTTTATGAAGTAATAAAGGATAATTATAGATATAGTGATATAACTGCTAAAGTTGAGATATTATTTGAACAAGAGTTAAATAGAAGATTACAAAGGTCAGTTCGTTCTTATGGTGAAGAAACTGCTGAAACATATAGAGCGTCTTATGCAGAAATGCCAGAGTATGCTATGACTTTAGCCGATATGTGTACAAGAAAAATGGAAACTGCACAAAAGAGTTTTGCAGAGTCAAAAGAAGTAGTATTACCAGAACGTTCATTATCAACTTATAAAGAAATAAGAAAAGATTTTACTACTGCAGGAATTCAAATGCCAGAGAAAAGTGAAAGTATTGCTCAAAGTACACAAACGTTAATTACACTAAGGGCAGAAGAAAAAGAAGCACTGATAGAACGTGAAAGACAACAAAGAGAAATTGAGTTAATAACACTTCAACAAGAAATAAATAGAATTGAAAATGAAAAATTAGAAATAGAAAAAAGAATTAGACAAATTTCTAGTGAAACATTAGGTTCTTTCTTTTCAAGACAAGTTTCAGAAAAATACCCAACAGAATATCAAACATATCAACAACATAAAGAACAAGTAAGAAACCATAGAAGTAGTTATGCACAAATAACTGATTTAAAAGAAAAATTTAGTCAAGTTTCTCAAGACCTTCAATTTTATCAAGGTGTACTTCCAGTATATGAAAGTTTCTATCAAAGATTTGAGCAAATGAAAGTAGAAAGTGAAAAAGCACAAGCGAGTGAAAAAGAACAAGAAAGAATATACAATTTGATTTTTAGTGAAGAAAATGAAAGATTAAGAAAAAGTAATAGTTTATACACTGCTTGGGATTTAGGAAATAAAGTAATACCTCAAAAATATCAAGGTTTATCATACGAACAAGTTGAAGCAATGATTACTCAAGAAAGAGAACAAGAAAGATTAAAACAATTAGCTCAAGCGACTAGAGAAGATTTAATTAACAAGGCTATACGAAAAGATTTAGGTGTTGCAGAAGACTATCGTTTGAGTGATGTACAAATAAGAAATTTAAGAGTTGAATTTGATGGTTATAGTGATGAAGAATTAAGAGAATTTGTTGCCGGTGTAAAAAAACAAGAAACTGCACCAGAAATCAAACAAGAAACATCTACACCATATAATGAGTTTGAAAAAAATTTAATTGATTTTATTGAGAGAAAGAATTTTAATCTAGGTAAGGTTTCAGAAATATTAAGTGTTACTGGTTACCCAGACTCAACTTATGAAGTTAGATTTGAAGATGGGAATATTCATCAAATTACAATTACTCAAGATGAAAAAAATTCAATAAGAAATCAAGCACAAACCGATAAAAATATTCAACCACAATCTACACCAGAAATTAGAACTAGTGAAGTATCACAAACTAGTACAACTAATGAACAAACACAACAAAGGGACAAATTGATAAGTGATATCCTTGGCGCAATGTTAAATGCTGGTGAGTTCCATAATTCCGGTTTAGATATAAGCCAAAAAATGAGTGATATGGAATATGCTAAAAGAAAATTAGAAACAAAATCTTTAGAAGAACTAGAATATATATTGTCAGTTTATTCTCCACAACAAGAACAAGTAAATTCTAGTGGAGGAATTAAAAGATAATTAAAATATATAAGGTTGTCCTATATGACAATCTTTTTTTCTATACATAAACTATATTATGAAAAATATAGATTTTTTAAAAAGAAGTTTAATAGCTCACCGTGGATTACACACCCCTCTTATTCCAGAAAATACATTGCCTGCATTTGTTAAATGTGTGGATAAAAATTATATAATAGAATTAGATATACACATACTTAACGATAATACTATAGTTGTATACCACGATCACAATCTAAAAAAACTGACAGGAGTAAATAAAGTTATAGAAACTTTAAGTTATGCACAATTATCTAAAATAAAAATAAGTAAAAAATATACAATTCCAACTTTAAAACAAGTTATGCACATAGTTGATGGAAAAGTTCCAATTTTAATAGAAGTAAAAGATGTGGATAATAATAGTAAATTTGAAGAAGAGTTAGTAAAAATATTAGATAATTATAAAGGAGAATTTGCTATTCAAAGTATGAATCCTTTTGTAATAGATTGGTTTTATAAAAATAGAAAGGATTATGTTACTGGGTTAATTATTTTTAATGAATTAAATTATAATTTAGTTAAAAAATATATGAAGAAAATAGACTTTATTAGTGTGTATAAAAAACAATTACCTTTTAAAATAAATAAATTAGTTTTAGGTTGGACTATAAGAAATGATAAAGAATATAAAAAATATAAAAACTTATGTGATAATTTAATATGTGAAAATATATTATGATATAATAAAACCAATTCTCAGTTTTTGTCCTGTAATATTTTAATAAAATATGTAAAATTATATCTAGAAAGGAGAATAGTTATGGATCAGATTAAGATAGGAAAGTTTATAGCTGCTTTAAGAAAAGAAAAGGGTTATACACAAGAACAATTAGCTGAAAAATTAAGTGTAAGTAATAAATCTATTAGTCGCTGGGAAAATGGAAATACTATGCCGGATTTATCACTTATCCCAAAATTATGTGAAATATTGAATATAAGTATTAATGAGTTTTTAAGTGGAGAAAGAATAGATAATAGCGAATATCAAAAAAAATTAGAGGAAAATATAATAATAAATATGGATTTACTGAAAAAGAAGATAAGACAAATATCAAAAAGATTAATGTTAATTATTATAAGTGTATTTGTTTTATTTTTAGTCGCGCTATTTCTTTTTATAGGATATAAAGAGCTTACTTATAAAAAAGTATATTTAGATGATAATAATATTCAAATAACTGTTTGTAAAGAAAAAAGTAACTTAGGTTTTACTATAAGTACAAAAGATGAAACACCTTTCTTATTTAACAGTTATTATGAAGAAGAAACTAAAACATATATAATAGAAAAACTTTTTAGATATTTAGATGAAAATAATTTACAGGATATTTCATCTACAACAACAATTTTATTTGATAAAAAAGAGAAAATAGAAAAAATAGTATATGCGGATAAAGTTATATATGAGTTAGGTGATGAATTAAGTAATTGTAATTAGTATAGTTTTCTATACTTTTTTCTTTATCAAAAATATGTGAAAATATTCTATAATATGGTATAATACAAAAAAGAAAGGTGATTGTGTGATTAGAGAAAAGTCTAAAGGTTTACTTATAGTAGTTTCTGGGCCAAGCGGAGCAGGAAAAGATACGATATGTAATAAAGTAGTTGAAGATATGAAAGACACTAAAATATCTGTTTCTATGACTTCACGTGCTCCTAGAGGAAAAGAAGTAGAAGGTGTAGATTACTACTTTATAAGTAAAGAAGAATTTGAAGAAAGAATCAAAAATGATGAATTTTTAGAGTATGCAGTTGTACACAACAATCAATATTATGGTACTCCAAAAACGAAATTAGAAGAAGATATAAATAAAGGTAAAAATGTAATACTTATAATAGATATACAAGGCGCTTTAAAGGTAAAAGAGATTGTAAAAGAAGCATTATTTATTTTCATAATGCCTCCAAGTATGGAAGAGTTAAAGAATAGATTAATTAAAAGAAATACAGAAACTAAAGATAAGATACTTGAAAGATTTAAAACTGCTTATAATGAGATAAATGAATTTACTAAATATAATTATGTAGTAGTTAATGATAGAATAGAAAAAGCAGTTGAAAAAGTAAAATCAATAATCACAGCTGAAAAGTGTAGAGTAGATAGAATAGAAGAGATTTACTTAAATACAAAAGAAGAATTTATCCATGAAGGATTAATAGATGAAGAATTTGAAAACAAAGAATTAGAATTATAGGTGATAGTGTGCAAAGAATTAGTAATGAGTGGAAAGATTATGAATGTATAGATGCTGGTAATGGAGAAAAATTAGAAAGATGGGGAAATGTTATCTTAAGAAGACCAGATCCACAAGCTATATGGAATGTAGAATATAATAGTAATTGGAAAAATGTAGATGGACATTATTTTAGAAGTAATAAAGGTGGTGGAGAATGGAAATTTTATTCTAAACTACCTGAGTTTTGGACAGTTAGTTATAAACATTTAACTTTTAAAGTAAGCCCTACTAATTTTAAACATACTGGACTTTTTCCAGAACAAGCTACCAATTGGGACTTCATGATGGATATGATTAAAAATAGTAATAGAAAAATAAAAGTACTTAATTTATTCTCATATACAGGAGCTGCTACTATGGCTTGTTCTAGTGCTGGAGCTGATGTTGTACAAGTTGATGCATCAAAAGGTATGACAGAATGGG
Source organism: Bacillota bacterium (assembly GCA_015059155.1). Lineage (GTDB taxonomy): Bacteria > Bacillota_I > Bacilli_A > RF39 > UBA660 > UMGS1613. Next base: position 36,655 of record SVAX01000006.1, on the reverse strand, counting down.
CAAAAGAAAATATGAAACTATGTGGGTTAGAGAATAACTCTATAAGATTCATAGTAGATGATTGTTTAAAATTTGTTGAAAGAGAATATAGAAGAGGAAATAAATATGATGCTATAGTTATGGATCCTCCTAGTTATGGTAGAGGTCCAAACAAAGAAGTATGGAAATTTGAAGATAGCATTTATGCTTTAATAGATGCTTGTATAAAAATATTAAGTGATAAACCATTATTTTTCTTAATCAATTCTTATACAACAGGAATAAGTGCTACAGTGCTTGAAAACATTTTAAAGACTACTTTATTACCACTTTATCCTAATGGTAAAGTAGATGCTGGAGAAGTAGGACTTCCAATAACTAGAGATAATATAGTGCTTCCTTGCGGTATATATGGAAGGTATATAGGAAATGATTAATATAATTTATGAAGATAATCATTTACTTGTTGTAGAAAAACCAATAAATGTACCGGTACAAGAAGATAGTAGTAAAGATTTGGATTTTTTAACCCTTTTAAAAGACTTTATAAAGAAAAGGGATAATAAGCCAGGTAATGTATATTTAGGCCTTATACACCGTTTAGATAGGCCTGTAGGTGGTATTATGGTGTTTGCTAAAACAAGTAAGTGTGCTTCTAGACTTAGTGAACAAGTAAGAAATAGGATATTCAAAAAAACATATTATGCAATTGTAGAAGGTAAAGTAGAAAAAAAAGGAACTTTGATAGATAAATTACTTAAAGATACAAAAAATAATATAGTAAAAGTTGATAAGAACGGTAAAGAAAGTATTCTAGATTATGAATTAGTAGATTATAAAGACAATTTATCTTTAGTAAAAATAAATTTAAAAACAGGAAGATCTCATCAAATAAGAGTACAATTTTCATCTAGAGGACATGCTTTATATGGAGATCAGAAATATAATATTAATTCTAAAGTAGGAGAACAAATAGCTCTTTTCTCTAATTCAATTACAATTAATCATCCGATTACAAAAGAATGTTTAACATTTGAAATAGATTTACCAAATAGAAAACCTTGGAATATTTTTAACAAAAAGATATAGTTTTATATCTTTTTTTCATATACTTAAGTGGTGATTATGTGGAGAAAATCTATTCAGTATTTTTACTTATAATATTTATTTGTACTTTTTCACTTGTAGGAGCTGACATAAAGAAGAGTGATTTAGAGCTATTAGGGAAAGTAATTTATGTAGACCCAGGACATGGTGGTCCTGATCCAGGTACGCTTTATAAAGATATATATGAAAAAGATATAAATTTAGAAATATGTAAAAAGTTACAAACAATACTTGAGGAAGAAGGTGCGATAGTATATCTAACACGTTATGGAGATTATGATTTAAGTAAAATCTATACAGGATCTAGAAAAAAGAGTGATTTAAACAATAGAGCTAAAATAATAAATGATTCAAAAGCAGATATATATATTTCTATACATTTAAATTCAATTAGTTCATCTACTTGGAGTGGTGCTCAAGTATTTTATGATGATATAAATAAAAATAATTATGATTTAGCTATGCTTATGCAGGATCAATTAAAAAAAGATCTAAAAACTACTAGAGAAGTTAAAGAAATAAGTACAATGTTAATGAATAGAAAAATAACTATTCCTGGAATTTTAATAGAAGCAGGATTTCTATCTAATCCAAACGATAGATATTTACTTCAAAAATCAGATTACCAATATAAAATAGTTGAATCAATAAAAAAAGGAATAATAAGATATTTTGACTAGATTGTACATATAATTAATTGGTGAAAATATGAAGAAATTATTAATGTTTTTAATTTTATTAATACCTTTTACAGTAGGTGCGATAGATACAAGTGCTAGAAGTGCAATATTAATGGATATGGACAGTAATAGAATTCTTTATGAAGAAAATATACATGAGAAAAGAAGTGTCGCTAGTATATCTAAAATAATGACAGCAGTAGTAGCTATAGAATCTGGAAAACTAGATGATATAGTAGTAATAGGTGAAGAGATAAAATCTTCTTATGGGTCTGGAATATATATAAAAGTTGGAGAAGAAATGACTTTAAAAGATTTAGTCTATGGGCTTATGCTTAGAAGTGGTAACGATGCCGCACTAGCTATAGCTAAATATGTAGGTGGTACAGTACAAGATTTTGTAAAAATGATGAATGATAAAGCTAAAGAAATTGGTATGAGAAATACAGAGTTTAATAATCCAAGTGGACTAGATCAAGAAGAAGGAAATTATTCAACTGCCTATGATATGGCAATATTAACAAATTATGCTATGAAATTAGAAGATTATAAAACAATAACAAGTACAAAAAAATATACACTTACAACAAATAAAAACGTATATAGCTGGATAAACAAAAATAAACTACTTTCAATTTATAAATATACTACAGGAGGTAAAACAGGATTTACTGAAATTGCTAAAAGAACTTTAGTTTCGACTGCTACAAAAGAAAATACTAACTTAGTAGTAGTGACTTTAAATGATGGAAATGATTGGCAAGATCATCAAAATCTATTCGAATATGGCTTTAGTAATTATACAAATTTAAAAATATTAGAAAAAGGTAATATAACAATTTATGATGATGATTACTATGATAATTATAAATTATATGTAAAAAATGACTTTTTTTACTTGTTAAGTAATTCTGAAGAAGATAATTTAATATTTAAATATGAATTAGAGAAAAAAAGAAACTTAGATAATGGAGATAAGGTTGGAATTTTGAATATATATTTGGGCGATAAAAAGATACATAAAGAAGATATATTCGTAGATATAATAAATAATAAAGAAAAGTCATTTTTTGAAAAAATTAAGGAGTGGTTTGTAAACCTATGGTAAATATAATATGGATGGTTTTAATAGCAACTGGAATATTATATGGACTGTTTACAAACAATCTTGAAACTATAAATACAACTATTGTAGATAGTACTAAAATAAGTTTAGAAATGTTATTTAAAATATTTCCAGTACTTGCACTTTGGATGGGTATAACTAAAATAGCTGAAGCCTCTGGCTTACTAAAAAAACTATCAAATAAATTATCTCCATTACTTACAAAATTTTTTCCAGAAATACCAAAAGGACATGAATCTCTTAGTTTAATAGCCAGCAACATGATTGCAAATATATTTGGACTTGGTAGTGCTGCTACTCCTTTTGGACTTAAAGCAATGTCATCTCTTCAAAAATTAAATAAAAACAAAAAAGTAGCAAGTCGCTCTATGATAACTTTTTTAGTTATAAATACTAGTGGACTTACAATAATTCCAACTACGATCATATCACTCAGAATGATGTATGGTAGTAGTGAGCCTACAAAGATAGTATTTGCTTGTATAATAAGTACATTCTTTGCAACATTAGGAGGAATACTTATAGATAGATTTCTAGCAAGGAGGTATAAAAATTAACTTTATATCTAATTTAATTATCCCTATTATGGTACTATTTATAATACTATACGGTTTCTTTAAAAAGGTTGATGTATATGACACTTTTATAGAAGGTGTTAAAGAAAGTTTTTCGATGATTTTAAACTTATTTCCGACCTTTATAGCTATGATACTTGCAGTCAATTTATTTACAAATAGTGGAGTTTTAAATTTTATTTTATCATTAATTAACCCTGTTTTAGATATATTTAATGTACCCGGAGAAATATTTCCATTAGCTATTGTTAGACCTATATCCGGAAGCGCTTCTCTTGCTTATTTAAATACAATATTTGCGAAATTTGGACCAGATAGTTTTATAGGTTTATTAGGCTCAGTAATGCAAGGGTGTACAGATACAACATTCTATGTGATAAGTTTATACTTTGGAAGTATTGGAATAAAAAAGATAAGACACAGTATGTTTGCTGCCTTATTTGCTGATTTATGTGGAATTGTTGCCAGTATAATCGTAGTAAATATGTTTTGGAGATAATTTTGAATTGCTAAAAAAAGATAAATAAGGTATAATATCTTTGGTGATTTTATGGAACGACTACAAAAAGTTATTGCTTTATCTGGATATTGTTCAAGAAGAAAAGCAGAAGAATTAATAAGTTTAGGAAAAGTAAAAGTAAATGGTAAAACTATAAGAGAAATGGGAACTAAAGTAGATTCAACAGACTATATAGAGGTAGAGGGTAATCCTATAGAACAAATGGAAGATAAAGTATACTATTTATTAAATAAGCCAAGAGGGATAGTCACAACTGCTAAAGATGAAAAAGGAAGAAAAACAGTTGTAGATTTAATTAAAACTAGTAAAAGAATTTATCCGGTAGGAAGACTAGATTATGATACAACAGGACTTATAATCCTTACAAATGATGGTGAATTAACAAACTTTCTAACACACCCAAAAAATAATATAGAAAAAGTATATGTAGCTAAAATAAAAGGTTTAATTACTAAAGAAGAATTAAAAAGACTTTGTAACGGTGTTATAATTGATGGTAAAAAAACTAGTAAAGCGAAAGCTAAAATACTTAAAATAGATAAGAAAACAAATAGCAGTATTGTTGAATTAATAATACATGAAGGAAAGAATCATCAAGTAAAAAATATGTTTAAAGCTATTGGTTATGATGTTTTAAAATTAAAAAGAGAAAGCATAGCTTTCTTAACACTTGATGGGGTACCTTCTGGAGAATATAGACAACTAAGTATAAAAGAAGTAAAAAAACTTTATGGTGAAAAAAATAATCAAGATTAACTTGATTATTTTTTATTATTCATCTTTATTAGCGTCTTCAATTGCATTTGTAGGGCATCCTTCTTTAGCATCTAATGCATCTTCCTTAACTTCTTCAGGAATTTCCTCAACGATAACAGTTGCTAATCCATCATCTTCGATTTCAAAAACTTCAGGAGCAACTGCTTGACAAGCTCCACATCCTATACATAAATCTTTATTCACTTTTAACATCAATTACATCCTCCTTTTTAAATTATAAATAAATTATATGAAAAAAGCAAGTAAAATATTTAAATATTTTGAAAAGTATGATATATTATTGATAGGGTGATAATATGGCTAGTAGAATGGATCGTTATCATAAAAGTGAATTAGTGACATCAGGTCGTAGTTCAAAAAATAAAAGTTTATATGATCAAATAAAAGATTTAGATAATTACACTAATATCGAAGGTGTCGCAACTATTGAAAAAACAAATGAAATAGATATATCAAAAGTTCAAGAAATGATTAGAAATAGAGAAAACTATAAAAAACAAAAACAATTAAGAAATATACTTAAAGAAGAGCAAGAGGAGTTAGAAAAAATAGAAGAAATTGAAGAAGAAACTAAAAATTATGATATAAGGGATTTATTATCAAAAATACAAGATGAACCTATTGAAGAAAAAAGAAGCAGAAGCCTTGGAAAAGAACAATATGAAATTTTAAAAAGTTTAAACACAAAAAGTAAGAGTAAATCAATAGAAGTAGAAAAAGAAGAAGCAGAATTGAAAGAACTTTTAAATACAATAACTAGTACTAAAGCTTTAAATGATTTAGTAGGTATTGAATCTGATTCAGATGTAGGATTATTAGATGATTTAAAATCAGATACTATGGTAGGAGATGCCGCTTCTATAAAGAAAATATTAGATGAGGAAAAAGAAAGAAAAATAGAAGAAACAAATATGGAAATAGACAAATCTTTCTACACATCTAGTTTAGGTTTCACACAAAGTGATTTTGAAGAATTAAAAGATATGAATCATAAAATAAAAAAAGGTAATAAATTCATAATAATATTGTTAGTAATACTTATTCTATTAATAATTGGTGGAATTGCATTTTTCCTATTAAATAAGTAAAAGAAGACCTTTTAGGATTTAGAGGTCTTCTTTTTTTTCGTTGAAGTATCTATCTTAACTTTAAAATATATAATTAGTGTAGTAACAGCAGTAAAAATTGTAGATATTATAGGAATAATTTTAACCATTAAACTATCAACATAAATATTATATTTAGCTGCATATATGGTACCAACTGTAAGTGATATGCATCCAATTAAGTAAATAATATTCTTTTTTTTAATTTTAATAATTTCTTTAATACTATTTCCAAACATATAAATAATAAGAGTACAATAAATAAATATATCAAAAATTAATTGAATTACTAAAATGCTTTCTATTCTAGAAGATGCTCCAACAAGTGTAGCTTGCTTTAAAACATGAAATTCTGGGTATTCATAAAGTGCAGTTAATTCATATCCTAAAACAGAAAGAGTTGCAAGAATAACACAGAACATAGTTATAGAAGATATGATAGTAGAAATAATCATTGTTTTTTTAAATTTAGGTTTATCAACTTTATTTTTTGGTATCATCGTAAGCAAAAACATCGGTGCTATATGAAAGGCATAATAACTATTTAAACCAGATAAGTAATCGTTAGTTGTTGACTGAAACATTGGTTTTAAATTTGAAAAATCAAAAGATGATATTAATCCAGAAAAACTAATAATGAATAAGAATATGTTAATAAATAATAGTATATTACTTGTTCTCGCTATTACATTAATCCCTTTGCACAGTATATAGAAAATGGTTATAATAAGAATTATTGCAATGGCTATTAATGGTGTTCTTGTTAAAAATTGACTTTGTATAAAATTATTAAGTGTTAAATAATTTAGAATACCCATTGAAAGTATAAAAATACAAATTAATACTAAAATTATCGTACCTAAAGTTTTCCCAAAAAGCTTCATAACCTTTTGGGGAAGGTTTAAATCTGGTTCATAGTCTATTATTTTATTTATAATAAGTATAAAAATAATATCTAAAGGGATGCTTATAAGTGGCATTATCCAGCAATCTCTTTTCATAACATTTATAAGCGCATTAAATGTAATTCCTACTAAGAATGCTCTTGTGACAAAATAATTTAATGAAGCAATTTCAAAGTTTGTTATTTTTTTCTTAATCATTTATTTCCTCCAAACTATTTTTCGAAGATACTTTGTTTTTAAACATTAAATCACTTTTAACGTTTATTTCTATTTTATCTAAATTATTGTTCCATTCATCTTTTACAGATTTAAAATATTTTGGGTATTCTTGATAAAATTTTTGGCCAAACCCAAATATATCTGTTTTATTTTTGATAGCTAATTCTATTGCTTGATTAACTCTTTTTTTAATTTTTTTATTAGCTTTTTTTTGTAGTTCTTCGATAACTTTTGAATCTTTTAAGTCAATATCACCTTTTACCTCTATAATTCTTGCTTCTCCTGATAAATCAATACTTACAAAGGGCTTATTATCTTTAAGCTTAACATTAACCTCTGATGAAAAACTAGTAGAATCTATTACAACATATCCTTCATTATATTCTATATCTAAAAACATTTCGCTTATTTTTCCATTTATCATATTTATACCTAAACTTTCATCACGATTTGCCCAGTCGACTAATGTATAATTCTTAAATATTCCAAGATTACCAAGTTTTGTATAAGCTTCTGGTTCGCTCGATTCTAAATTTTCTTGACTAGAACCTTTTTCTTCATCACCTTCAATTTCTATACAGTTTATTGTGGCTTCTGATCCATCGCTTAAAATTGTAGAAAGTAAATCATTAAAATTTATACTTGATATAATCCCTTGAAGTTCTGTTGTTGATTCAACGTTATCCGTAATTTTTTGTGAAGGGAAAGAAGATAGTGGGGTCATTATTTTTAAAGTGTCTTTAGCGCTTGTGCCTTTAGATAGAACAACATAAAAATTTTTCCTGGCATTTGGATATCTAACAAAGAAATCAATCGCACTGTCAATTCCTTCTTTAGCTACGTTCTCTGAAATTACTAAAATAGAAAACGATCCAAAATATAATTCCTTGGGAGAAATTAATCCTATTTGCTTAAGTGCACTAAAAATAGAGTTACCTTTGCCACTATATACAACAACCTGTGATTGAGAAGAATTGCTTTCACTACTATTGGTTTTTGGAGAGTTAGAAATTAAAACACTTGTTTCATATTCATTGCCCTTTTTGTCTATTGCAACACCAGAAACTATAGAATAATCATTTAGTTCTTTATAGTTCCAACATCCAGTTAAGCAAAAAAGTAAAATTAAACTAAGAATTACTTTCTTCATAATTATCATCCAATCTTTTTAAATTTTTTGTTAAATATTCAGGTCTTTCTTTTAATTTTTTTCTTGAAACTCTTATTATACTGTCTTTTAAACTTCTAATATTTAATGGACTAAATGGAGTAAGATAAGGAGTACCTAAACATTCTAAACTTGTTAGTTTTGCAATAAAAATAATGAAAATGGCAACAAATCCAATAAGTCCCATAAAAGTAGCCGCAATTATAAATAGAAGTCTCCATTCCCTTATCGCATCAATAACATCTACATCGTAGAATACTAATTCAGATATTGATGTGGCAGCAACAATGATAATTACAATTGGAGAGACAATACCAGCAGCAACTGCTGCATCTCCTAAAATAAGTGCTCCAACGACATTCATTGCACTTCCCGAAAAAGATGGTGAATGGATATCTGCTTCCCTTAAAACTTCGAAGGTTAGAACAAATAGTAAGACTTCGATTGCAGACGGGAATGGCACGCCATCTCTTTGAATAGCTAGAGATATGAGTAGCTGGTCTGGAATTATTTCTTGATTGAACGTCATTAAAGCAATGTAAATTGCAGGTGTTAAAAGAGCAAGAAAGAAACAAATTCCCCTTAAAATTCTTGAAAATGATACATTAAGTGGTTTTTGATAATTATCTTCTGGAGAATGAAAGAAATCTGTTAAAACAGCTGGAAGAATTATAACAAAAGGAGAGTTTTCTACTAGTATCACAATTTTTCCATTAAGTAAGGATGTACATGCAAAATCAGGCCTTTCAGTACTTATGACTTTTGGAAAAACTGATTTTTGCTCCTTTTCTAACAACTCTCGTATATATCCAGTATCAATTACGGCATCTATATCTATTTTGTTTAATTCATCAAGTATTTTTCGTACTTTATAATTAGGTACGATGTCTTTTATATAAGCTACTGTTACCTTTGATTTAGTTCTTCTTCCAACTTTAACCTCTTCATACCATAAATTAGGATCCTTAATTCTTTTTCTAATTAAGCCTAAATTCATATTATGATTCTCAGTAAAACTATCCTTTGGCCCTCTAGTAATTGTCTCACTTGTCGATTCAGTTACACCTCTATCAAGTTTTTGTCTTGTTTCAACAACGATTGCTTTATCACATTTGTCAATTACAATTACAGTAAAACCACTTGCCAAGTGATAATACATATCTTCATATGTTTCAATTGATTTAACTTTACTATTGAAAATACTGTTTTGAATTAGATCATAGAATGAATCGAACGGTTTTTTCTTGTTCATATTAACAATAGCTTTGTTAAGAAAGTTACTTATTTTATCATCGCTACTTACACTCTCTAAATAGATGTATCCAATTTTTCTATTACTTTTTTCTATGATGCGTGTAACTATATCGCTACTATTACCATTCATTTTATTAAGTTCTTCGAAAATTTTTTCTATACTATTATCTAATTTCATAATACTCACCTAAGGATATTATTTCCAAAATTAAAAAAAATATTATTTTTCTTTACTTTAAAAAAAAACTATAATATAATAAATAACTAGGTGATAATGTGAACGGTAAATTAATAGTAGAAAATGTGAGTTTTAATGATATTTTAAAAAGTATAAGTTTTGACTTAAAAGAAGCAACAATTAACGCTTTAATAGGGAATAATGGTAGTGGAAAAACACTTCTTTTAAAAATTCTTATGGGACTTGTGAACTATAGTGGTGTTATTACTATTAATGGTACAGTTATTACAAAAGATAATATAGATTCACAGAGAAAAAAATTTGGAATATATTTAGGATTAACTAATTTAGAAAATAAAAATGTGTTTTTAAATTTAATTGACCCTTTAAAAAATTTAAATTATACAGATACTCTTGCACTGAAAAAGATTTCTGATTTGTCAGAAAAATTAGGAATAGAAAATTTACTCTACAAAGAAATTAATACATTATCACATTCTCAAAAAAAAGTAGTTTCATTTGCTCAAAGTATAATCCATGATCCTAGTATTATTTTAATTGATGGCTTATTTGATTCAATTGATATTTACTATAAGAAAAAAATAGTTGCTTACTTAAAACAATTAAAGAAAAGTAAAAAAACTATTGTTTTGTTCACTACTAACAACAGTGAAGATATGTGGATTGCTGATAGTTTATTAATTATTAAAAATGGAAAAATTTCAGTCAAAGGTAATGTAAAAGAATTAATAAAAAATGAAAGCGTATTTTCAGAAAACGATATTAAATTACCTTTTATAGCTGATCTATCTTATAAATTAAAAAGCTATGACTTAATTGATGAATTAATATATAGTACTGATGAAATGGTGGATAAAGTATGGCAATAAAGTTTGTTGATGTAAAATGTGAACACATTTTTAAAAATTTAAATTTAGAAATAAAGACGAATGAAATAACTTCAATAGTAGGAAAAAATGGAAGTGGTAAAACAAGGCTTTTAAATTTAATATTTGGTTTAGATTTAAATTTTTCTGGTAAGATTGTTATTGGCAAAAAAAATATTTGTGATAAAATGAAGCGACTAAATCTAGAAAAACTTAGGGCTGATATATTTTATCTATCGCAAACTTATCAAAACCAATTATTTAACGTAAATGCATTAGAAGATATAAAATATGATATTCCTAATTTTGATATGATAAAATTAGATGAATTATTAAAGAGCTTTTGTCTAGATAGAGAAATATTAAAAAAGAACTATTCTGAATTGAGTAATGGAGAGATGAAAAAAATTTTGCTAATTTCAATGTTTATAGGAAATAAAAAAATTATTTTATTAGACGATCCAACTAGTGATTTAGATCAAAAAAGCATATCGACTTTAATAAAATTACTAAAAAAAACTAAAAGAGACGGCAAAATGATTATAATTACTTCGCAAAATTCAGAGTTTTTACTTAGCGTTTCAGATAAAATTTTAATTTTAGATAATGGAAATTTAATGGAACAAAAAAACAAATATGATTTTTTTAGTAATATCGAATTATTAAATAAATGTGGTCTTACTATGCCAAACGTCCTTCAATTTAGACAAAAGGTGTTAGAAAGAAAAAATATAAAATTAGTATATAGAGACAATATAAACGATTTAATAAAGGATATTTATAGAAGTGCAAAATAATTTTATAACTAAAATTTCACCAAGCGTAAGAATAATGTTGCTAGTACTTTTAATAAGCATTTTACTTATGGCTAAATCTATATACTTAATTTTATTTATAACGACACTCACTGTTATATTATTTATAATTACAGGAAAAAAAGTCAATAAATATGTAAATGCATTTAAAAAAATAGTATCCTTATTGTTATTTTTATTGTTTGTATATATAATTATATTTAGGCAATATCAAATAATTAGTATTATTATATTTACATATAAATTATTGCTAATGTCAATTCTTATTGAAATTTTTATTTTAAATACAGATTTTAGAAGTTTACATGAGGGATTGTATGGAATTTTGTTACCACTAAAAATAGTAAAGTTAAATGTAGAGAATGTTTCTTTATATTTAACCTTAATATTATATTTTATTAAATTATTAATTGATGCTAAAGATGAAATAAAGAAAAGACAAATAATGAGAGGTAAAAAAACATTAAATGTGATAAGTTTTATAATTTCTAGTTTTATTTATTCTAAAAGTAAGTTAAATATATTACAAGATAATTTAAAAATTAAGTTTTATAAATTAAACTATAAAAAAGTTAATTTGCGTTCAAAAATAATATTCTTCTTATTTTTATTAATATTTATAATTTCTATATTTAAGGAAGTGATTTTATGAGATATTTTATGACTTTTTCTTATGATGGCTCTAAATATAATGGATATCAGAAACAACCTAGAGTCAAAACAATTCAAAGCGAGATAGAAAAAGCATTAAAACAGATAAATGCCGGGAAATCAGTTTCTATATCTGCATCAGGAAGAACTGATTCAGGAGTTCATGCATACAATCAAAGTGCACATTTTGATTTGGAAACAAATATATCATGCTTAAAATTAAAGCAAGCATTGAATAGTTTAATTCCTGACGATATATATGTTAAGAATGTTTATGAAACAGATGATAATTTTCATGCAAGATTCAATGTAAAAGCAAAAGAGTACATATATAAAATCAATATGGGAAATTATAATCCAATAGAAAAAGACTATGTATTTCAATACAACAAAAAATTAGATATACCAGAAATGGAGAGAGCTTTAAAATACTTAGAAGGCACTCATGATTTTAGATCTTTTGTTAAAATAGATGAAGAAAAAGATGATTATACGAGAACGATTATTCAAACTGATTTAATTAGAGATGTTAAAAATGTAAATCAAATAACTATATCTATTCTAGGTACTGGATTTATGAGATATATGGTAAGAAATATAGTAGGTACGTTAATTGAAATAGGCGAAGGAAAATACAAAAGTGAAGATATAATAAAGATAATAGAAATGAAAGATAGAACTAAGGCTGGAATGTGTGCTCCGGCATGCGGGTTGTATTTAAAAGATGTTTATTATTAACATCTTTTTCTATTGATTTTTTTTTCTTATTAGATTATAATTATTTTAGAGTAAAAAGGTGATTATATGGAAAATGTAAAAATAATTTCAGATAACGGCGTTGAAATAGAAGTAAATGGACTTTTTTATATATACAATTCAAAATATTATTTCATTTATACAATAGGAGAGATAGATGAAAATGAATATGTTAAATTATATGTAGTTCAGGTAGGTAAGGAAGTTCAAAATACTCCGACTGGCCCGGTAGACACTGGATATATGCTTGGTATGGAAATTTCAAATATTGAAGAATGGGCTAAAGTTCAAGAATCAATTACAAAAATTGTTGAGAATAAAAAAAATAATACTCAAAACAATGAAATTCAGTATTTGCCTATAAATATGCTTGTTAATTTAAAAATAGTTAGTAAAAATAAATTCAAATTAATGAGACATATTATAGAAGATAATTTTAAAGTTAATTTATCGCCAGTAAATTTTGAAACTGTAAATGATGATATTAATGTAGATACAAGTACTGATTTACAAAATGAACCAGTTCTTAAAGATAATCATTCTTTTGAACAAGATATTTTGAATTTACCTAGTACAGATAACGCAGATAATGTTGGTGAAGTGATAATCGATTATAGAGCAAGGTTCTTTGAAGAACAAGAAAAGAATCAAGCTTTAGAAGAACAAATAAAAAGTTTAAATGAAAAATTAAATAATATAAAAAATATTATAGGATAATTTATAGTTAATTATCCTATTTTTGTGCATAAAATTAATAGAGGAATAATATGAAAAATTTAATTAATTACTATTATGCATTGATAATAAATAATTTTAAAAAAATAAATGATAGTTTTGTTTTTGAGGTAGATAACAAAAACTACGAATTTATTCCTTTTTATGGTGATGTAAATAAATTTTATAAAAACTATTTGACCTTAATTAATAATAATAAATATTGTCATGAAGTTATTTTCAATAAGGATAAAAATTTATTGACATTTTATAATCAAAAACCATATATATTGTTAAGAAAAAATATATACATAGATAAAAAAGTAGATATAAATGAAATAATAAATTATGATATTCCAATTTATGGAGGAAATTCTTTAAATTGGAAAAAATTATGGGGAGACAAGATCGATTATTATGAGTACCAAATGAGCCAAATAGCTATTAAATACAGAATATTAAAAAACAGCTTTGATTATTATATTGGATTAAGTGAAACTGCTATAAATTTACTGAATTATGTAGACGATACTAAAATAAAATATTTTATTTGTCACAGAAGAATAACGATAAACCAAATGTTAGATGAATTTTTTAATCCAATAAATATTGTAGTTGATAGTAGAACAAGAGACATAGCGGAATATATAAAAATTAATTATTTTAGTGAAACAATTAATTTAACTGAAGTTTTTAATTATTTAGACAGTTTAAATTTTAATTATGATGAAAGTTTGCTATTTTTAGCCAGATTACTATATCCGACATATTATTTTGATATGTACGATCAAATAATACAAGGAAAAATAAGTGAAGAAAAAATTCAATTTTATACAAAAAAGAACGCTTTTTATGAAGTGTTCTTAAAGAAGTTATATAATTATATTAAATTTAAATATAAAATTCCAGAAATTGAATGGTTAGAGAATTAAATTACATTTATAACATCCCTGACATCAGGAATTTCATTCATTATTGCTGCTGCTATGCCATCTTTTAGCGTTAAATCTAGCATTTGACAATTTGCACATGCGCCCATCATTCTTATATATACAACATCATTTTCATATTTTACAAACTCAATGTTTCCACCATCGTTGATTAAAAATGGTCTTAATTTATCAATAATTTCTTGAATTTTTTCTTCCTTTTCTTTCATTTTAATCACCAAAACGTATTATATAATAGTATTCATATTTTGTAAAGACTTTTTTTATTCACAAAAATGTGTTATAATTTCAACAGGTGGTAATATGTCAAAAATTAAGAAAGGAAGAATAATAAGAGGAACTGTGTCAGGAATAGAATCTTATGGCGTTTTTGTATCTTGTGATGATTATTATACAGGGTTAATACATATCTCTGAAATATCACATGGATTTGTGAAAAATATAACTGATTTTGTAAAAATAGGGGATTTGATATTTGTTGAAATTTTAGATGTAGATGAAGAACTTGGTCATTTGAAGTTAAGTATAAAAAATATTGAATATAAAAAAAATATTGCTGTAAAGCGAAAAAAAATAAAGGAAACGGCAATTGGTTTTAAAACGTTAGAGTATAAATTGCCATTATGGATAGAAGAATCGTTAAAAAAAATAAAAAATCGATAAAATTATATTGACAAAATTTATTATGCGTGGTATAGTTAATTACGTCAACGTTTTTTCGGGCGATTAGCTCAGTTGGTTAGAGCACTTGCCTTACAAGCAAGGGGTCATAGGTTCGAGTCCTATATCGCCCACCATTTTTTTGCCGGAATAGCTCAATTGGTAGAGCAACTGACTTGTAATCAGTAGGTTGTGGGTTCAAGTCCTATTTCCGGCACCATTTTTTATGGAAGGGTAGCGAAGTGGCCAAACGCGGCAGACTGTAAATCTGTTCCTTCGGGTTCGATGGTTCGACTCCATCTCCTTCCACCACTTTATTTTATTGCAACATGCCGCCATTGTCAGTATAAAATTGCCTCGTAGCCAAGCGGTAAGGCACCACACTTTGACTGTGGCATGCGCTAGTTCGAATCTAGCCGAGGCAACCATTTAAATTTGTTCCGCTAGCTCAGTTGGTAGAGCATTTGACTTTTAATCAAAGGGTCTGGAGTTCGAATCTCCAGCGGGACACCATCTTATGTGCCTGAGTGGCGAAATTGGTAGACGCACAGGACTTAAAATCCTGCGGGAGTCAAATCCCGTGCCGGTTCAAGTCCGGCCTTAGGCACCATTTTTATAAAATACCTTGATTTTTCAAGGTTTTTTATTAGCTAAATTTTGAAGAATTATGACTAACTTGAATTCCGGCACTTTCTGCACTATAGTTTTTTATAGCATAAATAGAAGTTTTAATTTATTCTAAATAATGTATTAAATGAACAATAGATGTAATTGGTTTAATTGTTGAAAGTCATTCTATATTTTTTAATATTTTATAAGTTAAGACGAGAATCGATATTTTGAACAACGACCTCTATGCGCCGTTTGCGTCCCTTTTTCAAGACCAATTTTAAAAGGAATTAACTCATTTTCTTAAATGTGTTTGTTTTTTCATAATTTTTAAATATTTTTCATAAAATTTATTGACAAGAAAAATATAGTGTGTTATAATCAATTTTGTCAAACACATTTTGGAGAAATACCCAAGTCTGGTTGAAGGGACCGGTCTTGAAAACCGGGAGGTCGGCGACGGCGCGGGGGTTCGAATCCCTCTTTCTCCGCCATTTAATGTTGTTTAGGATTTATATCGCGGGATGGAGCAGCTTGGTAGCTCGCTGGGCTCATAACCCAGAGGTCGTTGGTTCAAATCCATCTCCCGCAACCAAATGGTTCCGTGGTGTAGCGGTTATCACGTCTGCCTGTCACGCAGAAGATCGCGAGTTCGATTCTCGTCGGAACCGCCATTTTTTTTGGCTCCATAGCTCAGTCGGTAGAGCAGAGGACTGAAAATCCTTGTGTCGCTGGTTCAATTCCCGCTGGAGCCACCATTTTTTATATATGCAGTAAGTGTAGCAATGCGCTCGTAGCTCAGCTGGATAGAGTGTTTGGCTACGAACCAAAAGGTCAGGGGTTCGAATCCCTTCGAGCGCACCATATTTATCGGGAAATGGCTCAACTTGGTAGAGCACTTGGTTTGGGACCAAGGGGTTGCAGGTTCAAATCCTGTTTTCCCGACCATCTTGTTAATTAACTCTTATAAATTAAGAGTTTTTTTATTTTTCTAGCCCCCTTGGCCCCATAATTAATATTTTTATTTACAAATTTCTATCAATTCATATAATTTATTTAAATCTTTTTCTTGTATGCAGAATGATGTCCCATGGTCATGTGTTTTGCCAATTCTTTGAGTATCCCTAAATATCCCAACTTTTATTGATATCCTTATGATGCCAGCGTCTAATAAATTTATAAAAGTATTAAAATCTTTAAGTTTATAAAATTTCATATTATAGTATTTAAAATATTTTTTTCCACCGTAAATCTTTTTTTTAGCTTTAACAAATGCCAAATACTTCAATTTTCTATACAATTTTTCTTCTAGTATATCAAAATCCCAGTAAACTTCATTTTCTATTAGATTTTTATGTTTATCATAGATTAACAAATACAATTTTTCTCTTTCTTTATCTACTTTTAGTTCAAAGAAAAAATTTACTCCGACTTTGCTTTTGTATTTTGAATAAACTGATGTATTCAATACATTATACATTTTTAGTTTGGAATCCGGATATCCATAAAGATTTTTAAGTCTTTCTACTTCATGATAATGTGGACCAGTTGGTGTACAACTAAATAAAGTTGTATATGAATCGCTATATTCAGTTTTAGTTTTTATTTCTATTTGATCGAAGTCAGGAATTTCAAATTCATTGCTAGGAATCCCAATTAAATTTTCGAAAGTACGACCTATACTCCCAGGCCCTATAGTCTCACTTTTAATCCAACCTTTATCCTTTATTTCGTAAAATAGTTTTTTTAACTCATCAATTTTCGTTATCATTTTAACCTCCTATATATATCATTCTACAAAACTTTTCGATTTCCTTTTTTTTATAATAAAAAAATAAAAAAACTTAAAATGTGGTATAATTATTAGTAGGTGATAATTATTATGAAAGTAAAATTTGAAAAAATGAAAAAGCATAATCAAAATTTGTCAAAATATGCTTCTAATGATAACGATGCAATTAGATTGAAACCTATTAAAGAAGATTTTAGGACTCCATATTTTAGAGACATAGATAGAATTATTTATTCACTATCATATATAAGATACATAGATAAAACTCAAGTTTTCTCTTTTGTTGATGATGATATGATTAGTAAAAGAATGACCCATATTCAATTAGTGAGTAAAATAGCTAGAACTATCGGACGAGGATTGGGTTTGAATGAAGATTTGATAGAAGCTGCTAGTCTTGGTCATGATTTGGGACATGTCCCTTTTGGACATGAAGGGGAAAAAATATTAAATAAATTAAGCTTAGAATATGGAGAAGGTTACTTTAATCACAATGTACAAAGTGTAAGAACCCTGATGGAAATTGAAAATAATGGAAAAGGTAATAACATCACCTTACAAGTATTAGATGCAATTTTATGTCACAATGGTGAAGAGTTAAAAATGAAATATGCGCCTCAATCCAAAACAAAAGAACAATTTTTAAAAGAATATAATAATAGTTACAATGATAAAGAGGTATTAAAAAAATTACGTTCAATGACACTTGAAGGCTGTGTCGTCAGAATAAGCGATGTAATTGCTTATGTTGGTAAGGACATTGAGGATGCTTTAAGATTAAATAAAATTAAAATTTCAGATTTACCTACAAATATAATAAAAACTTTTGGAATTACAAATTCAGAAATTGTTAATACTATTGTTGTAGATATAATAGAAAATAGCTTAGACAAGAACTATATAACAATGTCTCCGAAAATTTATAATGCACTTCAAGAGTTAATATCTTTTAATTATAAATACATATATCTTAAAGCTAATAGCAAAGAACAATTGATTAAAATAGATCAAATGTTTTCAAGCTTATTCAAACTATATTATAATCAAATAATAAATAATGAATGTAATGAAGATATATATACTGTATTCTTAAATTACATGTCAAAAGATTATATAAATAAAACTACTGGCGCTAGAAAAGTAATAGACTATATTGCTGGAATGACTGATAATTTTTTTGTAGAGCAATATAAAAAATATTTTCTAGTATAGTGATAAAAACATTGATTTTACGTTTTTAATAAATTTATAAAAAAATTTTATATGAATCTCCAAAAAAACTTATTACTGTGGTATAATTTAGAGGTGATGTATATGAAAGCAAAAAAAATAAAAAGGAATTTATTTTACAAGATTGTTAGCGTTTTACTAATAATTTCATCAATATTCTTTTTAGGATTCTTATTTTATATAAATTTATTACCAATTAAGTATTTAACAATATTGTTTTTTGTAATATTTATATTTGATATATTAAATATATTTCTAGTAAATCTAAAAAAACTCAAGAAAAAAATAAAAAAGATAATATCACTATTTATGATATTAGCTATTATAATTATGACTATTGCAAGTTTTTATATAGGAAAAACATTAGGAGTATTGCTTAATAACGGTGATAGTAAATACAAATTAGAACACTATTCAGTAATTGTATTAAAGGATAGCAATTACAACAAATTAAAAGATATTAAAGGAGAGATAGTAGGTTATTTTGAAAATTCTACAGGAGCAGAAGATGCAAATGCTAAACTAATAGATGAAATAGATGTAGATTTCAAGAATTATAAAACTTCTGACAGTTTAGTACATGATCTATTAGATTCTAAAATAAACGTTATTTTAATAGAGAATTCTATAAAAGGGATAATGGAAGAGGAATTACCAGAGTTTGCAAAATCAACTAAAGTTATTTATACGTTTTCAATCAAAACAGAAGTGGAGACAACGTTGAAAGAGGTTGATGTTACAAAAGAACCTTTTGCTATATATATAAGCGGAATTGATACGTATGGAGAAATATCATCAGTCTCAAGAAGTGATGTAAATATGGTAATGGTAGTAAATCCAAAAATTCGTCAAATATTATTAATATCCATTCCAAGAGATTATTATGTTCAACTTCATGGGACAACAGGAAATAAGGATAAATTAACGCATGCTGGAATATATGGTATCGATATGTCAATTCAGACAATTGAAGATTTGCTTGAACTAGACATAAATTACTATATAAAAGTTAATTTTACATCAGTTATTGACATAGTGGATGCAATAGGCGGTTTAGATGTTTATTCAGAATATTCATTTATATCATACTCAGGTTTTAGTTTTAAAAAAGGTTTAAATTTTGTTAATGGAGAGCAAGCTCTAGATTTTGCACGTACACGTAAAGCTTTCATAGACGGTGATAGACAACGTGGAAAAAATCAACAAGCTGTAATTGAAGCAATAATTAGAAAAGCAACAAATAAATCAATAATAACAAAATATAATTCGTTACTTAATGCAATTAACGGAAAATATCAAACTAATATGAGTATGAAAAAAATTACATCTCTAGTAAAAATGCAATTAGAAGATATGTCCCCTTGGACTGTAACTTCTCATAGTTTAACTGGTAAGGATGCAAGCGATTATACATACACCTATAACCAACTGTTATATGTTATGAAACCTGATGAAGATAGTATCATTGAAGCTATTCAGCTAATAGACAGTGTATTAAATGATGAACAACTTGAAAATTCTTACAATAATTTAAGTGGATCTAGTAATAAAGTTACTCAAGTCCAAAATAACAATAAAAATAATGATACAGAAGAAACATTACAGGAAGAGTTACAACAAGAAGAGATTGAAGAAAATATCGAAGAAGATGTAGAAAAAGAAAATCAGGAGGAAAATTCTGACATAGATTTAGATCCAGATAATTTACAAGATCAAACAAATAACGAAGAAAATTCTGAAAAAGAGGAAAACAATAACATAGATGATGAACTATCGGATTTAGAAGGAGATATAAACCAAGGTATCGAAGAACCATTAGAACCTATTATTCCAACAATCCTAATTCCTGAAAGTTAAAATAAAACTTGATCTATATGATAATTTACTTCAGTAAGGTAATTTCATATCTATCAAGTTTTTTTATTAATGTCTTTTACAACTAGATATACGGTTACGCATTCATTGAAAAAACTAAAATATAATCAAAAACTTCTTATAACTAACTTGATGTTATCATAATTATATTAATAAACTAATAGTTTTTTATAAAAAAATTTATCTTTGTTAAAAGATAAATCTATTATAACGTTAAGGCACAATTTTAAAGGCAATTCCCAATTTCTTGTTTTTACACCTTTCTTTAATTATTATTTTATTTTAATTGCTTGTTTTACATTTTGATTCGATGGAGTTATTATTTGTCCATTTACTGAATCTAATATAAAAATATGATTTTCTCTTAAAGCCAATTTAGTAGCTTCAATACCTATAATGTTTAATTTTGATATTAAATTATCAATAGATTTATCTAACATATCTACTATTTGATATGTTTTTTCAACAGGATTAAATCCAACTGAAATACCAATATAAACAGGTTCTTGAATTTTTGCATCTATGATAGCATTAAATAAATCATCTATCCTATTGCAATAAACAATATTCTTTTCTGTATCACATTGAAATTCATCGCCACGCATAACTATTGGATTAAGATGCGCAGCAAAACCAAAATTTTTACTATAAGCATATAATCCAATACAAACTTGTAAATTTTCTATTAATAATAGTGGTTTTTCTAACGATGAAGTTCTATATTGATGCATTGGGACACGTTTAATTTTATTTAAATTTAATTCTTCTAAATCAAATTCTTCTAATTTTAATATTCGTGAAATTGTTTCTATATCATATTCAAACATCTAATCACCTTCAACAAAAAAACTTGATACTTTACGTACCAAGTCTCATATTAACGAACACATTGGTTCGACTAAATCTCAATGGCACGATTTTAAAGGCAATTCCCAATTTCTTGCTTTTACACCTTTCTATCTTTGTTTTTTAATTTTATTTGTATCCTTGTTTTTATCACTATTATTTATGTTATAACTTTCAATAAATAAATTTAATTCTTCTAATGTCATTCTTTGCTTTTTTGTTACCTCATATAACACTTGTATATTATCTACACAGAATCCAGTATTTCTTTCTCCTGGTAAAAGATCGCCATTAGAACCATTTATATCTCCAAAAACCTCTTGATTTATAACATCCCAAAACATGTGATTACCAACAAATGATAACGAAAGGTCTGAAAATATTCTAAATGGCTCATCGACATTGCTTATTTGCATAGAATTATCAACAAATACCACATGTCCTAAATATAATTTAGTTGTATCTAGTCCTTGAACATTAGAAGATTCTAAAATTTTATTCATTTCTTCTTTTTTTATATTTTCATCTTCCATAATTTTTCGAATGACGTTATACATAATATCTTCCTTTCTTTTTACAAAATAAAAAATCTTCAATTTATATAAAAACTTGATACTATTCGTACCAAATCTATCTTAACGAACACATTGGTTCGACTAAATCTCAATGGCAGGGGTAGCAGGAGTCGGACCCACATCAGCGGTTTTGGAGACCGTTATTCTACCATTGAACTATACCCCTGTGACTAGTTCATTATAACACAAAAAAAAATAATCTTCAATACTTTTTTGCATATTATAATATAGGTGGTATTATGGGAATAGTTAGTTACACAAGCAGTGAACGAGACTTACTGGCAAGACTTATGAGAGCAGAAGCATTAGGAGAGGGTAATTTGGGAATGCTTATGGTTGGTAATGTAGGAGTTAATAGGACACTTGGAAGGTGCTTAACTTTTAAAAATATAAATACTATAAGTGCGATGATATATCAAAATCCAGGTGGTTTTTCAGGAATAGATAGTCCATTATTCTTTAGTAATCCAACAACTCAAGAAAGAGAATTAGCAAATAGAGTATTAAAAGGAGAATACTATCATCCAGCGACTAATGCATTATGGTTTTATGCACCAGGTACAGGTAATTCGTGTAGACCTACTTGGTATGACCAAAGAAATGCAGGAAGATATAAAAACCATTGTTTTTATGAACCTGATCCAACAGTTTGTCCAGAGATTCACTAATTTGAAAATTTATAGAAAAAAGTGTTGACACATAAAAAAAATAATGATATACTTTATTAGTAACGTTGTTACTTTTGGGGAATTAGCTCAGTTGGCTAGAGCATCTGCCTTGCACGCAGGGGGTCAAGGGTTCGAGTCCCTTATTCTCCACCAAAAGTATATTAATTGGGGTATCCCAATTTTTTTTATTATTTTTCAACACTAATCAAAAAATAAAATCTTTAGTGCAAGATTTCATTTATTTTTTTTATTTAATGTGATATAATGTTTTAAGAATAAGGAGGTACAAGATGTCGTTTGATACAATTGTTAATTCAGTAAAAAATATAATAGACGTACTATTAGTGTGGTTAGTTACTTACTATATATTAAAAAGTTTAAGTAAAAATGTAAAGATGGTTTTGCTTTTTAAAGGAATAATTTTAATTTTAATATTAAAAATATTAAGTGATATATTTAATTTAGCAACAATAGGATTTTTACTTGATTATGTGATAGAATGGGGAATTTTAGCTTTAATAGTTATATTCCAGCCAGAAATAAGAAATGTTTTGGAACATTTGGGAAGAAGTCAATTACTTGGTAGACACAAAGTTCTTACTGTAGATGAACGTGAAAGAATCGTTTATGAAATAGTAAGTGCGATGGATTCTTTAAGAAAAACTAGAACAGGAGCTTTAATTGTAATTGAAAGAGATAATAGTCTAAATGATTACATACAAAAAGCAAAAAAAATATATGCAGATATGTCTAGTGATTTATTGATGTCTATCTTTTTCCCAAATAATCCACTTCACGATGGTGGTGTAATTATTCAAGGAGATAAAATTACATGTGCAAGAGCAGTTTTCCCAACAAGTGAAAATTCTAAAATTGTAAAAAGATTAGGTACTCGTCACAGAGCAGCTTTAGGTATTGCAGAAATTACAGATTGCATATCTTTAATAGTTTCTGAAGAAACAGGAAGACTTTCTATGGCTATTGGAGGAGAGTTACACTACAATTTAACTCCAGATGAAATAAAAGTTATGTTATTAGAGGAATTAAGCCCTAAAAAATCTCTAGTAATAGAAGAAGAGGAGGCTGAGTCTGATGAACAAACTGAATAAATTTTTCAAAGGCATTGTTAACTTTTTTGATAAATGTATAATAATGCCTATTACTAGATTAGTATTTAAAATAACTAAAAGACTGAATGTTCCAAATAAAAAATTTGAATCTTGGTTGTCAAAACCTACAACTTTATTATTCGTATCATTATTTATTTCAGTTGCAGTATTTATTGTTGTAGATCAAAAGATAATTGGTTTTTCAAGTCAATCAGCTGAAGTATTGAAGAATCAAATAGTTAATGTTGAATATGATGAAGAATTGTATGTAGTAGAAGGTTTGCCAGAAACAGTGGATGTTACTTTAATTGGAAGTAAAGCAGATCTTTATATAGCAAAGCAATCATCAAGTGGAGAAGTTACAGTAAATCTTACTGGATTAACTCCAGGAACTCATAAGGCTACTATTGAATATGATCATGGAAATAGTGATATTGAATATAGTGTAAATCCTAGTGTAGCAACGGTTATAATATATAAAAAAGTTTCGGACATTAGAGAATTATCATATGACGTTATTAATAATAATTTAGATACAACTCTTATAGTAACAGGTGTTACATTAAGCGAAGACGAAGTTACAATAAGAGGAGCAGAACATAAACTTGAACAAGTAGCTACAGTAAAAGCACTTATAGATTTAGATAACTTATCTAAAAAAGAAGCTGGAACTCAAACTTTAAATGATATAACACTTAAAGCTTATGACAAAGATGGAAATGTAGTAGATGTTGAATTTGCAACAACAAAAATATCTGCAGAAGTAACACTTGATTCTCCAAGTAAAAAAGTTCCTTTAAATTTCGTTCCAAATGGAGATTTAGCTACTGGTAAAGCAATAGAAGGTTATACATTTAGTCAAAACGAAGTTACAATATATGGGGATAGTGAAGTACTTTCTTCAATAAATAGTTTGGATTTAAAAGTAGATGTTTCTAACTTATCAACTGATGCTTCATTTAAAGTAGAAATAGATAAACCAAATGGTATAAAATCTATCAGCACAAATTATGTAACTGTTTCAATAAAAATAACAGATTCATCTTCTGAACCAGTTAAATTTAGTGTTCCTTTAGATGGAATTAATATTGGTGAGGGATTAATCGCACAACCAGTAGATAATGAAAATGGATTTATAACTGTAGAAGTACAAGGTGCTAGTTCAGTACTATCTAATATAGATGAATCAGATATAACAGTTTATGTAGATCTTAAAGGTTTAGGAGAAGGAACCTATACAAAAGAAGTATTTGTAAAAGGATCAAATCCTTTGGTTACATATAAAGCAAAAAGAACTGAAGCAACTGTTATAATAAGCAAGAAAAATTAATATAAAAAAATGAAAAGTACTTAAAAATACTTTTCGTTTTTTATTTTTCATCAATATGTTTGAATAATAAACAGATATTTATTAAACCACATATACCTACAATAATATAAATTATTCTAGAAATAATTGAATCTCCAAAAATCCATGTTACAAGATTAAAATCAAAAAATCCAATTAATCCCCATACAATAGCTCCTATTATTGTAAATACTAAACATACTTTTTGTAATGTTTCCATAAACTCATCCTTTCTATCATTACTTATTTTCTCCACAAATTTTTAAATTATTCATAATTGTTATTTAAACCCATATACTTAATTGAAAAATGAGGTGAAATATGAAAAAATTATTTATTTTTTTAGGAGTGATTTTGTTAGTTAGTGGATGTGGAAAATACGATGATAGTGACTTAATTAAAGATTTAAGTAAAAAAGTAGAACAGTCACAAGCTTATCATATGACTGGTACTTTAGAAATTTATAGGAATGAAGAAAAATATACATATGCTGTAGAATCTTCATATAAGGAAGGAGATTTATTTAAAGTAAACCTAATAAATCAAAACAACAATCATGAGCAAATAATTCTAAAGAACAAAGAAGGAGTTTATGTAATCACACCGTCGCTAAACAAAAGTTTTAAATTTCAAAGTGATTGGCCATATAATAATTCACAAATATACCTACTTCAACCAATCATTACTGATCTAAACAATGATAATGATAGAACATTCGAAAAAACAGATAATGGATATGTGATAACAAGCAAAGTAAACTATTCTTCAGAAAGAGATTTTTCTAACCAAAAAATTTATGTTGACAATGATATAAACATAACAAAGGTAGAAGTTCTAGATAGTGATAATAATGTACAAATGTGCTTAACAGTAACGGACATAGATTTTAAAGCAAAATTTGATGGTAATTATTTTGATTCAAATAACTATCTAAAACAAATAGAAGAAAAAGAAGATACCAAAAAGGAACAACAAGAAGAAGATAACGAAGTAACAAATGATAGCAATAAAGAACAAAATAAAAATCAACAATCTACTGATACAACCACATCTAAAATACAAGATATAGTATATCCTATGTATGTTCCTGTAGACACACAATTATCTGGTCAAGATATAGTAGAGACAGTTACTGGAGAAAGAGTGATTCTAACATTTACAGGAGAATCTGCATTCACAGTAGTACAAGAAACAATATCAGATGAAGAAACAACGACTAATTACGTTTATGGTGATCCTTACTTAATATTAGATACCGTTGGTTCAATAACTGATTATTCAGTATCTTGGATAAGTAATGGGGTAGAATACTCTGTTATGTCAGATACAATGGAAATAGATGAACTTTTAACAGTTGCACAATCTATAAGTGTTAAAGCAGTATCAAAATAATTGAAAAAATAATAAAAAATGTGTTATAATAATAACTGGTGATTTAAATGAAGAAAGCAAAATTAGTTAAAAACAATAAAAAACAAGTAGAAATAGAGAAAGATTCGTATTCATTAAAAAATTTATTACTTATAATATTAGTATTGGTAATAACCTTTGGAATATTCTATTTTATAACAACTTTAGTAATTGATCCAATTGAGGAAAGTAGTACAAATAATACAGCAACTCAAGTTGATTCTACAAAAATAATTTTAAATAATTTATTAGATAGAAAAAATAAAGAATACTATGTATTAGCAACTAAAGAAAATAAAAATACTCAAGTTAATTATCAAGGACTTTATAATGATTATATAAGTAAATATACTTCAGAAAAAGATTCTTTAACATTCTATTATGTAGATTTAGATGATGCATTAAATAAGAACTATATAAGCGAAGAATTAAACATCTCTGATGAAATAAGTGAAATTAAATTGAATGATGATGTTTTATTTAAAGTAAAAAATAATAAAATAAAAGAATATTTTGTAGGAAGTTCAGACATACTTGAAGCTTTATCAAATTTAAAAGAAAGTTAAATTAATACTTTCTTTTTTTAGTATATAAAAAACTATTTTTCTTATACTAATAAAGGTGATAATATGTCTTTATTTTTAATGTGTATAAAAATATTTTTTGCAAGACTTATAGATGTATCATTAGGTACTTTTAGAACAATAAATACAGTTAAAGGGCGCGATTTAATTGCGGCCTTAATTGGTTTGATAGAAATAACTGTATGGTTTTTGGTAGTTAAAGAAGCTTTAAATACAAATAACAATAGTTACTTTATAGTGGCTGCTTATGCATTAGGTTTTTCAGTAGGAACCTATATAGGTGGTAAAATATCAAAATTGTTTATTAAATCTAATTTAGAAGTGCAAGTTATACTATCTAGTAAAGATGATAATGTGGTAAATAGAATTAGAGAAAATGGATATGGTGTCACTGCTATAGAAGTAAAAGGTACTAAAGATACTAAGTATATGTTGTATATACAAATAAGAGATAATACTTTAGAAAATTTGAAAAAGATACTTAGAAAGTTAGACAACAAGGCTTTTATAGTAGTAAATGAAACTAAATATGTAGAAAATGGGTATTTTGGAGTAGAAAAATAAATATAATTAATTGGTGATATTATGTTAATACTTAAAGGAATAATTATAGGAATAGGTAAAATTATTCCAGGGGTAAGTGGTTCTATGTTGGCTATCTCTATGGGCATATATCAAAAATTAATAGATTCTATTAATAGCTTTTTTAAGACCCCAAAACAAAATTTTAAATTTTTATTTAAAATAGGAATAGGTGTAATTATTTCTATGGTATTTTTAAGCAACTTGATATTAGATTGTTTAAATAAATATTATTTAGTAACAATTTTTTTCTTTATAGGACTTATAATATGCGGATGTGATGATATAAAACAAAATACAAGTAAAAAATATAATTATATTGCTATCATATCTTTTGTCTTAATAACTCTTTTAGGATTTATAAATATAGATAATCAAGTAAATATTACAAATATTATTTTAAATTTTTTATATTTTCTTTTTATTGGCTTTGTAGATGCTTTAACAATGGTAGTGCCTGGAATTAGTGGTACTGCAACTTTAATGATGTTAGGAGCATATGAAAAAGTAATAGAATTATATTCAAATATATTTAATTTGTCTTTATTGCTTGATAATTTAAAACTATTAATACCATACATACTTGGTATAATTATTGGTATGATTACTACCGTTAAATTAATTAACTTTTTATTTAAAAGTTATAAAGAAAAAACTTACAGTGCTATTTTAGGTTTTAGTATATCTACAATTGTCTTAATGTTTATTAAATCTCTAAATTCATTTTATACACTTAAAGATCTGATAATAGCCTTTGTTTTGCTATTTATAGGTATATTCATAACAAAAAAAATCAACCATGTATTTAATGATTGATTTTATATAAAAGTATAAATCCTATAATAGATATACCTATACCTAAAAACCAGAAACTAACTTCATCAAACAAAATCGCTGATAGACTTATAAATAAAAAACTTAGAATTATTAAATGTTTAATTAAACTATTTTTCACGTATTGGCTCATTTCCTTTTAAATTTAAATCAACAGTATGTTTTGGTTTTCTTTTTTCTAGAGGAAGAGTTTCTATCCATTTTTTTCCATTCCATTTCTTTAAACAATTTGGGCCGTAATTTTCTTTAGATATTTTTTCTATATTATTATAAGAATAAAACTTTCTTCCTTCAAACTCATATAATCTAAATGGTAATACATCCTTTTTATCAAAGTGTCTTCCTTTTAAAAATGGTACCCAAGGTTCAGTAATAATATTCCCAACTCTAGAACTATTTTTATATTTCATAGAATACCTTAAAGCATGTTTCCTAACAAATTTTTTTAATAGTACTGGATTAATGTGTATATTATCTAAAAATACCATAAGTGGCATAAGTAATCTTACTACCATTCTGTTTGCTTCATCAATATATTTATTTTCACATATATTATCGTAGATTAAAGCATCTATAAAAATTCCATCTCCAGATTTACATCTGTTTTTTAATAAGAAATTAACTTCTTCAATATATGTATTCTTTTTTCTTATTTTCATAGTTGGGCCCATTATAGCATTAAATCTTTTATCGTTTTCAAAACATTGGAAATAAAAGTCATCACTTAGGTCCCTATTTAAAGCGTCTATAAATCTTTCCCAATCTTCTCTTAATATACATATATCAATATCGTCATCCCAAGGAATGAATCCTTTATAATTGACAATACCAAGCGCACTTCCTGCAATAAGAGCATATTTAATGTTATTTTTTTCACACACTCTATGTATTTCATCCATGATAGTAAGTACCTCAAGTTGTAAATCTCTAACAGTTATCTTCTGACCGTTTTTTTCACAAATAATATATTCATCACGTTCTTGTATACAATCATTATTCTTTTTCATATGTCCACTCCTATATTAATTTTACAAAAAAAAGTCTAATTAATCAAGAATTAAGTCTAATTATTTAAAATTGGGTTTTTATTTACACACTTTTATCTATATGGAATACATTATTATAGAAATAATGAAAGGGTGGATTATATATGTGCAATAACAATAATGATGTAGAAAGTTGCCGTTGCATAGCAGAGATCCTTACAGTTATAAATGTACTTCAACAAAATGCTAATTGTTGTGGAGATACTTGTTTAGAAACTTGTGATAGAGGATTTCTTGGATGTGGGACTACAACTTTAGGATGCAATACTAGACCAGTTATTTTATATACATGTTCAGGAGGAACAACTCCATTTGCAGTACCAACAACTCGTGAAAATGTAGTATGTGGCGATGACGGTGTTGTTTGTTCAAATGTATTTAGAGTAGAAAAAGTAGATGGATGTTGTGCAACATTTAGAGTATTAGCAGACAATCCAGAACCAACTGCTTTAACTCCATATGTAGCAACTAACTCATTCTTTACAATGAATTTAAACTGCGTATGTGCTTTAAGATGCCTACCAGACACATTTGTAGAATGTATATAAAAAAAGACTTAGGTCTTTTTTTGTTACAAGTTTAATTAGTTATACACATATATCTAACAAAAAAACTTAAAATTTAAGTTATACACACATTTTTAAAATAAAAAAAGAGTTATACATAAAACAAGTGCATAACTTTATTTTTTAGTTGATTTAATATCTACAATATCTGTTATTGGTATTAAATCATTATCCATAGTAATTATATAGTTTTTATTTCTTCCTATAATTCTTTTGGTGACCTTCTTATCTTTTAAGGTTATTTCCACATTAGCTTTATACACATAGTTAGGAGAAGAAAAAATATCATTTATTTTTTGAAGTACAGTCCTAGTATCAACTGAACGTTCTTCATCATAAGTGTTATTACTATAATATACATTTCGATTATTATCAAACTTTTTATCTATTCTATTATGAAATACTTTTGGTAATTCTTTCATATCATCACCTCTAATAGATTATATTAAGTTATTTAAAAAATAGAACTTAATAATTAAAATATCATATATTATATTGAGGTGAATTTATGTACAAAATTTATCAAGTAGAGTATGGAGATACAATAAATGGCATAGCAACTAAAACAGGGACAACTGCTAATAACATAAAAAATATAAATGGGCTTAACACTGACGCTGACTTAGTTGTTGGTAGTTTAATAATAGTTCCAAGAGAAGCAAATCAATTATTTGAAACATATACTGTTAAAAGAGGAGATTCTGTTTATTCAATTGCTAGAACATATAATGTAGATCCATCAACTTTATTATTGTTAAATGGATTAAATAAAGATGATATTATATATCCTAATCAAGAGATAACTGTTCCAATGCGTGGCGTTACTGTATATGTAACAAGACAAGGGGATACAGTTGATGGGATAATAAATAATTTAGGCATAGATGCTAATACATTTAATAGAGAAAATGAAAGAATATTCGTAGTAGAAGATCAATTAGTAGTACACAAAAAAGAGGGAAATAATTAAAAACTCTTTTTTTTTTAATAAAAATAAGTTATAATTGTCTTAGGTATAGTAAAAGAAAGGTAATGATTATATGCTAGGAAATACATATAATGGATTTAGTGTATTAAAAAACTATGGAGAAGACTTGACAGCTAAGACTTATGTTACAGATCCATCAATAGCTCGTGATGAAGAATTAAAAAAATTAATGATGGTATTATTAACTCCAGAAAAATCAGCTTTATTAATAGGTAAAGCGGGTGTAGGTAAAACATCTATAGTAGAAGGATTATCGTATAGAATATTAAATAATGCCGTTCCATTTGTACTACAAGGATATAGAGTGATAAAAATAAATTCATCATCGCTACTTGGTAGAATTAATTATAATGGTAGAGATGAAATGGTAATTACTTTACTTGTAGAAGAGTTAAAGAATGTAACAAAGACAATTTTATTTATAGATGAAATTCATACATTAATTGGAAATAACAGTGAAACTTCTATGGATTTAGCTAATATCCTTAAGCCAGCCATTGATAGAGGTGCTATAAAACTAATAGGTGCGACAACAGACATAGAATATAATACTTATGTCGTAAGGGACAGAGCATTCTTAAGACGTTTTGAAAGAATAGATGTATTAGAGCCAAGTGAAGCCACAACAGTAGAAATACTATTTAGAAGTTTACCAAAAATACAAGCAACAACTGGTATTAAATTTAAATATAATGAATATGTTACAAAAATGTTACTTGAATCAATAGTAAGCGCAACCAGCGAATACAAAAGAGTTTATGGATTGGGAGCAATGTATCCAGATATTGCATTCTCAGTTTTAACAGCTGCATTCTCACAAGCTTTATTCCAAAATAGACAATTTGTAACAGTGGCTGATGTTTATAACGCAATTAAAACAAGTAAGAGAATTTATCCAGATTCAATAATAAGAGAATTAAATATATTTAGAGAAAAATTCAAAGATGTAGTTGCTAGTGAAGGTGTAAATCTTCCAGTAGTAAATATAAATGAAATAAGTATACAAGAATAAAATTGCAAAAATAAAGTAGATGTTCTAAAATTTTTTATAGGAGGCTAAAGTATGAAAGAAATACCAAAAAAGAATTATTATATTTTAGTAGTATTATTAGCAGTTACAGTATTATTAACTTTGTCGTTATCTAATATATATATGAATAGAGAGAAGCTAGTGTCTGATTTCTACGAATATTCAAATAAAATAACACCAGAAGAATTTGACGAATTTATGATAGAAAATTCAGATGTAATAATATATATATCAGATAAATATGATTTAACTAATGAAACATTTGAAAAAGAGTTTGAAAATAAAATAGATGAATTAAACTTAAAACACAATTTAATATATATAGATAAGAAGAACATAGACAAAAACTTTTTAAACAAATTAAAAAAATCATATAATATTAACGTGAACTTAGAGGGAACTCCAATAGTTATAGCTATAGTTGATAATAAAGTAATAAAAAATATATCAATAAATAATGATTCTAATGTAGAAACATTAATAGAATATGAGGTATTTGAATGATTAATATAGTGTTATTTGAACCAGAGATTCCACAAAACACAGGAAATATAATGAGAACTTGTGCTGGGACATATACTAAACTTCATTTAATTAAACCTCTAGGTTTTTCATTAGATGATAAGTATTTAAAAAGAAGTGGTGTAAATTACATTGAACATTGTGATTATACTGTATATGAGGATTTTGAAGACTTTTTAGAGAAAAACAATGAAGGAGAATTTTATTTCTTAACTAGATATGGAAAAAAGCCACATAGTGATTTTGATTTTTCGGATAGAGAAAAAAATATATATTTAGTCTTTGGTAAAGAAAGTACTGGAATTCCCAAAGAAATTTTATCTAAACATTTAGATAGATGTTTAAGAATTCCAACTAACTCAAATATAAGAGCTTTGAATTTATCAAACTGTGTTGCATTGGTATTGTTTGAAGTATTAAGGCAACAAGATTATCCAAATCTATCAAAAGTTGAAACTATTAAAGGTGAGGACTTTTTAACAAATAGTGGTTGTAATTTTTCTTAAAAAATGATATTATTAATATATGTAAGAATAGGGAGGGAATTAATGGAATCAATCTTAGAGTATATTATGTTAAACTATACTTGGTTTTTAGGTGGATCAATTGTAATTATCCTTGCTATTATAGGAAGTTATGCAGACAAAACTAATTTTGGTCAAGGAAATAAAAAAGAAGAATTAAATACAAGAGAAAATTCTAATTTTAATGAGCAAGTAACTCTGAAAGAATATCTTGAATCACAAAAAACAGTTGAACAAACTCCAACAAATGAAATAGAAAATATGAATCCAGTAGAGACACAGAAAACTGAAACAACAAATATAAATGGGGAAAACCAAGCAAAAGAGATGACAGGTGTAAATTCAGTAGAGACACAACAACCAGAAGTAACAAATGTAAATGAAGAGAATTCAAACAATCAATCTCAAACAATAATTGCAGAAGAAAATTTTGAAAAATTCGATAAAGAATTTAACGAACTTTTACCTAAAAAAGAAATTGTTGATGGTGATCTTCTAAATGAAATAGAAAATTTATCGTTAGATAGAACACAAAAAATAAAACTAACAGATATTCCAGATTTGGATGATGTTGAGTTACCAAAAATAAAATCAATGCCAAAAGAAGAAGATATTTGGAAATTTTAAAAGGACCTTACGAAAGATCCTTTTTTTGTACTGATAACTCAACAATTAAATCAAAATTATCATCATTAGCTACAATATTTTTATGTAATTCATTACATTTCTTGCAGCTATAAATGATTTTGTAATTGTTTTTAAATTTTTCTATTCCAATAGGTTCAAGTAATCCTTTGCATTTATTAGCTCTATCTCCTGGATTTATATCAACGTGCTTCGAATATAAACAATATGGGCAATGATCTCTTGCACTATATTTTAATTTTTCTACAGTTTTATTACAATGTTCACATATAAATGATTCATCAATCATATTAAATTTTTTCATATACTCACCAAATTAATTATATAATTTTATTGCAATCTTGTAAATAAAATTTATGGACTTTTTTTTCTATATATGATATAGTTTAATAGAATGGAAGATGATAAAATGAATAATCAAAACATAAAAGGTGAGGAAAGTAAAAAAATTTTTACAACATCAGAAACTATATTGTTGGTAATATTTTCTTTAATTATAGGAATTTCAATAGGATTTCTTTTTAATAAAGGTAAAATAATAACTCAATCAACAATAAACAAAGATGAACACCTAAATGAATTTGTAAAGAATTATAATTATATTTTAGAAAATTATTATAAAGATATAGATCAAGAAAATTTAATTAATAGTGCTATAGCAGGAATGATGGAATCATTAGATGATCCTTATTCTATGTATTTTGGTGAAGAGGAAACAGATAATTTTTCTATATCCCTAAACGGAAGTTATGAAGGAGTAGGAATTCAAATAACAAAAGATGTAATAACTGGTTATATGCTTATAACCTCTGTATTTAAAGACTCTCCTGCAGCAGAAGCTGGATTAATAGCTGGAGATATGATAATTTCTATTGATGATAATCTTGCAAAAGAGTTAACTGCAAGTGAATTTAGTTCCATAATTAGAAACGGAACGAATGAAAGTTATAAATTAAAGGTTTTGAGGGATGAAGAAAAATTAGAAATTATTTTGAGTAGGAAAGTTGTAACACTTACATCAGTAACTTCTGAAATATATGAACAAGATGATAAAAAAATAGGATATATATATATAGGAATATTCGCTAATAACACATATTCTCAATTTAAAAAAGAGTTAGAAAAATTAGAAAAAGAAAATATAGATTATCTTATATTAGATGTTAGAGGTAATACTGGAGGTCATTTAACTGCTGTTGATAAGATGTTAGATCTATTTTTAGGTAAAAAACAAATCCTGTATCAATTTGAACAAAATGGGCAAAAAACTGCAATTTATGGAACAGGCAACGAAAATAAACCTTATGAAATAATATTGCTTGGAGATTCAACTAGCGCATCTGCATCAGAAGTATTAATTGCTGGTTTAAAAGAAAATTTAGGATGCATCTTTATAGGTAAACAAACATATGGAAAAGGAACTGTACAAGAATTAATAACTTTGTCAGATGGTACTCAATACAAAATTACAGTAAAGAAATGGTTGACACCTAAAGGTAATTGGATAAATGATACAAAGGGTATTACTCCAGATATAGAAGTGGAATTAGATGATAAATATTATGAAACATATTTAAATGAAGATGACACACAACTTCAAAGAGCTATACAGTACATAAGAGAAAAATAAATTGTAAACAAATAAAAAAAGTAAAGGCACATATAAAAATGTGCTTTTATTTTTAATTATTATAAATAAAGTTTTTAAATTTAACGCAAAATGTGATATAATTCTTTTAGGTGATTGAAGTGAAAAATATGTGTATAGGAGATAAACTAGAAATACAATGTTACAAACATAATAAAAAAGTACATAGAGCCTGGAGTGAGGCGATTGTTCTAGATATAAAAAAAGATTATATTGTTTTTGGTAATAATAAAACATTAGTTACAGAATCTGAAGGAACAACTTGGAGAACAAAGGAACCTGCTATAATGTATTTTTTTAGAAACAAATGGTACAATGTTATAGCACAAATGAAAAAAGATGGCATATATTATTATTGTAATATAGCAACTCCGTTCATAATAGAAGAAAATACAATTAAATATATAGACTATGACTTAGATCTTAGAATATTTCCAAAAGGAGAGTTTAAAATATTAGATAAACTTGAGTACGAGTATCACAAAAATAAAATGGGATATTCTGAAGATTTAGATATTGTAATAAATAATGCGTTAAAAGAATTAATAGAAGAATATAAGTCAGGAGCTATTATGTTTAGCTCAAAACTAAATAAAGAATATTTAGCCACATATATGCAATTAAAAAAAGAATTAGAAAATAGTAATTTTAATTAGAATGACGAATATAATATTATATAAGGAAAGACATAAAAAGAATTTAAAAAAAATATAAAAAAATGTTGACATTCTTTTTTTTGTCTGGTATATTATAGGAGTTTTCGCAAAAAAGCGATTAAAAAATAACTAAATTTAATTTTTATAAAAAAATTCAAAAAAAGTATTGACTTTAAAAACTAAATTTGTTATATTAATATCACGTTGCGTGAGAAAAACTCATTAAACGTAAACAAAAAAATGTCAAATTAAAAAAAATAAATATTTTTTTAAAAAAAGTATTGACTTTGTATTTTTGATTTGATATACTGGGTTTGCTCTTCAAAAAAGGGGAGCAAGAATGATCTTTGAAAACTGAGCAAAATGTCAATTCACTAATAGTTAGGAATAAACAATTCAAATTCAAAAATAAATATTTTTTTGGAGAGTTTGATCCTGGCTCAGGATGAACGCTGGCGGCATGCCTAAGACATGCAAGTCGAACGAAGTGGCCCAACAATAGCTGCGTGCTTGCACAATGCTTGCGATGGAATTTCCACTT
>SVAX01000001.1 GCA_015059155.1 Bacillota bacterium | reverse complement strand
TACAATACAGAATATTATAATTCTATAATAATACAATATGGTAGTTTATTAGCAAAAGCTGGATATGAAATTATGATTGATACAGAACACTTTGATATAATTGATTATAATTCTTATGAATATGAAAGATATGTTGATGAATTATTAAGTAAACGACCAAAAAATTATAATAAGCTACAAGAAGAGGCTAAACTAACAGCGCTAAAAATAATAAAACTTTATAAAAGTAAAACATATCAAGATAAATCATTTCAAGATTATTTAGACTACACTATACCAAAATCAAAATATAATAAAAAAGAAAGAATAATTATTGAAACAAATGCAGTTAGTCAATTAACTTATAAACATTATGACATTGATAATACAAACCCATTAATATTATCTAAATTCGCATAACATATAACAATCGCTAGTACAGGATTGTTTTTTTATTTTAAATTAGTCTTACAATACTGATTATAAAGAAAAAACAAACGATTTTATGGTATAATAGTTATGGAGCTGATTTTATGTTTAAAATTGCAAAATTAGAAAATGTAAAGAATGAAGTTGTTAGTATTGATTATGCTACACAAGAACAAAGTAATTATGAAAATGGTAAAAAGGTATCACACGAATCATTTAGAACTTTGACATTTGATATTTCTGGTGATGATTATTCATTTTCATTTGACTTAAATTGTAGATTAGAAGAATTATTAAAAATACCTATGAATGAAACAATAGATTTTAATAAATATATTTTTCATAGTGAAACGTGGTTAAATATCAAAGGACAAAATGGTGTTGAGCCACAAATGGATATAAAGATTACTAGGTATTTAAAAAACAAATTCATCATATTTCTTACATTTTATACAGAATATAGTTATGATGATGACAATGATTATAGTGGAATGATTGAATTTACATTTAATTTAGATGACTATTTAAAGGCAGATGATAAAAATGAGTAAAGAACAAATTAAAGAATTAATAAAAAATTTTAAGACAGATGAAGAAATACTAAATTTCATAAAAGAAAGAATATTGTTTTTAGAAACACAATCAACAGAACAAACAATAGGACAATATTATACTGATACTTTTAATGATTTTATATCAAGTAAGGTTCATTATAAGTCAGTTGCGTCATCTGATAAATTAAAATTTCCGAATCTTGTGTTTGATGATATTACACCTTATTTTGAATTATTAAAAGAATTATCTGAAAGCAAAGAATATCTAAATGAATTACTACTATTTGCACCTTTAATGATGAATATATTTAATTATTTATCAAGTAAAGAAAGTAAGGAAAATCCACAAGAAACCTTATTGGATAGACATTGGCTTTATTGGGATTATATGCAAAAAGGTATAAGTGAAATTTCAATCAAAGAATTTCATAAACAAAGATGTGGATTTTGTTCTGAAAATGCAGGACTAGCACATAACATATTTAAAATTTTAGGTATTGATTCTCAATTAGTTATAGGAAAAAGAAACGAAGAAAATCATGCTTACAATATTATATTCCCACGTGGATATGGAAATCAACCAGCAGTATTATTTGATCCGTCATATTCAATAGATTTTAAAATGGAAAACGGACAAAAATACTCATTAGGTTATTTTAAGGTATTAACTATTGATGAATATAACAATATGATAGCTGGTAATAGAACACCGATTGATATGAGTTCATCAGCAGCTACTTTAATAAAATATTATCCAGGACAATTAACTGGATTAACACCAAACTATGAAAATGCAAGTTATAGTATTGGTACCGGTGATTCTCTTAAAGTTGATTTACAAGAAGATAAAAAGAATCAAAAAAAATAGGAGGTAAATTATGGGTGTAGAATTATATAAACATAATAAAATAGCTTATGAAAAAGTTGAAAAAATGTTTGAAAAAGAAAACCGTGTTGCAGTAGTACACCCTACTGGAAGTGGTAAATCTTTTATATCTTTAAAATGGTTGTATGATAATAGAGATAAAAAATGTTTATTCTTAGCGCCTACACTAGCTATTAGAGATCAGTTAATAAGACATATACAATCAAATGGATTAGAATTATCAGATTTTAAAAATTTAGAATTTGCTATATATCCTAATTTTGCTTCAATTACTGATGATTTTCTAAAAGAACATCATTACGATTGTGTAGTTTTAGATGAATTTCATAGATGTGGTGCTACTGAATGGAGCAAAGGAATTAATAAATTATTAACTCACAATCCAAATATTAAGGTATTAGGAGTATCAGCAACACCAATTAGATATTTAGATGATAATAGAAATATGGCCGAAGAATTGTTTCACGGAAATGTTGCGTCTGAAATATCACTAGCAGAAGCTATGGCAAAAGGGATACTACCTGTTCCTACATATATTCAGGGTATTTATTCTTTTCAAGAAGATTTAGATAAATTTCAATCAAGAATAGATAGATTAACAGATGAAGAAGCAAAAAATAGATTTCAAGATTTATTAAATCAAGCGAAGAAAAGATTAGAAAATGCTGACGGACTAGAAGAAATATTTAAAAAACATATAACCCAAACAAGCGGAAAATATATTGTTTTCTGTAAAGACACAGCACACATGCGTCTTATGATGGAAGAAACAAAAAAATGGTTTCAAGATATTAATCCGAATATAGATATGTACTCTGTTAGTTCTTATCAATCAAATGAAGCTAACCAACAAATAATAGATACATTTGAAAGAGCTAATAATAGTCATATTAAATTCTTATTCTCTGTTGAAATGTTAAATGAAGGATTACACGTTTCTGATATATCTGGTGTTATAATGTTAAGACCAACATCTTCGCCAATTATCTATATGCAACAATTAGGTAGAGCTTTATCGGTAGGACATAATTCTGAGCCAATAGTTTTTGATATAGTAAATAATGTAAAATGTTATGACGCTATTAGTGAAATATATGATGAAGTTAAAAAATTAATCAAAAAACCACACGATATTCCTAATGATAATGGAACTTTTGGAACTGATGACGAAGACTTGGATCAAAGTGTTTTAGATAGATTTAGAATTTTTGATGAAGCCAAAGAATTTGCAGATATATTACAAGAAATAAATAATCAATATGATAATTATGTAGCACAAATAAGAGAAAATCGTCTTAAAGAACAAGAATTTAAAGATTGGTTAAAATCTTTAACAAATGAAGAATTATACAATTTTCATTGTCATAATGAAGAACTAGAAAAAGAAAAGAAACAAATATATGAAGACTTTAAAAATGGATTTGTAAAAATTCCTATAATGAGTAATATTAGTAGTAAATTATCCGGAGTTAGTAATCTAAATTTTGAACGTATATCGCCAATACAATTTAATGACGTAGCACAACTGATTTTAGACGGAGCATATTTATATGATGAAGAAGTAAAACAAGCTCTATGGGAAGTATTTAAAAGAAATATGCCAGACATAACAGAAGAAATGTTTGAAGAAAAATACAGATCTTTATTTACTTATTCTAAATTAACACAAGTTATTGAAATAGAAAAATATAAAGCAAGATTATTAGACGGAAAAACAAATAAAGATATTTACAATCTTGTCGTTAATAGTGAAGAAATCCAAGAATTATTAAATCAAGTAAATGCAGATTTAGAAAATGGAATAATTAAAATTCCTTCGCCAAGAGGATTAGCTAATACATTAAGAGGAACTTTCTTTGCAAACTTATTCCCAACAGAAGATTTTGTTGAAATTACAACTAGATTAGTTAATGGCGCTAATTTGTACGATGAAGAAATAAAAAATTTATTTAGAGAAATTAGTATTAAAAATTTAAAAGAAAAATTTGATGAAAAGAAATTTGAAGAAAGATATAATGCACTATTTAGAAGTCAAAATATAATCGGACAAGTTGCATTAGAAAAAGCAAAAGCAGATGTTATAAACAACAAGTCTTATCAAGAAATCTACGAAATAATTATTAAGAATAAAGATTTATTAGAAATAAAAGAAAATATTTCAACAGAATTTATGCAAGGTATATTTAAAAGAACTGTTGTCGGTAATATTAGTAATGCTTTTAGAATGGTAAGTTCAGTCAATAAACAAAATGTAAATGCAATACTTTTTAATGAAATATCACAACTTATTTTAGACGGAGCAAATTTATATGATGATAATATTAAACCATTACTTAAAGAAATTTTTATAAGTAGTTTTCCCGAAATAACAGAAGAAAAGTTTGAAGAAAAATACCATTCAATGATGCTTTCTAAATACTTGATAAATGCAATAGAAACGGAAAAACATAAAATTTCAATAATTAGTTCAATGACACCAGAAGAAGTTTATAAACATTTTGCAAGTATTGAAACAATTACATCAGCAAAAGAACAAATCAGATTAGATTTAGAAAAAGGTATTTTCCCAGCAAGAAGATTAGCGGATATTGTTAATGGTTTAGCTAATGGTAGTGTTATTCAAAAATCAATAATTAAAGACTCTGCTTTTAATGAAATAAGAGATATGTTATTAAGTGGTACACCATTTTATAGTGATGAAATTAAAGATAAATTAAGAGAAGTTTATAAAAGCAATTATCCAGATATAACAGAAGAAAAGTTTGAAGAAAAATATAGAAACTATCTTGTAAATTATAAACTTATTGAAGCAATAGAACTTGAAAGATATAAAACAGAATTAACTGGTAATTTAGGTTATCAAAAGTTATATGAAACCGTATCATCTAATATTGATATAGAAGAAGATAAAAAGAAAATAGATGATATGCTTGCTCGTGGTGAGATACCAGTATTAATGGCAAGACCTATAAATCAAGCTTTCCGTTCTGGAATATTTGCAGATATAACAGATCAAATATTAGACGGAGCTAATTTATATGATGATAACATCAGAGAACAAATGTTGAAAATTTTAGAAGAAAATGATTTTGCTTCAGCTGATAAAACACCAGAAGAAAAATATATTCAATTACTAAAAAAAGAAAAGTTAGTGAAAGTTATAGAAATAGAAAAATATAAAAAATCAAAACTTGATTTAATAACGGATCAACAATTATATGAAATAGTTAAATCAGGTGTTGATATTAGTGAAGAAAAAACAGCACTAGAATCAGAACTAGCAACTGGTACTGTTCCAAAAGTAGTGAAATATAATATTTGTCATGCTCTAGCTGTAGTAATAAAATCTAAAAAGATTAAGACAAAGGATTCAGAATTTAGTGATATTGCAGATAGAATATTAAATGGAGCTAATCTATATGATGAAGATATTAAACAAGACTATATTCGTATATTACAATCAGTTTTACCTATGTCTGAAAAAGAAGCTCTTGATAGATATAGAACAAAACTGGCTAATCCAGTTGTAATTAAAAATATTGAATTAGAAAGATTAAAAGCTTCAATGAATGTT
This sequence comes from Bacillota bacterium, assembly GCA_015059155.1. Lineage (GTDB taxonomy): Bacteria > Bacillota_I > Bacilli_A > RF39 > UBA660 > UMGS1613. The sequence goes on along the minus strand of SVAX01000001.1, from coordinate 177,358 downwards.
GCAAGTAAAAATTCAGTAGGAAGAAAATAAGGAGGATTAAATGAAAATACAATTTGAAAACAATGATTATACTTTAAAAGTATCTTGGTATAAAAATAATAAAAGAATATGTGTTTACCTAGAAAATGATGAAGAAACATTAAATATTACAAATAATGATTCATCTATGAATATAAAAGATAACAATGTTGCATTTTTAGATAGTTTTATCATAGAATCCGGACTAATAGAAACATTAAAAGAAAAAAAGATAATAAACAATGTTTATAGATATGAATTTTTTGATGTGTGTGAATTAAATTTTGAAACATTAATAAGCTTGGATCCTGTTGGAATGAAAGAATTTTTATCATTAGAAAAATAAATACAGGTAAAATTTAAAGAAAATATGCTAATTATTTGATGGCTATAAAAAATTATTAAAAAATTATAGTATAATTAACGTGAGGTGTATAATGCTAAAAAAATACTTAAATCAAGATATAGATAATCCTACTTATTTATTTCACGGTAGTCCTAAAATGTTATCGGTATTAAAACCTAATCAATCTTATGACACAACAGGCAATCAACAAAATATAGCAAATGCAATATTTCTATTTCCGTCATTTTTAAAAGCTACACCTTATGCTTTTAAAGACACAATTAAAGCAAACAGCGAAGGCCTAAAATGGAATTTTGAAATTACAAATTCTAATAAATTACCACTAATGACTATGGAAAATGTAAATATTGATGAAAATATTGTTGGATATATTTATGTATTTTTAAAAGATGATGATATGATAAAAGATAATGACTCATATCAATATAAATGTTTTAAAGAAAAACAACCTATTGATATAATAAAAATAACATATAAAGATTTTAAAGAATATTATGAAATAATAAACAAAACAAAAAGTAAATAAATAAAAATCTTTTAAATTGTCAATGAATATAATAATTATAATAAAAATTATGGTATAATTATAGATGATAGGAGGTATCGTTTATATGTATGAATCAGAATTAGTTGATGTTTTAGTAGGAATTAGTGAAGGCAATTATATTGTAGAACAACAACAAGTTCAAAAAGGTAGTAAACAAGCTGAAGAAGCTAAACAAGTTATGGCCGTATTAGCTTATAGAGGCATGAAAGAAGGACACGGAATTTATAGAAAAGTTGGAAATGGTTATATGGAACTACACCCAGATGTTGACTATCCAAAATTACTTGAATTAGTCAGGGTTATGGAAGCGCACCAAGAACAATCTTTAAGTTCTGGAAGAAGCCACTAAAATATTGACACAATTTGACAAAACCCCTTAAATATGCTATAATTTAAGCAGTTGTGGAACAATGGGGGTTGCAAAATAACTAAATACACTTAAAGACTCATTGTATTCTCAATGGGTCTTTTTTAGGGGGAATATAAAATGGAAAAATATTTAAAAAATTTAGTAGAACAATTTAAACAAGCTACTGGAACAAAAAATGTAGATACTAATTCACAAGCATTTATATCAGAGTTTAGTGAATGGGTAAAATCTCGTAAACTTATAGGACAAGATTATACTTCATTTATTGAGTATATGGACGTACACCCAAGTGTAATTAGTGAAGAAAGTGTTGAAATTGGTAAAGGTAAACACGATACAATAGCATTAGATACAGGAATTCATATGATTACTCCATATTCTGAAGGAATACAAAGAACAGATGCTGAAATAATTACTGCTGATTTTGCAGTATATAAAGGAACACCTGTTATGATTAAACATAATAAAGGTGAAAATCAATATGAAATTATTGATACTCAATATGTAAGAAGATTTTTAACACATAATCCTTACGAACAAAGTTGTATCAGAGATTGGGAACAATTACATAATAAAGGTGAAAATATTACAGTTGGTATTTTTGGTAGTATTTATGATAAAGACATAGAATCAAAAATAGAACAAATAAAATCATTAAGAGATAGAATGACAAATGGGGATTTTAAAGAAGATTATATCACTTCGGGAGATAGTTATTGTTATGCTGTTTCTAGCGCAAGAAAAGTATTAGTAAAAACACTAACTAGGTAAAAAATATTTAGGGGGAAATTTAAATGAAAGGTAAATTAATAATCAGTTCTTTTGATGAAGAAGAAAATCTATTTAGAACAGATGTTTCAAGTAGCATTTATCCTTATGATTATGAGATACGTATTAGAACAACATTAGAAGGCACTTTTGAAGACATTATATCAAAACCTTATGATTTTGATGAAAGTATAGATTTTAATATTGATGTAGTTAAAGAAAATGCAGAACACGTTGAATTTTTAAAACAAATAAAAAACAATAGATTACAATATATTAAAAATGCTGATGATATAATATTTTATTATGAGCCAAAAGAAATTGCAGAATTTGTAAAAAGAAATCCTATTTTAAAAACAAAGAGAATAATTTTTGAAGATTATTTTGATTTGGATCCAAAATTGGTAAATGAAGTAAGTGAAGCTTTTGGAACAGAAACTTCAAATATTTACTTTCAAATATCTGGAAATGATGATTTAATTACATTTAAAGAATATAAAGATACTATTGATTCAATCAATCAAAGAATTAATGATATAGAAAAATATAATTTTTCGCCATTAGAAAAAATTATGTATGCTTATGATATGGTAAGAGATAAGGTTTATGTTGAAGTAGATGAAAACGAAGATAAAATGATTTCAAGAAATTTAACAACAGCATTATTAGGTGATAAAATTGTATGTGTTGGATATGCAAAAATATTTAAAACATTAGTTGAAAAACTTGGAATTGAATGTAGAACTGTATATTTAATGCAACCAGATCAAAAAGAAGGACATGCTAGAAATGTAATATTTGTAAAAGATGATAAATATGGTGTTGAAGGAATTTATTATTTTGATCCTACTTGGGATAATAAAAAAGATGAATTTGATACAGAATTTTTATACTCATATAAACATTTTGCTATGACAAAGCAAAGAATGGACGAAATTGATAATGGACGTATTGTAGAAACAGCATTTCCTTATTTTTCTAGTGATATAGCTTGGGAGTTTGAAGAACAAGTTGATGAAGCTGGATTTGAAGGATTATCAGATGAAATGGTAAAATCAATAAATCATATGGCGCATTTAACAAATAATAGAACGTTAATTGATAAGATTTATCTAAATCCTATGGCACCAGCAGCACTTAGACCAAACAAAGATAAAATCGTTGAAAAATTAGTTGAATTAGTAGAATATTTTGATACACCAATATCAGCAGATATTTTATTAAAAGTATTATATAATGTAAGAAAACAACAATACTATGCTAATCCAGCTAAATATCCATTTGGATTAAATGAATTTTGTAAAACTGTTTTTATGTCTGGCTGGAATTTTGAAGGAACACCTGAAGAAAATTTGGTATTAGAATTTGCTACTACACCAAAAGAAAGAGGACGCATAAAGGTAGATCAAACTGTTAGATATGCAAGAGAAACTGATATGTATAAAAATATTCAACAAGTTAAGTTAGCTAAAACATTAAGACGAGTTTACGAACAAAAAATTAAATAAATTTAACTAAAAAACAAAAAAATATATAAAAATATGTTATAATATATTATAGGAGGTACTATATATGATAAATATTAAAGGAATAGATAAAGCAGAATTGTTAGTTGAACTTTATAATCATTCACGTCAACAAGGATTTGGAATGCTTCAAAGAGCAAGAAATTTAACTGTTGAAGACGCAAGAGAAATGTTAAAAGAATCAACATATTTTGATTATTTATATGGAAAAGTAATGAAGGTTGATTTATCAAATGATGAAGAATTAAATGAATTCTTATATGATAGAGATAATGGACCAGGAGCCGCACAAGCAGTTGTTGATGAAATAAGAAAGAAAATGCAAGAAAGAGCTCAAACACCAGAAGCACCTGTTGCTGAAACACCAGTTGCTAAAAATGAATATGATTTTGGAACAATAAATAATAATAATAAAAATGTTCCAAAACCAGAAAAAAATTATATTGAATTAAATGGTGATTATGCACCAAACTTTAATTTAAATGACAAAGAAATTGAAAAAGGAACTTTATTTGTTGATGTATCAAATACTTATATAGGAATTTATAAGGAAGAAAAACAAGATGAGCACGGACGCTATATTACAACATTTAGATTAGGATTATTTAAAAAAGGTAAAGTAATGGATATTCCAAACAGAGGCAAAGGTTGGCTACACGAAGTTCAAACTTATGAAGATGTATTAAGTGGTAATACTGCTGCTTTATGGACTAATGGAAATAAAGAAGATATTACAGGTGCAACTGAATATGTTGTTGAATCAATGAGACCATATCAACCACTTTCAGCAGATTATAATGTTGGTAATTATTCATCAGGAATGGAAAGATTAAGAGAAGAATATGGATATGGATTAGAAGATTTTTCAGCAACTATAATTGGTGCTGGATTAGTAAGTTATGAAAAATTTGCTCCAGAACAAAAAGGTAATGTTCCATTAAAAGATGTATTAACAACTTTAATGAGATTTAATAGTATGACTATATCAGAAGAAAGATATAAAAAGATAGCAGAGCCAAAAAAACAGGAACAAATTTTAAATAGTTTAAAATCATCTGCAAAATATGTTTTGGAACAAAGATATATTCCAAATGATATTGACTTATCATTCTTACCTGATGACTTTAATACAATAAAACGTAGATAATATTTTAAAATGACTATTCAAATTGAAATAGTCATTTTTATTATTCATTAAAAGGAATTTTAGCTTGAATCTATGATTATTCTATTTGAAGATTTAAACAATCGTTCAGTAGGTCCAGTAGGCCCAACAACTACACAGCAATCAGGTCTATGTTTTTCATCACATCTGATTTTTTCCATAGCCCATCTTACTAACTCGTTATCATTATTATTCATAAATTTCTCCTTTCTGCTTTATCATATGAAAGAATAAATTTTATAATAATAATTTCAGCCCTTAAATATAAAAATAGTAAACTTTATTTTTTTGTGATATAATTAAAATAGGATATAAGAGAAAGTAGTGGAGTGAATGAAAAGTAGTAAGAAGTATTATAAAAATTTAGATTTAATTAGAGTTTTATTTTGTATTGGTATTTTGCTATATCATTTAAATGCGTTAAAAGGTGGATATTTAGCTGTTTGCTCATTTTTCGTTTTAAGCGGATATTTATCTTGCAAATCTCTATTTAGAAAAGAAAAAATATCACTTAAAGACTATTATTTAAATAGACTTTTAAAAATATATTTACCTCTTTTATTGGTAGTATTTATATCAATAGCAATTATTTCATTTATACCTAATATTAATTGGTTAAATTTAAAACCTGAAACAACTTCGATTTTGTTTGGATATAATAATTTTTGGCAATTAAGCGCTAATTTAGATTACTTTGCTAGACATGTTAATTCACCTTTTATACATTTATGGTATATTGCTATACTGTTACAGTTTGATTTAATCTTTCCATTTATATTTATAGGATTAAAAAAAATAAAAGAGAAAATAAATAAGCATGTTTGTATAATAGTTATTTCAAGTTTAACTTTTATATTTACTTTAATATTTTATAAATATAGTTTAGATAATAACATAATGGTTACATATTATAGTTCTTTTACTAGATTATTCTCACTTTTATTTGGCGTTTTATTAGGCTTTATACATGAGTATTATGGAAAAGTAATTCCAAAATTCATTAATGAAAATAAAATAAAAAAATTAATATTTTATTCATATATATTAATTAGTATTGTTTTGTTTATATTTATAGATGCTAAATCGATTTTGTTTCCTTATGCTATGATCTTAGTCACACTTATTTCATGCAGATTAATTGAATATGGAATTATTGAAGAAAAGCAAAATTTATCAATATTTGATAAATGTATTAAATGGTTATCAGGAATTAGTTATGAAATATATTTAGTACAATATCCAGTAATATTTTTGTTCCAGTATACTAATATTACTTGGTATTTAAAAATAATTATAGTAATATTAGCAACACTCCTTCTATCATGGATATTACATTTTATAGTTAAATTTAAAGAAAATAAATATAAGGTATTAAGATATATTATAGGTTCAATTATTTTGATTATTACTTTATATGGAGCTTTTAAATATATAGTAGCTGAAGATCATACAGAAGAAATGAAAAAATTAGAAGAACAATTAGAACAAAATCAGCAAATGATACAAAATAAACAAAAGGAATATAAAGAACAATTAGAACAAGAACAAAATAATTATTTAGAAAAACTTGCTAATTTAGAAAATATAGAAAACGAATTAAACGAAGTAGTAACTAATCTTTCTATAGTAGGAGTAGGGGATTCTGTTATGTTAGGAGCTGTAACTAATCTTTATGACAAATTCCCTAATGGATATTTTGATGCTCAAATATCTAGAACTGCATGGGTAGCTCATGGAATATTAACTAATTTAAAAAATAATAATATGCTAGGAGATCCTATAGTTTTTAACTTAGGTGCTAATGGAGACTGTTCTTTAGATTGTAAGAAAAAGATTATAGAACTTTGTGAAAATAGGGAAATATTTTGGTTAACGGTTACTAACGATAGAGATGTAAATGTTAATAGCGAATTACAAAGTCTTTCAAATAAATATAGTAATGTATATATTATAGATTGGAATTCTATATCTAAAGGACATAATGAATATTTTTTAGCTGATGGTATTCATTTAACTGGGAAAGGTAGAGAAGCATATACGGAAGCTATTTATAAGGCTATTTATAATACGTATTTAGAAAAATATAATAAACAAAAAGAAGAACTTATAAATAAATATGAGGAAAAGCAAAAAGAAAAAATAACTTTCTTTGGAAATGATATATTATTAAATGTTTATAATGATATAGAAAGTGAATATAGTACTCATAAATTTGTTATAGATAAAAACTTTAATTTTGAAACAATAAAAAATAAATTACAAGAAGAAATCAATAATGATACTTTAAATTATAATGTAGTATTTGCTTTTGATAGTCTTTCTTATTTAAGTATAGAAGATTATAAAATTTTAGTTGATATGTGTAAGGATAAAAAAATATATGTATTAAAAACTAACAATCAATTTTTTGATTTAAATGATGAAGTAACTATCATAGATTTTTATGATGAATTACAAGATCATAAAGAGTATTTAATGCCCGATAAGATTCATTTAACAGAGGAAGGTAATGAAGCACTAGCTAAATTTCTTAAAGAAAGTATTTAAAATAATAGAAAATTCTATTATTTTTTTCTTGTATTTATTATTAACTAACTTTTAATAACTTCAGTTACATCATTCGTGAGGTATCAGTGAAGTAACAGTAATGAGTTTTACTATTTTTATATTCAAATGAATTTTCATATAAAAATAGTTTGTTAGTGGTTATAAATAAAGTACTTTACTTGTTGAAAAGCATAGCAAAATAGTGATATTTTATAATTTATTTATTGATATTGTAATTTATAAATGTTATACTTTAATTATAGTAGGTGATGCATATGTTGTTATCAGATGTTAAAGAAAATTTATTTAAAGAACAATTTGAAAATTCATACAAGCCATTATTAAAAGAATTAAGACAATATATATCAACGCAAACTGATGTTTTCAAAATAAATGAGATAGCGATAGATATAGATGATATTTTAAAAAGACAAGATGATATTAATTATATGAGTGATTTGGGTATAACCTATGATAAAGGGGAAATAAATGTTTTAATATTCAATAAAGAGTTTTATTATGATATAAGAGATTATATACCTAAAACTATTACAAAAATTGAAGTACCCTGTGATTTTATCGATTATGATATAGATTTTTTAAAAACATTTCCTAATTTATCAACACTAAAAATTACTGATTACGCAAATTTAACAGAAGAACAAATTATTTTTTTAAGTAAAAATACATCTATTAAGGAAATTAATAGTCATTGTATTTATAATTATAATGATTATTATAAAACTGAAGGATTTTCTTATTGTAGTTCTTCTAAAAAATTTCTTTCATACAAAGATTTAATTATACAATCAGATGAAATGACATCTAGTGATTATATGGAAATAAATTTACACGATATTACTCTTATAGAAAATATTTTTAAATATAATGGAAATAAAATAAAAAAAACAACTAAGATTAAACTTAATGATGGTAGTTTTATTGATATATATTTAAAAGAAGATAATATTATTGATAATATTAAGGTAGAAACAAATAACACAAATAATATAACATATATATTTGATTTCTTAACTAAAAAAGGATATAAAATAGAAAAAATTACTTATGATATAAAAAATAAAACTTACTACGATAAAGATTTTTCATCTTTAGAAAGTGTAGCTAGTAATACAAATTTATATATTAAATATGGTCCAACAGATTATGCAATTTATGATGAATTTGTGGGATTGCAAGAGACAATAAAATGGACAACACAAATTATAAATGGTACTAATCTTTCGCCAGTTGAAAAATTAATGTTTGCATTTGATTTTATGAAAACATTTAAATATAATGAAAGTTTGAATGAAAAAATGGATTCTAGAGAACCCCACCGTATATTAGAAACAGGAAATATAGTTTGTGTAGGTTATAGTAGATTTTTACAAGAAATAGTAGAAAATCTTAATACAGGTATTAAAGTTGGACATGTTAGTGTTAATTGTTATGATAAGGATGGTAATAATAGGGGAGGTCATGCCAGAAATATTGTAAAAATAGATGATGATAAATATAATATTAATGGTATTTTCATATTAGATTCTACTTGGGATAGTGTTAAACATAATAACATTCCAACTGATTATAATGCATTAGATTTATATAGATATTTTTTAGTGCCAGCAGAAGATTATAAAAACATATTTCCATATGATACTATCCCAACTTTATTTAAATTACATTTAAATGAAAAATTAGAAGATTATGAAAAACCATTTTCGGAAAATACATCTCTATATCAACATGCTTTAGAAAACTCACTAAAAGAAAAAATGGAAGATGAAGAAATAAAAAAATATTTATCTGTATCAAGACCTAGCTTAGCACAATTCAAAGAAATACTTTATAATGTTAGATTAGCAGAAGGATATTCAAAAGAAGAGGCTATGAAGGATGTAGAAAAAGTAGTTAGATTTAATGTTAATGTTATAAATACGAATAATGAAAATGGGATGAATATGACTTTTTTTGAAGAAAAAAAGACCAAATAAAAAATAATAGAAAAAAATCTATTATTTTTTGTTATATTCATTATTAACTAATTTATCAAAAGGTGCAACTTTTTCAAGTTTATCAGAATTTTCCATAATATCTTGAACTCTATTAAAACCTTCTTCAGTTATATAAGTAGTAGAGTACCAAGAATCCGCATCCCTATATCTTTTAATAGTTTCAGTTAAATCATTCTTAGAAGTATGAGGGAAATAATCAGTTATAATTTCAGCTAATTCCGAATCACTATGATTAAATGTATAATCAAGTCCTTTTTGAATAGCTTTTGTAAATCCTTCTATAATATCTTTATTATCTTCAAGATAACTTTTTCTAGACATAAAAGTAGTGTATGGAACTTCACCACCTAATTCTCCTAGAGAAGCAACAACATACCCATATCCCTGTTTTTCAAGTTGAATACCTGTTGGTTCAAATAAAGCGACGTAATCTCCAGTACCACCTATAAAAGCTCCTGACATAGAAGCAAATGCTATAGATGTATCAAATTCTAGTTCATCTAACTCTATACCATTTTCATTTAAAGTATAAGCAAGTGTCATAGCAGGCATACCACCTTCACGCCCAGCAATAATATGACTTCCTTTTAAATTTTTTATATCAAATTTTTCATCCGTTCTACCAATTATAAAACTTCCGTCTCGTTTAGTTAATCCAGCAAAATTAACTAAATAATCTTTTTCTCCACCGTTATAAATATATATAGATTGTTCACTACCACAAAAACCTACCTGCGCATCTCCACTCATTACACTAGCAGCAACCGCATCCGCACCACTAGTAAGTATTATATCTACATTTAAACCTTCCTCTTCAAAATAACCTAAACTATCAGCGACATACATAGGTGTATAAAATATACTATGAGCAACCTCAGCTACTGTAATTTTTGTTAAATTATCTTTAGAATTATTTTTACCCTTACCCATAAATATCCCAATTGTAATTATCGCAATAAGCAATAAACAAATTAAACTAACAATAATCTTTTTCAAAAAATTTCCTCCTTGTTTCATAAGTATTATATTCAAGAAAAATTTTTTAGTTAATATTTTTAAAAACTATTGAATTACAAACTTATGTTTGATATAATTGATACTAGTGGATAGAGGTGAATTATGAATATAGATAGTTTAAATAATAAACAAAAAGAAGCAGTTATAAATACTGATGGACCTATGTTGATACTTGCGGGAGCTGGATCAGGTAAAACTAAAGTACTTACTACTAAGATTGCATATTTAATAGAAGAAAAAGGAATAGATCCATACAATATACTTGCCATTACATTTACAAATAAAGCTGCAAATGAAATGAAAAGTAGAGTAGAAAATATGTTAGGTGTAAGTTCTAACATGATTCAAATATCTACATTTCACTCATTTGGACTTTCAATAATTAAAAGGCATTATGAAAAACTTGGTTTTAAATCTAACTTTACAATTATAGACTCAGATGATTCGCTTTCTACTGTAAAGAGAATATTAAAAGATATGAATTTAGATCCAAAATTTTTTAATCCTAAAACGATAAGAAATAAAATTAGTAGTGCGAAAAATGAATTAATGTCACCTGAAGAATTAGATAAGTTTACTAATAATGAAATAGATGAAATAACTGTTAAAGTATATACTGAATATCAAAAAAAATTAAAAGTAAATAATAGTTTAGATTTTGATGATTTATTAATGCTTCCAATAATTTTATTTAATGAAAATAAAGAAGTATTAGAATATTATCAAGAAAGATTTAAATATGTACTTATAGATGAGTATCAAGATACAAATAGAGTTCAATATATTCTTACTAAAATGTTAAGTGCGAAATATAAAAATATATGTGTAGTAGGAGATCCAGATCAAAGTATATATGGATTTAGAGGTTCTAACTATAAAAATATTTTGAATTTTGAAAAAGATTATAAAAACACTAAAGTAATTCTTTTAGAACAAAATTATCGTTCTACAAAAAATATATTAAATGCAGCTAACGATATAATTAAGAATAATAAAAATAGAAAAGAAAAAGAACTTTGGACTGATAATAATGCAGGTGATAAAATTAAATATAAAAGATGTGATGATGAAAAAGATGAAGCTAATTATGTTGTTACTAGTGTTAAAAAATTAATAAAAGAGGGCTGTGATTTAGAAGATATAGCTGTTCTTTATAGAACTAATGCTCAATCAAGAAATATAGAAGAGGCTTTCTTAAGAGAAAATATTCCATATAAAGTAGTAGGCAGTTTTTATTTCTATAATAGAAAAGAAATTAAAGATTTAATTAGCTATTTAAAACTCATTTATAATCCTAGTGATGATATAAGTTTAAATAGGATAATAAATGTACCTAAAAGAGGTATAGGTCTTAAGACTATGGAAAATTTAACTACTAAGGCAAATATCTTAAATGAAAGTATATTTAATACTATTGATAGTGGTAAAGAGCTAGAATTTAAAAAATTAATATTTGAATTCCAACAGATGAGTGAGGAATTATCTTTAACAGAACTAGTTGATTTAGTGTTAGATAAAACTGGTATAAGAAAAGAATTAGAATTAGAAGATACAATAGAATCTAGGGGGAGACTAGAAAACTTAGAAGAGTTTAAATCAATAACTAAAAGTTATGAAGATAAATATGGAGTAGTATCTCTTGCTGAATTTTTGGATGAGATAAGTTTAGTATCGGATGTTGAAGAGCACAAAAATCGTACGGATGTAGTAACTCTTATGACAGTTCATTCAGCTAAAGGATTAGAATTTAATCATGTATTTATAATAGGACTTGAAGAAGGCGTATTTCCACATAGTATGTGTTTATATAGCAATGATGAAATAGAAGAAGAAAGAAGACTATGTTATGTTGCTGTGACTAGAGCAAAAGAAAAATTAACTATATTAAACACTAAGAAAAGATTATTATATGGGCAAGATAGTTATAATCCACCAAGTAGATTTATTGGTGAAATAGATGATGAATATCTAGATAAAGAAGAAATAAAACAAAATTCTACTAGTAAACTTAGTAAGATATTTAGAAGCTCTAATATTAATAAGTATGAAGAATATACACCAGGAGAAAAAGTTATACACGATAAATATGGGGAGGGTGTTATTATAAGCGTTGAATCTTCAATACTTACAATCGCATTTGCTCATCCTCATGGAATTGTAAAGATTATGAAAGGTCATAAAAGTTTAAAAAAATTAGAAGACTAGTCATTGACTAAGTTCTTCTTTTTTTATATAATTAATAGAGTAGGAGGATGTAAGATGATTATAGGTATTGACAAAAAAGAGGTACAAAAACAAAGAGAATTAAAATATAATGAATACGCAACTCTATTAAATTCAAATAATCCTTCTAGTGATGAATTAAATGCTTTGAAATCAGAATTAAAATATTTAGATGATCAGTTAAATAAAATAACTGGTCTTAATGAAAAGAAAAGAACAGAACAAGTAAAGAATAGAAAATTTGGAATAGAAGAAAAAAATAAAAATAGTTATTATGCATTTAAAGAAAAATATAAAAAAATAAGTAATATGAAATTAGCTACTACTAGAATTATAGGTGTTTTAAATGAATTACAAAAACAAGAATACATAGAAGAGAAAGTTATGAAGAAGGTAGCTTAATGGAAGTACAAAAAGAAGCTTTTAGTGGATTAATGGAATATTACAAACTTCTACCAAAAGAAACAAAAAGAAAAGAAATAATAGATGAATTAGAAGAAATTATTTCTAATTATTCAAAAATATGCACAAAGTTTGGTGTTATGCCTAATATGATGCTTAATAAAGAAATGCTAAACATAAATAGAAAAAATATAACAGAGGAAGAATTTCTACACGCTTTATTTGCTTATTTAAACACTCTTCAAGATATAAGTGCTCAGTTTATAAATAAAATGTGTGATACATTAGAAAAAAAATAAAAACATATTTAAAATAGTATGTTTTTTTGTTATACTTATAATGGTGATAAAAATGGAATTAATAATAGGTTCGCATGTATCTTTTAAAAAAGATGATCAATTATTAGGTAGTGTCAAAGAAACATTAGGATATAATGCTAATACATTTATGTTTTATACGGGAGCTCCTCAAAATACAGCTAGAGTTCCTATAAATGATGATTTAACTGTAAAAGGTTTAGAATTAATGAAAGAAAATAATATAGATATAAAAAATGTAGTAGTACATGCTCCATATATAATAAATTTAGCAAACTCTAATAATTTTGATTTCAATGTAAGATTTTTAAAAGAAGAGATAAGTAGAGTAGAAAGTTTAGGAGTAAATAAATTAGTCCTACATCCAGGAAGTCATGTTGGTCTTGGAGTTGAAGTGGGAATACAAAATATAATAGATTCTTTAAATACTTGTTTAACTGAAAATACAAAAGTAACTATATGTTTAGAAACAATGGCAGGAAAAGGTAGTGAACTTGGTAAATCTTTTGAAGAAATAAAAATGATAATAGATGGAGTAAAACTAAAAGATAAAATAGGTGTATGTATGGATACATGTCATTTAAATGATGCAGGATATGATTTAAGTAATTTTGATGATATATTAGATGAATTTGATAGAGTAATAGGTTTAAATTACTTGAAAGTAATACATATAAATGATTCAAAAAATATAATAGGTGCCAATAAAGATAGACATGATAATATAGGAATAGGAAATATTGGTTTTGATAACTTAATAAAAATAATATATCATGATAAACTAAAAGGAATTCCTAAAATATTAGAAACTCCTTATGTAGAACAAAATCCTCCATATAAAGAGGAAATAGAAATGATAAGAAATAAAACTTTTAATGAACACTTAATAGAAGATATATTAAAATAAATATCCTTTATATTTATTTTTGTAATATAAAAATAATTCTTTAACTTTAACAAATGCTTCAGAATTAATATTCTGTTGAACTAAATTTAAATACTTATCTTCATTAACTAACATATCTTCCCAATTATTTTTAGTCAAATCTAATAAGTATTGAAGTTCATTGTTTGTTAAATTAATACCATTCTTATAAGCAAAATCGCTTAAATTCTGTATAGTTAATTTATCGATATAATTTTTGATTAAACCTTTCATATATTCACCATTATAATATATGATTAAATAGAATAATAATGAATAAAATAATAGTAGGTGATTTTAATGATAATAATAAATAAACTCTTTTTTCAATTTAAAATAATAAATGAAGAAAAAAATAAACAAGTATAAGTATCACAAAAAGAAAATTAATATAGAAGAAACAATTGAAAAAAGATATAAAATATTAGTAATTTTAATAATTGCAATAATGTCTTTGTTATTATCAACTCTATTTTATGTACAAATAATAAGAAATAAGCATTACAGTGATAAATTGACCTCCCTTACAGTAAATATTATTCAGGGAGATTCGTCACCTCGGGGCAGAATATATGATAGGAATGGAAATATTATAGTAGATAATCAGTCTATAAAAACTATTTACTATAAAAAGCCAAATAAAATAACAACTAAAAAAGAAATAGAAACTGCTTATAAAGTTGCTGAATATATAGATGTAGATTATACTAAATTAACAGAAAAGATGTTAAAGAATTTTTGGATATTAAATAATAAAGAAGAATCAAAGAAAAGAATAACTGATGAAGAATGGGAAGATTATGAAAACAGAAAACTTACTAGTGATGATATTGAAGAATTAAAACTACAAAGAGTAACTGAAGAAGATATAGCTGAATATGACGAGAAAGATAAAGAAGCCTGTTATATATATAATCTTATGAACAAAGGTTATTACTATACAGAAAAGACAATAAAAAATAAAGATGTAACAGATGAAGAATATGCTAAAATAGCTGAGAATATAAATACTTTACCTGGATTTAATGTTAAACTTGATTGGGAAAGATATTATCCTTATGGTAATACATTTAAAACAATACTTGGTAGTGTATCATCTAGTAGTAGTGGTATTCCATATAATTTAAAAGAGTATTATTTAGAAAAAGGTTACACTTTAACGGATAGAGTTGGTACAAGTTATATAGAATATCAATATGAAGCATACTTAAAAGGAATAAAAGCTACATATCAAGTTAATTCAGATGGTAGTTATACAGAACTTACTAAAGGATCACGTGGTAATGACATAGTTCTTACTATTGATATTAATCTTCAACAAGCAGTAGAACAAATACTAGAAGAAGAATTAGTAGCTACAAAAAAGGAGAAAAATACACAATATTTTGATAAATCATATGTAATCATAAATGATCCAAATACTGGAGAAATACTTGCTATGGCAGGAAAACAAATAGTAGTAAATGAAGATGGAAGTTATTCTATATATGATTATACTCCAGGAGTAATAACTGGTTCAGTAACGCCTGGTTCAATAGTAAAAGGAGCATCCCATATAGTAGGATATAATACAGGTGCTTTAACTATTGGTGAGGTTAGAAAAGATGAATGCATAAAAATAGCGGCTACACCTATAAAATGTTCATTTAGAAATTATGGTAATATTGATGACTTAGCTGCTTTAAAATATTCATCAAATGTATATCAATTTTATACTGCAATAAAAGTAGGTAAAGGTAATTATAAATACAATAAACCGCTTAAAATAGATGAATCTGCTTTTGATACTTATAGAGATACTTTTGCGCAGTTTGGTTTAGGAATAAAAACAGGAATAGATCTACCTAACGAATCTTTAGGATATAAAGGATCTAATAGATTATCAGGTTTGCTTTTGGATTTCTCAATAGGACAATATGATACATATACACCAATACAAATATCTCAATATATGTCAACAATTGCTAATAATGGAGTTAGAATGCAACCTTATTTACTTAAGGCAGTTTTTGATTCAAATGAAGAATCTTTAACAAGTATAATTTATGAAACTGAGTCAAAAAAATTGAATAAAGTAGATACAGAGGACAAATATTTACAAAGAGTACAGGAAGGTTTTAAACAAGTTTTAAGTCCTGGAGGTACGGGAGCTGCGTATATAGATTATAGATATAATGCAGCTGGGAAAACAGGTACTGCTCAAAGTTTCTTAGACACAGATGGGGATGGAACTATAGATACTGCAACTACAACTGCTACATTTGCGGCATATGCTCCATATGACAATCCAGAAGTAGTTTTTACAGTAATTTCACCAGATGTTGCGCCTGAAGACGTCACTTATAACAACATGAGTCGTGTAAATACACGAATAAGTCAAAAAGTTAGCAAAAAATACTTTGAAATTTATAGATAATTTGCTATAATATATGGGAAACATTAAAAAAAGGAGGAGAAACTATGGCAAAAAAAGGAGAAGCTAGACAAAGAATAACTCTAAAATGTACTGAATGTAAAGAAGAAAATTACCGTACTGAAAAAAATAAAAAAAATACTACAGATCGTTTAGAATTAAATAAATTCTGTCCAAAATGTAAAAAGAATACTCTTCATAAAGAAGCTAAATAATAATTAAAACTTTATTAAGGGGAGGAGGAATATAATGTTTAACGTAAATGATATTAAAAATGGAATGACAATCCTTTTTGAAGATAATATATATACAGTACTTGAATTCTCACATGTTAAGCCAGGTAAAGGTGCTGCATTTGTTCAAGTAAAATTAAAAAATCTTCGTACAGGTTCAATAGTTGAAAAAAGATTTAATTCAGGTGTAAAACTTGAAAAAGCTATGGTTGAAAAAGTAGGAATGCAATTTTTATATGCAAATGGAGATTCCTACAACTTCATGAATATGGAAACATATGAACAAATCGATTTAACTAAAGAACAATTAGGTGATAATGTTAATTACTTAAAAGAGGGATTAGATGTTTTAATTTCTTTCTACGAAGGAGAACTATTAGGTATAATATTACCTGCTCAAGTAGATTTAAAAGTTGTTAAAACTGAACCTGCTGTTAAAGGAAATACTACTAATAATGCTACTAAAGATGCAGAATTAGAAACCGGATTAATAGTAAGGGTTCCTTTATTTATTGAAAATGATGAAGTTATATCTGTATATACTGCAGATGGTAAATATGCATCAAGAGCTTAATTTTTAAGCTTTTTTTTGTGGATAAATAAATAAGTCTTTTAATTTTTTATATTTTAAGATATAATGAATACAGAGTAGGTGATGACATGCTAGGTAAGATAATTAGTATAGAAGAAAATATAATTTTTCTTAAGTTAAATGTAAATTTAGAAGAAATGCAAAATATTATTAATTTATATGTATTACTTGAAGATAAAGAAAGAAAATTAATAGGTGAAATAGTAGATATAAAAAATGGTGTAGCTAGTATTAATTTAGTTGGAGAATTTTTTGAAGGTAAATTTTTATTTGGCATATCTAAAAAACCATCTTTTAGTGCGACTTCTAAACTTATATCTAAGGAAAAAATTAATAGTATATTAGGTATGCCAGATTATGATGAAAAAAAAGATTTATATATAGGTAAAAGTCCGATATATGATGGAGTAGATATAGGAGTTAGTATAAATGATTTTTTTAGTAATCATTTCGCTATATTTGGTTCTACTGGAAGTGGTAAGTCTTGTAGTGTGGCTCGCATATTACAGAATCTTTTTGAAAAACAAAACTCTATAGCTTATAAAGCAAGTATTTTAATTTTTGATGCATACGGAGAATATCACACAGCTTTTCAAGATTTAAATAAAAAAGTACCTGAAATAAGTTTTAAATCTTATACTACCAATACTAATGATAGTAATATACCTAGTGTTAAAATACCTTTGTGGTTGCTTACAATAGATGACATCGCTTTATTACTTGAAGCTAAATCCAGAAATGAATTACCTATAATAGAAAAGGCTATGAAATTAGTTACTATATTTGCAAGAGAAGAAAGCCAAGTATTAAAAAGTAAAAACGATATAATAGCTCGTGCTTTACTTGATATACTTTCTAGTGGTAATACCCCAGCTCAAATTAGAGATCAAATATTTTCAGTACTTAGTCATTTTAATACTAAAGATTTAAATTTAGATACTCCGATTTATCAACCAGGATATACAAGACCGTTAAAACAATGTTTACTTATAGATAATACTGGTAAAATAAGAGAAATGGAATTATTAACTACATTTATTAATGGATTTTTAGCAGAAGATGTAGAACTAAGCTTGCCTGATGGAAGTTTTAAATACACATTAAAAGATTTATATGATGCTTTTGAATTTGCACTTATTTCTGAGGGTGTATTAAGTAGTAATAAAGTATTCGATGATTATAATGTATTAAAAGTTAGACTTAGGGCTTTAGTTAATAGTGATTATGCTAAATATTTTGATATAGAAGAATATCAATCTAGAGATCAATTTATAAAAGAAATATTAACTACTGTAGAAGGTAAAAAAGCTCAAATAATTAATTTTAACATAAATTATGTAGATGATAGGTTTGCTAAAACATTAACTAAAATATATTCTAGAATATTTTTTGAATATGTTAGGAACTTAAAAAAACGTGCAAGTCTTCCTATACATATAGTTTTAGAAGAAGCACATAGATATGTACAAAATGATACTGATATAGATGTTATAGGTTATAATATATTCGATAGAATAACAAAAGAAGGTAGAAAATATGCAATTTTATTAGGTCTTATTTCTCAAAGACCATCTGAACTTTCTACAACAGCACTTTCTCAATGTAGTAATTTCTTGATATTTAAAATGTTACACCCAACAGATGTAGAATACATAAGACAAATGGTACCAAATATAACAGTTGAAATATTGAAAAAAATTAAATTACTTCAACCAGGAACTTGTATAGCTTTTGGTTCAGGATTTAAACTTCCTTCATTAATAAAATTAGAAATGCCAAATCCAGCTCCATCTAGTAATAGTTGTGATATAAGTGGTGTTTGGTTTATAGATAGAAAATAGTTTCTATCTTTTTTTAGCGTATTTTTCTAAAAAAATTATTTGCTTTTTTTTTTTTTTTTAGATATAATGATATTAGAAGGAGGATGTTTTTATGAATAAAAACATAATAATAACAATATTAATAGTTATTATATTAGGTTTAGGTGGGTATTTGGTTTATGATAAAGTTGTCAAAAACAACAAAGTTGAAGAAACAAATGAATCAGTAAATGTAGAAAATAATGAACAACAAGAAATTAGTGAGAATAGTTATGAAATATTTGCTAATAAATTAAAAACTGAATTTTCAAAATATAATGATAGTAACAAAAATTATAAATATATTGAGAATGACTTTGTTCCATCTGGTTATAGAGTATATTTAAATTCAAATGGAAGTTTATATGTAGAATATAATGATGCAACTCTTGATAATAAATATGGTGAATATAAAATAGCTGATAATGTTTTAAGTTTTTATGTTATTAATACAGGACAAGATGTTGGAAATATGGTATATTTTATTAATGAGGATGGTACAGTAGGAAGTGCTGATACTGAATTTGAAATAGATAATATAATTAAAGTAAATAAAGATCTTGGATATAAGAATATTGTTTCTGTTGTTAGTGGTAGTTATAGTTATGGAATTACTGGATCGAATGGTCCTATATTTATAGATATAAATGGAAATATATTTAGCAGTAATTTAAAAAAAGATTGAGTTTCAATCTTTTTTTTGTGAAATTTTTATGAATTTAGCACTCGTTCTATTGACAGTGCCAAAATATAGTGTTATACTTATTTTAGCACTCGAAGAAAAATAGTGCTAAAAAATAGTTATATAATAATAAAAAAATTATATAATATTAAAGAGGTGATAAAGTGGTTAGTAAAAGACAAGAAGAACTACTTAAACTAATAGTTGAAGATTATATAAAGAATGCTAGGCCAGTAGGTAGTAAGGCATTATGTGATTCAATGAAATGTTCAAGTGCTACAATAAGAGCAGAAATGAATTATTTAGAAGAGATTGGATTACTAGAAAAAACACATATATCATCTGGTAGAGTTCCTAGTGAGAAAGGTTATAGATATTATGTAGATAATATAATGAAACCTAGGGAACTTAATGGAGAAGATATGCTAAAACTTCAAACAATAGTTGACAATAAATCACTAGTAGTAAATGATATAATACTAAAGAGTATGGAAATTATATCAGAATTAACTCATTATACAACAGTTGTACTTGGTAAACAATCAAGTCATAATTTAGTTCAAAAAGTAGAAGTCATTCCAATAGATAAAAATAATATGGTAGCTATTGTAGTTACTGATAAAGGTCATGTGGAACACAAAAATATCTACATACCTGGTGATGTTGATTCTATTGAAATTAAACAAACTGTTGATTTAATAAATAAATTAATAGTTGGAACTAGTATAGATAGTGTTAGTGAAGTATTAGAATATCAAGTAAAACCAATTATAGCTCAGTATGTAAAACAACACGAAGTATTATATAATGCATTCTATAATGCTTTTAGTGATTTTACAAATGAATCAGTTAGAGTTAATGGAAGAAAAAATATACTTATGCAACCAGAATTTAATGATGCTGACAAGATTAGGGATATAATTAGTAAATTTGAAGATAAAGAAATTGTAAACAATATTAAAGAAGAAGATAATGGTATAAATATTTATATAGGTAGTGAAAATGATTTTGATGATGATGTAACAGTTATTAAAACTAAATATATAGTAAATGGAGAAGAAGGTACAATTGCTTTAATTGGTCCAAAGAGAATGGAATATGAACGAGTAATTACACTTCTTAATTACATAAAAGACAATATAGATGGTAAATAGAAAAGAGGTAGCTATGGAAAAAGAAAAATGTAATTGTACTGAACATTGTACTTGTGGAGATGATTGCACTTGTACAGAAGATGTAAAATGTGCAGAAGACTGTCACTGTGGAGAACACGAATGCAAATGTGATGAGACTTGCAAATGTCATGAAGGAGAACAAGAGTGCCACTGTGAACACGATGATAAAAAGAATGATAAAAAGAAGAAAAAAGAAGAAAAAAATAAATATAAACAAATAATAGAAGAATTAAAAGAAGAATTGAAAAAGAAAGATCAAGATGTTTTAGTAGCTAAAGCAGATCTAATTAACTATAGAAAAAGAAAAGATGAAGAAGTAGTTAGAATGTTAAAGTTCTGTAATGAAGAGTTAATTAAACAAATGCTTCCAATTATGGATAACTTTGAAAGAGCTATAAAACTTGATGATGATAATTTAGATGATGAAGTTTCTAAGTTTTTAGAAGGATTTAAAATGATATATTGCAGTATGCAAAACGTAATGGGTAGTTTTGAAGTTAAAGCTATAGATGGTGCTAACAAACCATTTGATCCAACTTATCACAATGCTATTATGTTAGAGCAAAAAGAGGGTGTTGAACCTGGAATGGTAATAGAAGTATTACAAAAAGGTTATATTTATAAAGATAAGGTTATAAGACCAGCAATGGTTAAAGTTAGTGAATAATATGGATAAAAGAAAATTAGGTTTAATTTCTCAAATTATGGCTTTATGTGGTCAATATAGCGAATTTAATTTAGATGATAAATTTTATTTGGATCAAGAAGTTACAGATTGTAAATTTAAATTATATATATTACTTCTAACTATAGATAAAGAAGAACAAGATAAAAATAATAAAGAAAAGGAGAAAAAATTATGGGAAAAACAATAGGTATAGATTTAGGTACAACTAATAGTTGTGTAAGTGTATTTGAAGGTGGAGAAGCAAAAGTTATAGTAAACGCTGATGGAGATAGAACTACTCCTTCAGTAGTAGCTTTCAAAAAGGGAGATATTTTAGTAGGAAAAACTGCTAAACATCAATCTGTAACAAATCCAGATACAATTAGTTCTATTAAAAGATTAATGGGAACAAATAAAAAGGTTAAAGCAAATGGTAAAGAATATACTCCAGAAGAGGTAAGTGCTATGATACTTGGAGATTTAAAGAAAACTGCAGAAGCTTATTTAGGAGAAAAAGTAACAAGTGCAGTTATAACTGTTCCAGCATACTTTAACGATGCAGAAAGACAAGCAACTAAAAATGCAGGTAAAATTGCAGGGCTTAATGTAGAAAGAATTATCAATGAACCAACTGCAGCAGCACTTGCTTACGGACTTGACAAGCAAGAAGAAAGTCAAACTGTTTTAGTATATGACTTAGGTGGAGGAACATTCGATGTTTCTATACTAGAACTTGGAGATGGTGTGTTTGAAGTTAAATCAACAAGTGGTAATAACAAACTTGGTGGAGATGACTTTGATCAAAGAATTATTGATTACATAGTTAAAGATATTAAAGAAGAACACGATGTAGATTTAAGTGATAATAAAATGGCATTACAAAGAATTAAGGAAGAAGCTGAAAAAGCTAAAAAGACTTTATCAAGTGCTACTTCAACAGATATAACACTTCCATTTATTACTGCTGAATTAAACTATGAAACTACATTAACACGTGCTAAATTTGAAAGCTTAATTTCTGATTTAGTTGAATCTACATTAGATCCAGTTAGAAAAGCTTTAAAAGATGCTAAGTTAAAAGCTAGTGATATAGATAAAGTAATTCTTGTAGGTGGATCTACTCGTATTCCAATGGTACAAGAATTAGTTAAGAAAGAATTAGGAAAAGAACCTTCTAAAGAAGTTAACCCAGACGAAGTAGTTGCTATGGGAGCTGCTATTCAAGGTGGAGTATTAACTGGTGATGTTAATGATATCGTTTTATTAGACGTTACACCTCTTTCACTAGGTATTGAAACATTAGGTGGAATTTGTACAGTATTAATTCCAAGAAATACAACTATTCCAACTAGTAAATCACAAGTATTCTCAACAGCTGCTGATAATCAACCTGCAGTAGACATTCATATTTTACAAGGTGAAAGACAAATGGCTGCTGATAACAAAACTTTAGGAAGATTCCAATTAACAAATATCCCACCAGCGCCTCGTGGAGTACCTCAAATTGAAGTTACTTTCGATATAGATGCTAATGGTATTGTTAATGTTAAAGCTAAAGATTTAGGAACTAATAAAGAACAATCAATTACAATTACATCTTCAACTAACTTAAGTGATGATGAAATAGATAAGATGGTAAAAGAAGCAGAAGAAAATCGTGAAGCTGATGAAAAACGTAAAGCTGAAGCTGATGCTAGAAATGAAGCTGAACAAATGATTTTTGCTACTGAAAAAGCTATTAAAGATTTAGGAGATAAAGTTGATTCTAAAGATAAAGAAAAAGCTGAAGATCAAATTAAAGATTTAAAAGAAGCTTTAGAAGGTGATGATATAGAAGATATCAAAGCTAAAACTGAAAAATTAAATGAATCTGCTATGGCACTTGCTACTAAAGTTTATGAAGAAGCTGCAAAACAACAACAAGCAGAACAACCAGAAGAAGAAAAAGAAGATAAAAAAGATAAAAAATCTAAAAAAGACGATGTAATGGATGCTGATTACGAAGAAAAATAAAATGAAGTTCTAGGCAACTAGAACTTCTTAAATTATAAAAAGGAGATACTATGGAATATAAGACAAGAGCAGAAGTACCTAATGAATATAAGTGGGATTTAAGTAAAATGTATAAAGAAAATAATGAAATAGAAAAAGACATAGATAAGGTAAACGAACTTACTCCTAAGATACTTGAATTTAAATCTCATATTATGGATAGTAGTGATAGTTTGTATAATTTCTTAAAAACTACTGAGGAACAAGATAGAATAATAACTAAATTATATGTTTATTCTAAAATGGCTTTTGATGTAGATACTAAAGATAACAAAACTAAAGCTTTAAAAATGAAGATTGAAAAATTAAATGAAGGCTTAAGTGAACAATTTTCTTTTATAGAACCTGAAATGATGGAAAGTGATTATGAAACTGTTTTAAAATATATATCTGAAAATAAAAAATTAAAAGAGTATAGATTTTATTTAGAAGATATATATCGTTTTAAGCCACATTCGCTAAGTCAAAAAGAAGAAGATATTTATGTACGTGCTTTAAATGCATTTGGTAACTGTAGTGAAACATTTAATAATATAAATAATGCTGATATAGATTTAGGCTATATAAAGAATGAAAATGGTGAAGATGTTAAGCTAACTCAAAGTAATTATTTTGTTTTTATGAAAAGTAAGGATAGAAGTGTAAGAGAAAATGCATTTAATGCTATGTATAACTATTTTAAAAATAGAAAAAACACTCTTGCTTCAACTTATGTAGGCGAAATAAAAGAATCTTCATTTGTAACTAATGTAAAAAAATATAATTCAACATTAGAAAGAAGTTTATTTAATGATAATATAGATGTAAGTGTATATAAAAATTTAATAGATACAGTTCACAAAAATTTAGATTTAATGTATGATTATATGGAATTAAGAAAAAAGATGTTAAATTTAGAAAAACTTCATATGTATGATATATATGTGGATTTAGTGAAGTGTGACAAAGATAATATACCATTTGAAGAGGGCAAGAAAATATTATTTGAAGCATTAAAACCATTAGGAGAAAAATATCTAAATGATTTAAATAAAGCTTTTGATGAAAAATGGATAGACATATATCCAGGTGAAGGGAAAAGATCAGGAGCTTATTCTTGGGGATGTTATGATTCATATCCATATTTGCTTCTTAATTATAATGATACTGTTGATGCAGTTAGCACAATGGGGCATGAATTAGGACATTCTATGCATTCTTATTATTCAAAATCTCAAAACTATGTAGATAGTAATTATCCTATATTTTTAGCTGAAATTGCTTCTACAGTAAATGAAGTATTAATAAATGATTATATGTATAAGAATGCTAAGACAAAGGAAGAAAAGATATTTTATTTAGTAGATTTCTTGGACACTGTAAGAACTACTTTATATAGACAAACTATGTTTGCCGAATTTGAAATGATTATGCATCAAAAAGAACAAGATGGTATTCCTTTAACTGAAGAAGAAATATCTAATACATATTATGAGTTAAATAAATTATATTATGGAGATAATGTGGTAAGTGATGATAATATACGATATGAATGGAGTAGAATACCACATTTCTATACACCATTTTATGTATATAAATATGCAACTGGATTAAGTGCAGCTTTATCTATTGCTAGTCGCATACTTAAAGGAGATACTGAAACAAGAGATAATTATTTAGTATTTTTAAGCAGTGGTGGAAATGATTATCCTTTAAATATATTAAAGAAAGTTGGAGTAGATATGGAAACTCCAAAACCAATAGAAGAAGCTCTATCTTTATTTGAAGAGAAGCAAAAAATATTAAAAAAATTAATTAAGTAGGTGAAGTATGAATAAAAGAGATTATTATGAGGTCTTAGGGGTATCAAAGAATGCTGATGAAAAAGAAATTAAAAGTGCTTTCAGAAAGTTAGCCAAGAAATATCACCCAGACGTATCTAAAGAACCGGATGCTGCTGAAAAATTTAAAGAAGCTCAAGAAGCTTATGCAGTTCTTTCGGATGAACAAAAAAGAAAACAATATGATCAATTTGGTCATGCTGCATTTGATCAAATGAATGGTGGAGCTGGATTTGATTTCTCTGATTTTGATTTCAGTGATATCTTTAGTGATTTATTTGGTGGAGCTTTTGGCGGAGGTTTTTCTAATTTTGGAGGATTCGGAGGTGGATCTAGTAGAAATTCATCTAGAGCTCGTCGTGGTAGTGATAGATTAATGAGAGTTGATTTAACATTTGAAGAAGCTGTATTTGGGTGCAAAAAAGAAATAAATGTAGATTTCTTTGATGAATGTGATGAATGTCGTGGTAAGGGAGGCAAAGGAGAAAAAACTTGTTCTACCTGCCATGGTAATGGTACAGTGACTATGCAACAAAATACACTTTTTGGTACATTTGCGACTAGAACTACTTGTCCTGATTGTAAGGGAAAAGGTAAAACTTATGAATCCACTTGCTCTCATTGTAGAGGTACAGGAAGCGTTAAAAAGAACAAAGATTTAGAAGTTAAAATTCCAGCAGGTGTTGATACTGGAAATCGTTTAAGATTATCTGGAAAAGGAGATAGTGGCTCTAATGGTGGACAAAATGGAGATTTATATTTAGAATTTAGAGTAAAAGAACACCAACTTTTTGAAAGAGATGGAAATGATATATATTTAGAACTACCAATTACTATTACTGATGCAGTATTAGGATGTAAAAAAGAAATACCAACTCTTTATGGTAATGTTAAATTAACAATTGAATCAGGTGCTAATACTGGAGATAAACATAGACTCAAAGGAAAGGGAGTAGAAGATCTACATTCTGGTTCTAAAGGAAATATGTATGTAATAATAAATGTAGTAATTCCAAGTAAGCTTGATAAGAAACAAAAGAAATTATTTGAAGAGTTAAGTACAACTGATTTAAAAACATCGGAGTTTAAATCAATAGAAAACTATTTAAAGAAGAATAAATAGTTTTTTCTTTGAAAAACAAGGAAAAATTAAGTTTTTTTTCAAAAATTGTTGCAAACCTACCTTTTATATGGTAATATTAGATTGTAAGCAAGATAGCTTATTAATTAGATAGGGAGGTAGTCATAATGACTAAAACAGATTTAGTAAATTATATAGCTGAAGAAGCTGGATTAACAAAAGCAGATGCTACTCGTGCACTTGATGCTTTCATGGGTGGAGTAACAGAAGGATTAAAAAAAGAAGGAAAAGTAACTTTAACAGGATTCTTTACTTTCAGTGCTGAAAAGAAAGCTGCTAAAGAAGGACGTAATCCAAGAACTGGTGAAACAGTTAAAATACCTGCAAGAGTTGCAGTTAAAGGAAAAGCTGGATCTAAATTAAAAGAAGCATTAAACTAATAATGTATAATTAAAGCAAACACAAATGTGGTTGCTTTTTTTATTCAAAAAAATAAAAAAAGTTGCGAGAATAATGTAGAAAAAAATAAGAATAAGTGTTATAATTAAAATAGTATTTAATAATAACAATAGTCTTATAAGAATATATATAAGGTAAATTTAAATAAGGATGAATGATAAAATGAAGAAAAAGGGTTTTACATTAATAGAATTGTTAGCTGTAATAGTAATATTAGCTATTGTTGCTATGATTGCGACACCTATTATACTTGGTATAATAAAAAAAGCTGAGATATCTGCGTTTAAATTAAATGTTGAAGAAATGGTTAATGATGCAGAAAAACAATTTGTGTTAGAAAACATTAAACAAGAAAAAGAAAACATTATTTTTTCTAATATAGAAAATGAGCAAAATGCTATACTACTTGAAAATAATGATAGTTATAAAGGTTATAATTATAAAATTAAACTTTTTACTAATAAATCAAATGATACTATTGGTTATTTTGTTATTGATAATGGTAAATATTCTGCATCTGGTAAAATACCAATTGATAAAGTAATTATAGATGATGATTTTAGATCAGCGTATCTAGCATTTATTACAGATGAAGGAATAATTTGGGCTGATATGGATCAAAAATTTTTTGCTACTCTTAGTTGTGATGAAAGAGTAACAAAAAAAGGATATATTACATATGAAGATTTTTATGCAATGGGAACTGGAAAAGATAATGATGCAATGGCTATTTATTATGCTCATAAGTGCGCTAATGAAAAAGGAATAGAAGTAATAGCAAATAAAAATCGCACTTATTATATTTCATCGTTACCTAAAGATGAAACTGGAAATGATTTATCCATAGAAATAAAAACAAATGTGGATTGGAATAATTCAACGATAATAATAGATGATACAGTAATAGATGATACAGGTGCTACTTTAAGAAAAGCAGAAGTGTTTATTGTTCCAGCAACTAGATATCTTATAATGAGTAGGAATATAGGAAATTTTACTTATAATTCAGAAACCACTGATTTTTCACAAATTTTAAAACCAATTCAAAGCAATATTAAAGAAGAATATGACTATTATATTGGTTTAGATTCTACAGATTTAATTAATAGAATTAATAATAGTACTGGTCAAGTAATGGGTTCTTCAACTAAAGTGGATTATTTTAAAGTTGATTCAAATGGTAAAATTAGTGATTCAAACAATCTTTTATATGAATATAAGTATGATAATGGACAAACTAATATCAAGAATAATGGTCAAATTAAGGTATTTGAAATTCCCAATGAGACATTATCTTTAAAAAATATAAATTTTATAACTAAATCATCAGATTTTTTAGCTTGTAAAGCTTCGGGAAATACATCTAATAAATGTTCTGTTAAAGGTGGATTAAAAATTAACAGACCAAACGTTGAAATTGATAACTTGAATCATTATATTATAGATAATGACAAACCAATGTATTATAGTAATGGTTTCTTAACTATACAAACAACTTCAGATATTACAATAAAAAATTCTAATTTTAGAGTACATTTAAGTAAGTCCTCTGATGGTAAAGAAGGTATGGACGGCACGTATGATATAGGAATGGGTTATAGCTCAAATATTACTTTCGAGAATGTAGGATACACTTGTAACGAAGGAGAAACTACACAAGAGTGTTATGAAATTAATATGTTGGATGAAAATTACCGTGGATTAACCGGAACTAGTGATATAAAAAATTGGAAAATAGTTAATTCTAAACTAAATAGAATAGACTCACATTTCTCACTGCTAAATTTAGATATTTCCAATTCTATAATCGGTTTACATTCAATTAATGTAACAGGTAAAGGGAATCTAAATTTAAATAATTCAAGTGTTGACCAAGCCAATATTATGATTAACTTACGACAAGATTATGGTTCTGTTTGGAATGGTAATGTAAATATAGATAATGTTTATTTTAATATAAAAACAGGAGATACATCTCCAAGAATCTTGTATTATAATGTTACAAGCACATTTGATTTTAATTATGATTTATATGTTCCTAGCATATCTGCTTCTGATATATTTGTAAATAATATCCCGTCTAATTCAACAGGCCTTTTCTTAGTGCAGGGTGGTGCAAAGACGTTATTATCTGATGCAAATTTTGATGAGAAGAAAAGGCCTACATTAAAAGGAGATATGACTTATACAAATATACAATCACAAACATCTGATCTTTTAAAAATAAGATATCCTCTTTTAGGAAACACATCAAATACTAACTATTGTTATCCTCATCAAAATGGTGAAGCAATATGTATATATGATTATGGAAAAACACCTGTTTGGGGAGTTGAAAGAGCGCATATAGGTTATTATAAAAATGAGCTTCCAATAAATGTGACTTTAGATACTTCTGGCTTATCTACGCAATGGACTAAAAATTTCTATGAAGATGCTTATTGCGGTAGTGTTTCATTAGAAAATGGTGTATATATGTGTAAAGATAGAACAAGTGGAAAAAATGCTATTGAAATTACCACAAATAACGAACCTCATCCTTACTGTAAAATAGAGACAACAGGAACTAGTAAAGACGGTTGGTATACTAAAGATGTAACTGTAAAATTAAGTTTAAAAATAACAGACGGATCTTTAAGTGACTATAATTATGGATTAAGTTATGATGCATCTAAATATGAAAAAACACAAAGTATGACAATACCAAGTTCTAAAAAAGGTGCATTTAATGTATATGGCTATATTGAAGATAAAAATGGCAATCGTTATGATTGTATAAAATTGATAAAAAGAGCTTAAATTATAATTAGTGTAAATAAATTTACGCTAAAAGTACTTTTAATTTATAAGGAAGTATGATTTAGTTAAAACTAAATCATACTTTTCTTTCTTTAATTTAAAAAATTTGATATAATGATAATAGGTGATAGAATGAATGAAGTTGCTTTAGGCATACTTAAAAAAATTAAAGCACATGGGTATTTAGCTTATCTAGTAGGTGGATATCCTAGAGATTTATATATAGGAAGAGATAGTTTAGATTATGATATATGTACTAATGCTACTCCAAAAGAATTAAAAGAAATATTTGGTGATTCTATACTTCCAACAGAACAATATGGATCAGTAACTTTAATAAGTCAAGGAATGCGTTTTGAAATAACAACTTTTAGGAAAGATATTAAATATTTAAATAATAGAAAACCAATAGAAATAGAATATATTGATAATTTATTAGATGATCTAAAAAGAAGAGATTTTACTATGAATACTATGTGTATTGATAGTGATGGGATTATAATAGATTTATTAAATGGTAAGGAAGATATAGATAATAAAATAATTAGGACTGTTGGAAATGCTGATTTAAAAATATATGAAGATTCTCTTAGAATACTTAGAGCTATAAGATTTGCGACAGTATTAGATTTTGATTTAGATGAAGATTTAAAACAAGCTATAAAAAAACATGGCGCATTACTTAAAAATTTATCTTATTATAGAAAAAAAGAAGAATTAGATAAAATATTTTCTAGTCCAAATCATATGAAAGGAATAAAATTAATTAAAGAATTAGAACTTGAAGAAGATTTAGAATTATCTAATTTAGATAATATAGTATCTACTACTTATTTAATAGGTATATGGGCACAAGTTAATGTACTTAATAAATATACATTTAATAATACTGAAAAGGAGTCTATAATAAAAATAAATGAATTACTAGATAAAGATATATTAAATTATAATAATTTATATAATTATGGATTATATATATCTACAATAGTAAGTGAGATAAAAGGTATAGATAAAAAAATAGTTAATGAAAGATATAATAATTTATATATACATAATAAAACAGATATAAAAATAGAAGCTAAAGAAATATGTGAATTATTAAATAAAAAGCCTGGGAAGTTTTTAAAAGAAATATTTAATGATTTAGAATATAAATTAGTAAATAAATTACTTGAGAATAAAAAAGAGATTTTAAAAAAATATGTATTAGAAAACTATTAAAAACATATTTAAATTAATATGTTTTTTTGATATAATAATTAATAGGTGAAAGAAATGAAACAGGAAAATATTAGAAATTTTTCCATAATCGCTCATATAGATCATGGTAAAAGTACACTTGCAGATAGATTACTTGATATAACAGGTGCGATTACAGAAAGAGAAAAACAGTCTCAACTCTTAGATAGTATGGATATTGAAAGAGAAAGAGGAATAACAATTAAATTGAATACAGTGCAGTTAAAATATAATTACAAAGGAGAAGATTATACACTTCACTTAATAGATACTCCAGGACATGTGGACTTTACTTATGAAGTATCAAGAAGTTTAGCTGCTTGTGAAGGAGCTATTCTTGTTGTAGATGCTGCACAAGGAATCGAAGCTCAGACTTTAGCCAACTTATATTTAGCTATGGAAAATGATTTAACAATTATTCCTGTTATAAATAAAATAGATTTACCTAATGCAGATGTAGAAAAGGTAAAAAAAGAATTAAAAGATAATTTAGGTTTTAATGAGGATGAAATAATTCTTTGTAGTGCGAAAAATGGTATAGGAATAAAAGACTTAATAGAAGCAGTAATAGATAGAGTTCCTGCTCCAAAAGGCAAAAAAGAAGAAAAATTACAAGCTTTAATTTTTGATAGTTATTTTGATTCTTATAGAGGTATAGTTACTTTAATTAGAATAGTTAATGGTAGTGTTAAAGTAGGAGATAAAATAAAAATGTTTGCCACTAACACAGTTTACGATGTAGTTGAACTTGGTGTAAATACTCCGCATGTAACTAAGAAAAATGAATTAACTACTGGAGAAGTTGGTTATTTATGTGCTAGTATAAAGAAAATACAAGATGTAAAAGTTGGAGATACAATTACTTTAGAAAAAGATGCTAGTTTACAACCATTACCAGGATATAAACCAATGAAACCTATGGTATTTTGTGGACTTTATCCAATAGAATCAAACAAGTTTCCTGATCTTAGAGAAGCTTTAGAAAAATTAAAACTTAATGATGCTTCATTAGAGTTTGAACCAGAAACATCACAAGCATTAGGTTTTGGGTTTAGATGTGGATTTTTAGGATTACTTCATATGGAAATAATAGAAGAGAGAATAGAAAGAGAATTTGGTATAGATTTAATTGCTACATCACCTTCTGTTGTTTATGAGGTATTAATGACTGATAAAAGTACGGTTTATGTAGATAGCCCTGCTAAAATGCCTGAAAGACAAAAAATAAAAGAAATAAAAGAACCTTATATAAAAACTAATATATTCGTACCTAGTGAATATATTGGACCTATTATGGAATTATGTCAAAATAAACGTGGTAACTATGTATCTATGGAATATATAGATACTACACGTGTAAATATACATTATGAAATACCTTTATCAGAAATAGTATATGATTTCTTTGATAAACTTAAAAGTTATACAAAGGGTTATGCATCTTTTGATTACGAAATAATAGGTTATAAGCCAAGTAATTTAGTTAAAATGGATATACTATTAAACGGAGATATAGTAGATGCTTTAAGTTTAATAGTACATAAAGATTTTGCTTATAATAGAGGTAAAGCAATTGTTGAAAATTTAAGAAAGTTGATACCGCGTCAGCAATTTGAAATACCAATACAAGCAGTAATAGGTACGAAAGCAATAGCTAGAAGTGACATTAAAGCAGTTAGAAAAAATGTACTTGCTAAATGTTATGGTGGAGACGTATCTAGAAAAAGAAAATTATTAGAAAAACAAAAAGAAGGTAAGAAAAGAATGAAAATGGTAGGTAGTGTAGAAGTACCTCAAGAAGCATTCCTAGCAGTACTTTCTATGGAGGAAGATTAATGAAAAATAAAAAATTATATATATTTATAGGTAAAATGGCACTAGAATTTAGATTATCTTTAGATAATGTTTGTAAAATATTAGGGAAAGAGAATAATGAAGCAATAAAATTAGAAGTTTATAAAAATATTTGTGATTCAATAGATAATAATTATGAAATATTAGATAAATTTAAATATTTATTCTTTTGTGAAACTATAAATGAGAGAGAAACTGTTTCTAGAATTTCTTATGAAAGAGCAGCTAATTTTATAAAACGTTATAATAAATTAACAAAAGAAGGAACAAAAGAAGAGATAATAACTATATTAGAAGAGTTAAATAAAACAGAAAAAGATTTTGAAAAAGTAAAAAATAAATTAGGAAAAGAGAACTTAACAAAAGAAGAAATTGATATAATAACTAGGTATAGAATAAAAAATGTTATTCCTAGATCAAGTTTTTCACAGTACTATGGCATTAATAGAACAAGTTTAGAAAAAAGAGATAAGTTTACAACAAATGAAATATTAAGAGATAAATTAGAATTATTATCTGGATATTTTTATGATATTAGATCTCAAAAAATGAAAAGTAAAAAATAATGGAATCAGCTTATATACATATTCCTTTTTGTGATACTATTTGTAGTTATTGTGATTTTTGTAAATTTATTAGAAATGATGAATGGATAAATAAATATTTAAATGCTTTAGAAAAAGAAATAAATACTAAATATAAAGGTGAAATTTTAAATACAATTTATATTGGTGGAGGAACTCCAAGTTGCTTAAATTTAGAACAATTGATTAAGTTGTTTAGCATAATAAAAGTATTAAATAGGAATAAAGAGTATGAGTTTACTTTTGAATGTAATATAGAAAATATTACAAAAGATAAATTAAAATTACTTTATGATAATGGAGTTAATAGACTAAGTATAGGTATTCAAACTTTTAATGAAAAATATTTAACTTTTTTAAATAGAAATCATACTAAACAAGAAATAATAGAAAAAATAAATTTAGCTAAGGAAATAGGATTTAAAAATATAAATATTGATTTAATATATGGTTTACCTAATCAAACATTAGAAGAATTAAATGAGGATATAGAAGAATTCTTAAAATTAAACATAACGCATATATCTACATATTCTCTTATAATAGAACCTAATACTAAAATATATATTAATAATTATAATAATATAGATGAAGATATAGATTTTGAAATGTATAAACTTATATGTAATAAGTTAAAAGATAATGGTTATAATCATTATGAAATTAGTAATTTTTCAAAAGTTGGTTATGAATCAAAACATAATTTAACCTATTGGAATAATAATGAGTATTATGGATTTGGATTGGGTGCTAGTGGGTATATAGATAATATAAGATATGAAAATACTAGAAGTTTTAATAGATATTTAAGTGGTGAATACGTAAAAGAATCTCATAAATTAGATTTAAATGAAATCATAGAAAATGAATTTATACTAGGACTTAGAAAGATTAATGGTATTAATAAGGAAATATTTAAAAATAAATATAATAAAGATATAAAAAATATAGAGGTAGTTAATAAATTACTAGAGTGTAATAATTTATTAGAAGATGAAAAAAACATATATATAAATCCAGATTACATATATGTTTCTAATGATATATTAGTAGAGTTTATTGATTAACTCTTTTTTTGTTAACAAAAAGAAACTGCCCCCTGAGCAGTTTCTATAAAAGAATAAAAAGGGGTTGGCTAGTGTGATACTAGCACCAATTCGCCTAATTCCGAATTGGTACTTAATATACTAATCCAAAAAAGTTATTTTGTCAACACTTTTTCTTAAAAAAATAAAAAAAGTTTATATTATTATATTTTTAGCATAAAAATATGTTATAATTGAATAGGAGTGATAAATAATGGCAGATAAAATTGTTAAAGGTATTGTAGGGAGTTTAGGAAGTTTAATTGCAATCCCTTTTATAAAAGAAATAATAGTATTTATAATATCAATGTGTCCAATACTTGAACTTAGAGGTGGATTAATAGCTGCTTCTTTATTTAATATGGATCCATGGATTAGTTATTTAATTTGTATGATAGGCAATATTTTACCAATCCCTTTTATATTATGGCTCATAAATAAAATATTAAATTGGATGAGAAATAGTAAAAATAATAAGATTAATGGTGTAGCTAAGTGGCTAGATAAAAAAGTAGATAAACATAAAGGTCAAATAGAAAAGTATGGTTACTGGGGACTTGTTTTATTTGTTGGTATACCTTTACCAGGAACAGGTGCTTGGACTGGATGCTTAATAGCTAGTGTACTTGAAATGGATAAGAAAAAATCATTTCTTGCCGCATTACTAGGTGTATTTATCGCATCTATTATAATGATGTT
The DNA here is from genome assembly GCA_015059155.1 of Bacillota bacterium. GTDB lineage: Bacteria > Bacillota_I > Bacilli_A > RF39 > UBA660 > UMGS1613. Next base: position 141,855 of record SVAX01000001.1, on the reverse strand, counting down.
GCTATCATTTGGACTTTTATCTAATATAATATAGAGGTGTTTTTATGGATATAGGAACTTTAAAGGGAATAGGTCCTAAAACAGAAAAAATATTAAAAAGTAATGGGATAATGACTACAAAAGATTTAATTAGTTATTATCCTTTTAGGTATGATGTAATAAAAAGAAGTAATATAGAAGAACTAGTGCAAGATGATAAAATAATTATAGATGGTATAGTAGAGAGTAAGCCTAGTGTATTTTTCTTTAACAAGAAAATGAATAAAATGTCTTTTAAATTTAATACAGGGAACTACTTAATGAATGTAGTTATATTTAATAGAGGATTTTTGAAGAGTAAAATAAATCCTGGAGCAACACTTACTTTAATAGGTAAATTTGATAAAATACATAATACTATAGTAGCCAGTGATATTAGATTTAGTAAATTACCTAATATACCTGTAATAGAACCCATATATCATGCAATAGGTGGTATTAGTAGTAATCAAATAAGAGGATATATAAATAATATAGATTTTTATGAAGTAGAAGAATATGTACCAGAATATCTAAAAGAAAAATATAAACTAATAGAAAAAGAAGAAGCAGTATTAAACATACATAATCCTAAGAGTGAATTAGATTTAAAAAAAGCACAAGCATATTTAAAATATGAAGAATTATTTTTATTTATGTTAAAGATGAATAGTTTAAAAAGAAATAAGAAAAATAAAGTAGGTTTAAGTAGAGTTGTAGATAAAAAATTAGTAATAGATTTTATAAAAAGTTTACCATTTGAATTAACTGAAGATCAAAGTAAATGTGTGGATAAAATTTATGAAGATTTAACTGATATAAATAGAATGAATAGACTTGTACAGGGTGATGTTGGAAGTGGTAAAACTATAGTAGCTATTATTGCTTTATATATAAATTTTTTAAGTGGCTATCAAGGAGCACTTATGGCGCCAACAGAAGTACTTGCTAACCAGCACTTAATTAACTTAAAAAATATATTTAAAGATTATAATATAAATGTAGAATTACTTACAGGTTCACTAAAAGTTAGCGAAAAAAAAGCTATTTATAAGAAATTAGAGAATAAAGAAATAGATATAATTATTGGTACACATGCTTTGATAAGTGAGGGTGTAAACTATAATAATTTAGGACTAGTTATAACAGATGAGCAACACCGTTTTGGTGTAAATCAAAGAAGTAATTTAAAGAATAAAGGAATAACCCCTGATATACTTTATTTAAGTGCAACACCAATACCAAGGACTTATGCTTTAACTATTTATGGAGATATGGATGTATCTAGTATTAAAACTATGCCAAGCGGTAGAAAAGAAGTAATTACTAATTTAAAAACAAGTAATCAAATAAAAGAATTATTAGAATTAATGTACCAAGAAATTAAAGCTAAACATCAAATATATGTAATCGCCCCTTTAATAGAAGAATCAGATAGAATTGATTTAGAAAATGTAAATGAGTTAGAAGAAAAAATGACAAGTGCATTTGGAAAAATATGTAAAATAGGTGTAATGCATGGTAAGATGGAAAAGTCTGAAAAAGATAAAGTAATGCAAGATTTTAAAAATGGAGATATAACTATTCTTATAAGTACTACTGTTATAGAAGTAGGTGTAGATGTTAAAAATGCTACTATGATGGTTATATTTGATGCGTATAGGTTTGGTCTTTCTCAGCTACACCAATTAAGAGGTAGAGTAGGTAGAAATGATTTACAAAGCTATTGTGTTCTTGTAAGCGATAAGGAAGCAGAAAGACTTGATATAATGACTAAAACTACAGATGGATTTAAAATAAGTGAAGAAGATTTTAAATTAAGAGGTAGTGGTGATTTATTTGGTGTAAGACAAAGTGGTGATATGAATTTTAGACTTGCTGACTTTAAAACAGATTTTAATATATTACTTAAAGCTAAAGAAGATACATTAGAATTACTTGAAACAAATAAAATAATTAAATATGAAAATTTAGTAAATTTACTTAATAGTTCAGTAAATTTAGATTAGTATCTTGACTAATTTAAAAAAATATTTTATACTTATAATGGTATGGAAACATACCTAGTGTTCTTTACGAAGCTTATATGTGAAGGACACACAACCAAAACCCCCTGAAGAGAGCCGAAAGGCTCTCATTTTTTTGTTTAAACCCAGTATTTATAAGGTTTGCGCGATTTGACCTTTTCAATTTTAGGTAACAAAAATGTCCAAAAATAATTAGCATATTTACAACTTTTCCTAGGAATTATAAGACTTTGCGAGCATTGTGTTAGGTACCAAGTGAATTTTGTAGAAAATAAAATAAATTGTACCTAATTCGTATCTAAACTGATTTTTGACTAATTAAAAGCCCGTAAAATAAAGGAAAAATTAGTATTTGGGCAGTCTTCAGGTAGAAGTGAGCGGATTTCAATTTATGGTATCCACCAGAAGAGAGCGGAAAGACTTCTACAGGGGGAATGTAGTCGATGAAAAAATCGATTTTTTTATGGTATAATATTTATAGGTTAGAACGACTTGTTTTTTGATGTTTGGAGGTCTTTTATGAAAAATTTGGATAATAAACAAAAAATTGATCTAATAAAAAAATATTATAAAAAAGAAGAAAAAATTTTAGAATTATCATTATTAAATTATGAAGGACATGATGTTTATATAATTTTAACTTATAATAAAAAGAATGATTCATATAAATTAAGATGGTTTAAATTATCTCAAATAACTGATTTAAATATTGATCGATATATGTCTTGTACATATGTTTCTCATACTGTTATTAATATGATTAGAGAGGATTTTTTAAGATTTAAAGTTTCCTCTATATTTGAAGATGAACTGATCGGTGAACAAGATATTGTATGGTTGAGAGCGAATATTAAAACAGCTGTAGATAATGAAATAAATGTTAAATTTAAAAGGTATTTGCCTAAGTCATTAGGACACTTATTAGATTTATTTATTTTTATCTTTAGGAATATGCCAAAGGAATTCGAATCGTTTCTTTATGAAACTATGGCTCAGTTAACTGATACTACAGAAAGATATGAATATAAAAGAGAATTTGATTTCAATTTGTTTAAAGGAGATATAGATAAGTTATTTAGTTATCAAATTTGTCAAAGAGGGAAAAAATATTATGAAGAATCTAAAGTTAAATTTTTAGAAAAGATAGATGATCGTTATTTTGCAATTGTTGAAGGAAACGAAAAATATGTGGTTGTAATAAATTATAATGAATCAGAAGAAAAAATGCGTGTATATTGTTCGTGTCCTTGTGAGTTTTATTGTAAACACATATATGCAGTTATATTATCTATTAGAAATAATGAATTTAATAGATTTTATAAAATAATGTACAAAAATCCAAATAAAAATTTATTGGAAAGAATTATGGAATTTAATTATTCACTTTGTTTAGGGATAATAGAACAAAATTTTGAAATTGTTAATAACTATGGTGAAATAGAGTTGGTTCCTATATTGGATATAAGTGGTAAATATAATTGGGAAGTATTAGAAGATTCTGAAGATGAAAAGTTAATGAAACAAATAAAATACTTCTTGGACAATGAAAAATAAAAAGGCTAGGAGAGATCCTAGCTTTCATTCATTTCATCAATCAAATTTGTAATATCACTTAAAGCGTTTGAATATAGGTGAGTATAAGTATTAAGAGTTTCTTCAATTTTAGAATGACCTAAGAATTTAGAAACCATATTAATACTAGCACCTTTATAAATTAATAAAGATGCACATGAATGTCTAAAGTCATGTAATCGTATTTGTTTTACTCCAGCTTTTTCACAATTCTTATTTTTACGATCAGAGAATCTGTTGTTACTAGCTGGTGCAATATCACCGACAACGAAGAATTTATCATTGAATCCAAATAGTATTTCTTTATCGCTTTCTTTTAACGTTTTAAGGTCGTTTAAGAGAACTTTTGTAAGAGGTAAGACTCTATTACTCTTTTTGGTTTTAGGTGGCACAAATCGCCAGTTTTCACGGCTAGATTGCTTTGTTATTTGCTTGTTTATACTAACAGTTTTATTTTCAAAATCTATATCTTTCCAGGTAAGCCCTTTAAGTTCGCCAATACGTAATCCACAATAGTAGAGTAGTTGGAATCCACATCTAAATTTTATATCTTCTTCAACGGATAGAAACTGTTGAAATTCATCATATGTAAAGAATAACATTTCTTTAGGCATCTCATTTGGATTATTAAAATTTTGCATTTTTCTATAAATATGCACAAAGTTAAAACCATACCAATCAGTAGCATAGTTTAATATAGATTTTAAAAACTTATAAATATCATTTTTATAACGAGTAGAGATGTTACATCTATTAATATATTGTCTCCATCTTTCGTATGTTTCAATATTAAAATTAGTTAATCTGATATTATATAATGGTTCAAGAAATCTTCTTTTATTATGATAATTGTACATAGTAGTTTCTTTAACAATAGAAGATCTTTGTTCGATAAATAATTCAATCATTTGTTTAAAAGTAACAGTACTAACATTTGCTTCTTCTAAAGCTTTGATTTTAAATTCAGCTTCAGCATCTAGAGCTTCACGTCTTGTAGCATACTTTTTTGAATGATATTGTTTTTTAGTACCATCTAAATCTTTATATCTTGTTCGGAAGAACCATTGTCTTCCATCTTTAGTTGGATTTTCATCCTTATATACAGGCATAATATCTTCCTTTCTTTAAATAAGAAATACCTAAAATATGCCGAAAACTTGTAATTTTTTCAAATTATGTTATAATTAAAGCATGGAAAAACCAATGCACTTTATCGTGTTCTTGTTTTATAGTTTGTCAGACTTAAACATATTTGGTATTTCTTGATCTCGTACGCCAATACGAGATTTTTTTTTATTTTGTATAATCTCTTATTAATCTAATAATAGAATATTTATTTTTATATTTTTTTAAATATTGCTCTTCAGTTAATCTTTCCGGTACATAACATTTTTCATTATCAATATTCAATGGAGTAATAATTACTTGTCCACCTTTGTTAATAACTCTAGCAAATTGAATACTTGGAAGCCATTCGTCACCATCATAAGATTCTAAAATGTAATCACCATTTGTATTTAAATATTTTACTTTTTTAGCGATGATAATATCACCTTTATGATATTCAGGTTCCATAGAATCATCATTAAGCATAATTCCTATTGAATCATCTGCACCAGGTAAGAACTTAGGAATATACTCCCATCTAATTGTTCTATTAGTTTCTTCGCCAAATTGTTCAGATGTTTCTAAAACAGCTATACGAATTTTGCTATCAAGAACTTCAGAGTCACTAACAGGATTTATTAAATCTTCGTTTAGAGTAGTTAAGTTAGCAATAGATACTTTAAAGTAATCAGCAACATCTTTTAATTGATTAGGACTTGGTAATGTTCTAGCTCTTGTCCAATCTCCAAAAGTAGAATAACTTACATTTAAATCTTTAGCAACTTGTTTAGCGGTTATCTTTCTAGATTTTAATAAATCTTTAAGATTAACAGCTATTATTTCTCTTTGTTCACGTTTTCTCATAGCTTCTACCTCCTACAATTACATGTTAACGTTTTTGGCTAAAAATGTCAAGTTATAAAAAAGAAAATGTTGAAAATGACACAAAATTCTTTACAAATACGAACATAAGTTATATAATTATATTGAAGGTAGAAAGGAGGTTAATATAAATGAAAATATCTTTAAGAGCATTAAGGATCAATGCTGGATTTACTCTTAAGGAAGCAAGTAAAAAATTAAGTATTAGTAGCGAAACCTTAAGAAGTTATGAAAATAAAAAGACTCATCCAGACTTTAAAAAGTTAAGTGAGATATTAAGTTTATACAATGTAAAATATGGCGATATTGTATATTCAGAAGATTACAAAGATTTAGTAATAGCAAGAGCATGGTCTGACAAACTATAAAACAAGAATACGATAAAGAAAGGTAAAAGAAATGACAAAGAATAAAGAACAAAAAGATTTTTATAATTTTATTAGACAAGTATATAAAAAGAAACCGGATATTGGCGAAATTCCAGATTTTATGAAAGTATATTATGAAATAGAAAGAGTACATAATTTTGAAGTTAATAAATTCTATTATGCAGTATGTAACTATGTATTTTTAGGTTTAGAACCATCAAGAGATATTAAAGAATCTGATGATTGGAAAAGTATTGAACCTTACTGCATAAAAGAAAGAGAAAATGCTACGTTAAAGTATGGCAGATTATAATAGAACTAAAATGTATTTCTTCAAGTTTCCTAATACTTTTTTTGATAAAGATGAAATAGAAGAATTATTATCTGATTTTGATGGAGCTAATACAGTAATTTTATATTTAAGATTAATTACTTTAGCTACTAATAAAGAAGGATATTTATGTAAATTAATAGCAGGAGAGTTAAAACCATATTCAGTAGAAGAATTAAGCAGAAAGACTAATACAGACATAGATGATTTAAAGGATAGAATGACCAAATTAAAAGAAGTAGGTCTTATTGAATTAAAAGATAATATGATCTTTATAGAAGAAGCACTTAATTATACTAATCAAACTGTTGGAGCTGAAAAGAAAGAAAAACAAAGAAAGAAGAAAAAAGAAAAGGACAATAACAAAGAAGACAATTGTCCACCAGATATAGAAGAAAGAAATAATATATTAGAAACTAGAAATCAGAGCATAGAAACAATAAATAATATTAATAATAATAGTCGTCTTTTAGTACGACAAGAAGATAAACCCAATCCTGCGTTGCAGGATATATGTTATCAAGTAGTGACTTATTTGAATAACAAAACATTTAAAAATTTTAAACCAGGAAGCAAAAAAACAGTTGATTTAATAAAATTAAGATTAAGTGAAGGTTATACTTTAGATGATTTTTATACAGTGATAGATAAAATGACTCAATGTTGGTTATCAAACGGAAGATTAGAAGAATACTTAAGACCAATAACTTTATTTAGTGATAAATTTGAAGAATATCTAGAAGGTAATTGGGAACGAAATGAAGTTGACTGGTCATCGCAATATTACGATACGGTTTATTAATATACAACTATAGGATCCTATAATAGGATTCTTTTTTAGAAAGGAGAATTAAATGTATAGAACATGTACTATATGTGGTGGAATACATCACGAAGATAATATGTGTAAAAGATATTATAAAAAGAATACTAAAGCTAGTAAATTTAGAAATAGTAATGCATGGATTGTTAAAAGAGAACAAATAAAGAAAAGAGATAAATATCTATGCCAAGTATGTTTAAAAGATAGTATATATAATTATGATGATTTACAAGTTCATCATATCATTCCAATTGATAAAGATTATGATTTGAAATTAGATGGAAGTAATTTAATAACATTATGCTCATATCATCATAAACAAGCAGAAATGAAAAAAATATCTAAAGATGAATTATATAAATTAATAATAGAAGAATTCTAAATATATTTACAAAAAAAATTTTTTGATGTACAATAACATTCACAAATGGGAGATATTGTAGTATACTTATAATAGTAGGATAGAGTAGGAGAGGTGATAATTATGATTAAAGACAATATGATAAATGCTAAGATTATAGCTAAATATTTTTTGACCAAATCTGAATTAACACCTAAGAAAATACAAAAATTAGTGTATTATTCTTATTCTTGGTTTATAGCTTTAAATAACGAAAATGAAAATGAGATAAACTCTTTATTGTTTGATGAAACGCCTGAAGCATGGATACATGGACCAGTTTTTAAAACATTATATAACGAATACAGAACTTTTAACTGGCATGAAGTACCAAAAAATGAAGAACATATGATTTTTGAGAATGACTCAATTATTCCTTTTTTGGAACACATATGGGAAGAATATGGAAAGTTTGATGCAGATCAATTAGAATATATGACTCATCATGAATTACCATGGCAAAATGCAAGAAAAGGTATGTCTGCATTAGATTATTCGAACAAAGAAATCAGCAAGAAAGATATATTTATATATTTTAATAATTTAGCTCATGAATAATGCAAAAATAAAAGCTACACCTAATTTAAAACAGGATACCTATATCAATGCTAGTAGGCATACTAATATTGATGATAAAAAGGTATCTTTTTCATTTGCTGATTTTCAAACTAATAGTATACAAATCGATAATTTCAATAATCATTATTTTAATGAAGAAAGTAGTAGAAATGCAGTTTCTGATTTCTTCAATATAATTATTAGTATTTCTAATCTTAATTATAAAGAATTATTTTCGATAGCTACAAAGAAAGAGTACCACTTAAATAAATTAGATGATGATAAGATAATTAATAGAATAGAAAAAGTATTGTTAAATGGATATCATTTCCCAAAAGAAAAAATTGAAGAATATGAAAGCGAGTATTTTGAATTTCAAATTTCTGATGGTAAAAGAGTTATTTGTTATAAAATTGATAATGTAATATTTCCTTTGTTTATAGATTGTAATCATATGATATGTATAGAATCTTCTAGAAACCCAAAGGCAAAACAAGGATACAAATATCCATCGAGTTTTGCAAAGTTAAATGAAAAAGAGCTTTCATTAGAAGAAAAAAATATAAATGATTTTTTAAAAATTATAATTGAAGAACATACTTATAATAATAATTTAACATCCAATGATATTATTGATATGCTAAAGGAATTAATAAAATAAAATATTGAAGGATTCATTTATGATGAATCTTTTTTATTAATATTAACAAAAAATATAGACATCCCCCCCGGGGGAGTAACAACTAAAGAAATAACTTTTTTCCACACCCACAGCCCACCAACATTCACACAATTGTTAGTTTTCCGTGAGTTTTTTGGAAAATGAAATTAAAATCAAATAGAAATCAAAATAAAATCAAAATAAAAATCAAACTATAATCATTGACCTCCTAGGATAAGGATAAGAATATGGATAAGGAATAGAATAAGAAAAGAATATTTTATTGTACTATTACTACTACAATAAAAAGAGTACAAGCATTAATACTCATACTCAATTCTTTTTAATTCTAATGGATTTTCATTGACAACAAGTAAAGCATATTTTATCTTTAATAATTTAAATACTTCAGCCTTAACAGTTTCATAATCTTCATTAAATAAGTTAAGCATGTCTTTAGCAGAATTATAATGTTGATTAAATGTACCAGAATACATTGAATTTCTATTAAACGAATTAGCTATGTAGTATGCAATTATTTCTGGCATTACATAAGAGTAAATAAAATTATCATAGTCATCAAGAAAAGGTTTTAATACAGCTTCAAATTCATCATCGCTAATATTTCCATTAGTAGTCTTTCTAATCATAGACACCTCCAAGTTGTTGTATTAATCACTCTAATATAAAAATAATGCAAGTGGTATTAATCAAATTGTGAAATTTGTATGGAAAATCCGGCCAAAAATTAAATTTTAGTAATTTTTATGTTATAATTATATATGAAATTGTTATTGATGTTAATAATGTTAAAAAGTGTATAAAGAGAGAAATTTGGAAGTAGAGGTAAAAGAATATGGCTGTTAAAAAAAGTTCATTATATAGTAAATTATGGGATAGTTGTAATACGTTAAGAAGTAAGGGTGGAATGGATGCTACACAATATAAGGATTATGTGTTAATCGTTTTATTTATGAAAGTTATTACTGATAAATATTATGGAAAAGAAAATTCATTAATTGAAGTTCCTAATGATGCCAATTTTAATACAATGATATCTTTAAAAGGTAAGAAGAATATAGGAGAAGAATTTAATACAATATTAGCTAAAATTGCAGAAGAGAATGACCTACAAGGCATTATAGACGTTGTAGATTTTAATGATGAAAATAAGCTTGGAAAAGGCAAGGATATGGTAGATGCATTAACTGGACTAATCGAAATATTCCAAGATAAAGATTTGGATTTTAGTAATAATAGAGCTGATGATGATGATATTCTTGGTGATGCTTATGAATACTTAATGAAGAAATTTGCTAGTGAAGCCGGAAAGAGTAAAGGTCAATTTTATACTCCATCTGAAGTTTCTAGAATTATGGCAAAAATTTTAAATATTTCAAGTTTCAAGAAAAATGATACAGATAAAAATGTCCTTATATACGATATGACTTGTGGTTCAGGATCGTTATTGTTAAAAGCAGGCGCAGAAGTTGGTAAGGGAAAAATTGCTCGTTTATATGGGCAAGAAAAAGATGCTAATACAACTGGACTTTGTGTTATGAATATGTTTTTACATGGGAATGAAACAGCAAGAATTACAAACGGTAATACTTTAACTAATCCTCAACTTTTAGAAAATGGAAGACTTATGACATTTGACTTTTGTGTAGCGAATCCTCCTTTCTCGGTAAAAAAATGGAGTACAGACTTAGAAGAGACATATGATAGATTTACTGGATTTGGTATGCCACCAGAAGGATGTGCAGATTATGCTTTCTTATTGCATATGTTAAAATCTATGGATCCAGATCATGGTAGAGCTGCAATAATATTACCTCACGGGGTTTTATTTAGAGGTGGACAAGAAGAACTTATAAGAACAAATCTTATAAAAAAAGGATATATTGAAGGAATTATTGGATTGCCTGCTAACTTATTCTATGGAACAGGAATTCCTGCATGTATTATTGTACTAGATAAGAAGGATGCGCCTTATAGAAAAAATGTATTTATTATTGATGCAAGCAAGAATTTTGTTAAAGATGGTAATAAAAATAAATTAAGAGAACAAGATATAAAGAAAATAATAGATATATATACTGGAAGGATAGAAGAAGATAAATATTCTAAGAACATTCCGATAGAAGATATTGAAGCGGAAGAGTATAACTTAAATATTCCTAGATATGTTGATGCATCTGTTGAAGAAATGAAACCAGATTTAAAAGCTCATTTGTTAGGCGGAATTCCTGTGATAGATGTTAATGGATTTGATAATTATTGGAAAGTAGCTCCTAATTTAAAGAATGAGTTATTCTCAAATAATTCTAAAAAAGGTTATTACAATTTAAATGTTGATAAAGATAATATATCTGAAATAATAAAACAATCTAATGAAATAAATGATTATTTTGAAACAGTTAGAACAAGAATTAAATCATGGGAAAAAGATATTGAAGACAAATTATTGAACTTAGACAATACTATAAGAGTAAAAGAATTAATTGAAACAATATCAGATAAACTATTAGAAATATTTAATGATGATATTTTAATTAATAAATATGATGCTTATGAATATCTGATGAAATATTATGAAGAAACATTTAAAGATGATTTATATATGGTAACTGATAATGGATGGATTCCATCATTAACATTTGCTAAAGATAAAAAAGGTAATATAAAGAAAAATGAATTTGATTCTGAATTGTTACCAAAAGATATTGTTATAAACAAATATTTTAAAAATGAAAATAATGAAATTAATGAATTAAATAATAAGTTAAATAATTTAATATCTGATTTTGATGGTATTGTTGAAGAAAATACAGGTGATGAACAATTATTTAATGATGACGAAAAGGTTAATGAAAAAGCATTAAAAGATTTGAAAAAAGAAGTAGAGGATAAGGATATAGAATTAATTAACAATTTATTAAATAACTTATCTGAACAAAAAGAATTAAAGAAAAAAATAAAAGATAAACAAGAATTATTAAATGATAAAGTTATTAAAAAATATAATTCTTTAACTGAAGAAGAAAGTAAAAATATCATAGTTTATGATAAATGGTTTGAATCTATAGAAAATAAATTTAATACTTGCATGAGTAATTTAATTAACAACTTAGCAAACGGTATTACAAATTTAGATGATGAATATGAATCAACTCTTACAGATTTAAATAATGAAATAGAAGAAAAAGAAAAAGAACTATCTTCATTATTAAAAGATTTAGTCGGAGATGATGATGACTTAAAAGCATTCAGCGAATTCATTAATCAACTTGGTGGTGATGCCAATGAATAATGAATTAAAGCCAAAAATTAGATTCAAAGGATTTACTGATGATTGGGAACAACGTAAGTTAAAAGATATTACATCAATTATCACAAAAGGAACAACTCCTTTAGATAAATCTGGAAATGGAGATATTAATTTTATTAAAATAGAAAATATTAATCCAAGTACCGGACTTATTGAATCAACTACAAAAATAACTGAAGAAGAACATAATGGATATTTAAGAAGATCTCAATTAAAAGAAAACGATTTATTATTTTCTATTGCAGGGACACTAGGCCGTGTGAGCCTTATAAATAAAGAAATTTTACCTGCTAATACCAATCAAGCTTTAGCAATAATAAGATTGAAAGAATGTGATTTAAATTATATTAAAACGTTCTTAAAGGGTAAGGCTATATCTGATTTTATAAAGAAAAATCCAACTATTGGAGCACAGCCAAATCTATCATTAGAACAAGTAAGTAACTTTGAAATATCTTATCCAGAGGATACAGAGGCACATAAAATAGGTACTATGTTAGATAGTTTAGATAACCTTATCACTCTTCATCAACGTAAGTATGATAAACTTATAGAACTAAAAAAGTCTTTATTGGAAAAAATGTTCCCTCAAAATAATTCAGTTATTCCTGAAATTAGATTTAAAGGATTTACTGATGATTGGGAACAACGTAAGTTAGAAGAAATAGGTGATAATTTTTCAACAAGAACTTTAGGATATGCTGATTTAATTGAAGATGGAAAGTATAAATGTGTTCTATATGGTGATCTATATACTAAATTTAATGAAAGAATTTTTAACGTTAAATCTAGAACAAATAGAGAAGCAACTAAAACTGAGGTTAATGATATTTTATTTCCCACATCAACTACTGTAGATAGTGTTTCTCTTATCGCTCCATCATGCATTAATCAAGAAAATATAATGGTTGGCGGGGATTTGTTTGGAATTAGGCCTTATAAAAATATAGATGGAAATTTTATATCATATTATATTAATAATTTTATACCTGTAAAGCATTCATTTGCAAAACAAGCACAAGGTTTAACAATAGTACATTTGCAATATAATGCAGTAAAAAAAGAAGATCTAATGATTCCAACATTAGAAGAACAAAAAATAATATCTCAACTATTTATAAGTATAGATAACCTTATCACTCTTCATCAACGTAAGCACGATAAATTAAATAAAATTAAGCAATCATTATTAAATGATATGTTTGTATAGGAAGGAGATTCTTATGAGTGGAGTTAATGAAAAAGAAATAAAAACTCAAGAACGAATATTGCATGAAGTATTTGAAAAAAAGTTGGAATATACCTATCTAGGTAATTATGAAGATAGAGAAAACAATTCGAATATTGAAGAAGATTTATTACTTAAATTTTTAACAAAAAAATATTCAGAAGAAATATCAAAAAAAGCAATTGCCGAATTAAAGAAGATTGCTCATAATGAATCAAAATCTTTATACGAGGTTAATAAAGAGTTTTATGAAATATTAAAGTATGGAAAAGGAATATCATTATATGTTGGCGAAAAAGATGAAAAGGTATACTTTATTGATTATAATGATTTTTCCAACAATGATTTCTACGTAGCTGAAGAGGTAACTGTAAAAGGACAAAATGAAAAAAGACCAGATATAGTTGTATATATAAATGGTATTGCTTTAGCGGTTATCGAATTAAAAAGAAGTACTGTCTCTATAAATGAAGGAATTAGACAAAACTTAGATAATCAAGATCCTAGATTTATAGAAAGATTCTTTACAACAGTTCAATTATTAGTTGCTGGAAATGATACAGAAGGATTAAAATATGCGACAACAAAAACTCCAGCAAAATATTATTTACCATGGATTGAAGATATACATGCCGTAGGAAAATTACATGAAAAAGTGAAAAGATTAATAGATACAAGTGATTTTCTAATAGATCAACAAATACCTTCATTATTTGAAAAAGAGAGATTAATAGATTTAATTGATAATTTCATTTTATTTGATAGTGGAATTAAAAAGGTGCCAAGATATAATCAATATTTTGGTGTAACAAATGCTAGAGAATTTGTTCAAAGAAATGAAGGCGGTATCATTTGGCATACTCAAGGATCAGGAAAATCTTTGTCAATGGTATTATTGGCAAAATGGATATTATCTAATGTAGATGATTCAAGGGTAGTAATATTTACAGATAGAAAAGAATTGGATAAACAAATAAAAGATGTATTTGTTAATACTGGAGAAACCAAGATACATAGAGCTACAAGTTGTAGTAATTTGCTTGAATCTCTAAATGATTACAGTAGTGGTAACTTAATATGCTCATTAATACATAAGGTTGGGGCATCAGTAGATGAAGATTCCGATAAAGACTATGCAGATTATATTAAACAATTAAATGCATATAAAAATAATGATTTTAAAGCTAAAGGAAATATATTTGTTTTTGTTGATGAGTGCCATCGTAGTCAAGCAGGAATGTTACATGATGAAATGAAAAGATTGTTACCTGATGCAACATTTATTGGTTTTACAGGAACGCCATTAATGAAGAAAAATAAAGCAACAACATTAGAAAAATTTGGTAAATATATTCACACCTATAAATTTGACCAAGCTGTAAAAGATAGGATTGTTGTTGATTTATGTTATGAATCTAGAAATGTAGAACAAAGAATAAATAATCCAGCAAAGATTGATGAATGGTTTGAAAGTAAAACAGAAGGATTAAATGAATTTGCTAAACAAAAACTAAAAGAAAGATGGGGAACTTTACAAAATATAACAAGTTCTGAATCTAGATTAGAAGAAATCGTAAAAGATATAATTTTTGATTTTGAAAAAATATCAAGATTGGCAGAAGGGAAAGGAACGGCGATACTTGTTGCTAGTTCAATATATGAAGCTTGTAGATATTGGGAAATATTTCAAGCAAAAGGATTTACTAAATGTGCAATAGTTTCATCTTATTCACCATATATCGCAGATATAAAAGGTGAATCTACAGGAGAATTTACATTATCTGATAAACAAAAAATATATGATGTTTATGAAAAAATGTGGAACAAAGCTAAATATCCAAAACTTAGAAGTGATTCGGAACATGACGAACATTCAAGTTGTTTTGAAGATGATGCGATTTATAAGTTTATAAATGTTCCATCAGAAATGAAATTGTTAATAGTTGTTGATAGGTTATTAACAGGATTTGATGCACCATCTGCAACATATCTATATATTGATAAAAAGATGCAAGATCATGGGTTGTTCCAAGCAATATGTCGCGTTAATAGATTGGATAAGGATAAAGATTTAGGATACATTGTTGATTATAAGGACTTGTTTGAAAGTATAGAAGGAGCTGTTGAGGATTATACCTCAGGTGCATTTGATAATTTTGAAAAAGAAGATATTACAGGATTATTAAAAAATAGATTGGAATTTTGCAAGAGTAGACTTGATAATGCATTAAAACAAGTAAAAGTTATTTGTGAACCAATTGATGAGCCAAAAGGTACTCTTGAATTTTTGCATCATTTTGTTGGTCAAGAATTGAGTATAGACGAATCTCGTGAAGAACAATTAAAAGCTACAGAAAGCAAAAGAATTGAATTTTATAATGCTGTATCTAATTTAGTTATTGCATATACAAATATTGCTGATGAAATGACAAAAGCCGGTTACACAAAAGAAGCTAGTAAATCTATCAAAGAACAAGTTGATTTTTATAATTCAGCACGAGATGAAGTTATGAAGGCTGCAGGAGATTATATTGAATTAAAAAATTATGATGGTGCTATGAGATATATGATTGATAATTATATAAATGCTGATGCATCAGAACTACAATATAAGTTGGATGAGGCCACTTTGTTGGATGTAATAGTTGCAAGCGGAATAGAAAAGGCAACACAAACATTACCAAATAATGTTAGAAAGAATAAAAAGTCTGTTGCTTTAGCTATTGAGGCAAACATTGCTTCAACAATTATTAACAATACACCAATAAATCCTAGATATTATAATAAAATGTCTGAATTACTAAAAGAATTAATCGATATGAAAAAAGATCAAAATTTAGATTATCAAGATTATATAAAACATTTAGTTGATCTTGTTATGAAAGTTAAAAATCCTGAAACAAGTGGAGAATATCCATCATCAATACATAATGTAAGATTAAGAGGATTATATGACGTTTTAGATAAAAATGAAGAAGACACTCTATTATTGTACGATGCATTGATAAGTTCTGTGCCAAAGGATTTTATGGATTCTAAAATGAAGCAAAGGGAAGTAAAATTTTTAATAAAAACCATTGTTAATGATGAATCCAAGATAGATGAAATTTTTAATTTATGGAAAAATACAAGAGGATATTAAATATGCTTATTAATGGTTTTAATGTAGATATACAAAGAAAAAAAGTTAAAAATATAAATTTGCGTGTTTATCCTAATTTACAAATTAAGGCTTCAGTTCCAGAAAAAATGGAGATAGCGACCATTAAAAGAATGGTTATATCAAAAGAAGAATGGATAAAAGAAAGATTAAAAAAATATGAAGAGCAAATACGATTAACAAAAAGAAGATACATATCAGGTGAGGATCATTACTTAAATGGTAAAAGATACCTATTAAAAGTTGTTGATTCAAATGCACCTTCTGTAAAAATAGAAAATACTAAATCATTAGTTATGTATGTGAGAAAATCATCAAGTGTTGAAAATAAAGAAAAACTTATGAATTCTTTCTATAAAGAACAATTATCTATTAAAATTAATAAATACTTGCCTGAATTAGAAAATTTAATAGAAGTTAAAAGTGAAGGGTATAGTATTAGAAAAATGAAAAATAAATGGGGTAGTTGTAATAGTGAAAAGAAATCATTAATATTTAATGTTGATTTAGCTAAAAAGAATGATTCAGAAATAAAATATGTTATTATACATGAATTATTACATTTGATCGAAAAAAAACATAATGATCATTTTAGAGAACTGATGGATTATTATTGTCCTAAATGGGAGCAATATTATAATTCCTTGAATAAAATACTTAATGATAATAAAATGTGTTAAAATCTAGAGAAATCTAGATTTTTTATTACGCAAATTGTTAGAATCACATTAGTCTAAATAAAAATCATAATAATTTATGTTATAATTGTAATTGAAGGAAGTACTTTGGTGATAAAAATGATATTAAAAAATAATGAAAAGTTAAAAGAAAAAGATTTTGTTAATGAAAAAGAACTTCAAACTTATTTTGAAGAACATTTAAAAGAAATACTTGGTTTAGAATTTGTTGCAACTGAATTCGTGGTTGGAAGCTTTAGATTAGATACAGTTGCATTTGATGAAGAAACTAATTCATTTAAGATAATTGAATATAAAAATGTTAAAAATCATAGTTTAGTAGATCAAGGATATACATATTTAAAATTGTTATTAGAAAGAAAAGCTGATTTTGTTCTTCAATATAATTTGAAATTAAATAAATATATAAATATAAATGATGTTGATTGGAGCCAATCAAGAATAATATTTGTATCTCCAGTATTCACATCTTATCAACTTAATGCAACAGATTTTAAAAATATACCAGTAGACTTATATAAAGTTACAAGATATGAAGATAATATAGTTGATATAGAACATATACAAAAAACAAGTAATGTAAAAATAGAAGAAGTAAAAATTGATAACAGTGCATCAGTAACTAAAGAAATAAAAGTATATACAGAGGATGACCATTTTTCTAATGTGTCTGATGAAGTTAAAAGATTATATGAAATTCTAAAAGAAAGAGTATTACAATTAGATGATATAGATATTGAAGTCAAAAAAATGTATATAGCATTTAAAGGTGCAACAAACATAATAGATATAGCATTTAAGAAGAATGAAATAAGAGTATATATAAACATGAAAAAAGGAACTTTAGAAGATCCTTTAAATATAACAAGAGATATAAGTACAGTAGGACATTGGGGCAATGGTGATTATTGGGTAATGATTGATTCTGAAAAAGATATAGATAACGTTATTCCTTTAATTAAGCAATCCTTAATTGTAAATAAGAAATAAGTTCAGGAAGTCCTGGACTTTTATTTTTTATCAATATCATCTAAATCAATAGAGGCTAAGCTCTTTAGAAATTCAATATCAATATCAAAGTATTTAATTACATCCTTAGTTGGAACACAATGTGCAGGCATAAACTTGTCTGGATACTTCTTTCTAAATTCAATTTCAATACATCTTTTAATTTTACTAGCAGTAGAAGAGGATACATTAACAATTTTCATAATATCTTGATTAGAACACCAAGGAGTAGCTAATATATTTAATATTTCTTTAGCTTTCACATAAATACCTCCTTTCAAAAGGTATTGTATTAATCACTTATTATAAGAAAAAAGTCAAGAAATTTAAAATTTTATATTAAAAATTATAGAAAAAAGCGGCAAAATATTGTAAAAAAACACTAAAAAATATATAATATATAGTACTTTAAGCGATTAGGTTTAAAGGTGATTAATTAATCTTGTCAAGTATTTATTGATAATTTTCATAAATATTAATATGAGAAAGACAAGACAGTCTAAGACATATGTTATATTTATTACAAATGTTAATTGATATTGCATATTGACCTCCCTTAGATTGGTATAGTAATAGTAGAATATTATTATTCTTATATTATTATTATACACTATATGTATAATAGGAGGCGCAGCGTTATATTTGTTTGAAATAATGAACTTAGTAGAAATTATTGTTTTGAACCGTAGTGTACCCACCGTTAAAGATTGCTGCAATCTTGGTGGGTATCTTACATTTTTTTGGGGGAAAGTATGGGGAAGGAATATTTGAAGTATAAAAGGTATGCACATTTTGATAAAAAAATGAGTATAAAAAAGGCAAAGAGATTGCTAAAATGTGATGATACAATAAAAGAGCATGGCTTTTTTCCGTTTATCCATTATAGTATTGAATCAAAAAAATTAGAAACAGTTAATAATAAAGTATATGCAAAAAAAGAACCTAAAAAAAGAGAAATATATTATTGCGCACACATGGATAGATATATTTATCAACATTATGCCCATATCCTTGGATTAAAATATAATGAATATATGGTTAAAAATGATATTGATAGATGTAGTGGTGCTTATAGAATAGAAAGAGGAAAATGCAATATAGATTTTTCTCATGAAGTTTTTGAATTTATAAAAGAAAAAGAAGAAGCAGTTGTTATCATAGGAGATTTTACTAAATTTTTTGATAATTTAGATCATAAGAAATTAAAAAATAGAATAGAGAAAATTTTAAATTCTAAAATAGATGATAATCTATATAAAGTATTTAAAAGTTTAACAAAATTTAAATATGTTAATATTGAAGATTTATATGATTATTACACTGTAAAGAATAATAAAAGATCTGAAAAATATTATATGAGAAAATTAGATACTCTGATGAGCATTGATGAGTTTAAGAAATTTATAAATGGTAATAATACAAAAACAAATGAAAAATATCTAAAAGAAAATAAAAATAGTTATGGAATAGTTCAAGGCTCTCCGCTTAGTGGATTATTAGCGAATATTTACATGATTGAATTTGATAAAGAAATGAATGAACTCGCAATGGCGAATAACGGTTTATATTTAAGATATTCCGATGATTTCATTTTAGTATTAGATAACAATGATAATGAAAAAATACAACAAATATATCAAAAAATACAAAGTAATGTTAATGAAGCTAAACAAATAAGTTTGGAAGAGAAAAAAACAAATATATATCGATATAAAGAGAGCAGAATAGAATGCTTAAATAATGAAATATTTATGACAGAAAATGTTCCAAATATAATTAATTTTTTAGGATTTTCTTTTGATGGTTCAAAAATAACAATTAGAAGTAAAACGATGTCAAAATATTATTATAAAATGACTAGAAAGATAAAAAAATATATAAAAGGTAAAAACGGAATTACTATTAAGGATATATATAATAAGTTTTCATTACAAGGAGAAAACAAAAAAAATAGTGGTGGTAATAAAGGAAATTTTATAACATATGTAAAAAGAGCAGAAATGGCTTTTAAAAATGAGGATAGTATTAAATCAGTTAGAACAAATAGTAAGAAAAAAGTAACTGAAAAAATTGGAACAATAACTAAGAAAGAGCAATTAAATAAATAGCTCTTTTTTATTAAATATTTGGTACCTAAAATGTCATAAATGACATATATAGTAGATAATTATAACTAAATTTCAATAAAAAATTTAGGTCTCTACTTAGGTGCTGATATTCTTTAAATATAAGGCAAAACATGTTTTTTATAAGACCAAATTTGTTTTGTTAAAAAAATGACATTTTGCTAACTTTTCTAATAAAAAGGAAGTGCCCCCTGAAGAGATCAAAATTCTCTTTTTACCTTAATTAAGCATTTATAAAGTTAATTATGATTTTAAATAAGAAAAGATGCGGTTATGTAAATTACATATGCAGTGATTTTTTAATAAATTATTTTAAACTAAGAAAAAAGTTATATAGTTCTATTTTAGTTCGTGTGTAGAGTTTGACTTAAAAGTATGTTATAATTTAATCAGGTGATTTTAATGATTAAAGTTGTAGCTGCACTAATAGAAAAAGAGGATAAAGTTTTAATCGCAAAACGATCTACTGGTGACCCTAATGTATTGGGAAAATGGGAATTTCCAGGAGGGAAAGTAGAATTAAACGAGGATGAAATACATGCAATAGAAAGAGAAATTTTAGAAGAATTTGAATTAGAAATTAAAGTTAAAAAATTTATTGTTAACAATGTATGTGAATATCCAACTAAAATTGTTGATTTAAGATTATATAGTTGTGATTATGTTAGTGGAGAATTTAAATTACATGATCATTCTGAAATTGCATGGGTAAATAAAAATGAGTTATTAAACTATGAATTAGCTCAAGCAGATATACCTTTAGCAGAATATGTAATAGAGATGAAAACGAATAGTAAAATTAAATGAAAATAAATAATGTGTTAATGGCGCTACATAAAATACTAATAAAAAATACACAGATTGTATAAAAAGAAATCCTATCAGCAAATAAAAATAATGGAAGAATTCTTTAAAAGAAGGATTGTAAATATTAATATTAACCACGTTTCTTGTACATATAAACGTGTTTTTTATATGTCAAAATTAACTTATGAAGATAAAATAAATTTATATAACAATATATAAAACTTATTAATTTCGTTTTACAAATTATTTAAATGAATAAGATTTAATGAGGTGGAATATGTATAAAAAAATAATATTTAGTTTAATAGGTATTTTTATGTTACCAATGTTTGTTAGTGCAAGTATAACTCCTATGGCTAAAATAGGAAATAAGTATTATGATTCTTTAGAAGAGGCTATTTTAAATGCATCTAGTGCTGATACTATTATGTTAGTTTCTGATGTAGTATTAGAAGATACTTTAACCATTAATAAAGAAGTTAATATAAATCTTAATGGAAATGATATAACAGCTCCTGAAAAAGTATTTATGATAAAAGGTGGATTTTTAGATATAAGTGGTAATGGAACGATAAAAGAAACAAGTCCTAACTATGGAGCTATTATGTTAGTAGGAAGTAGTGAAGTTACTAATGATAAATATAGTAGTGTTCATGTAGGTAAAGATGTAACTTTAGAAGGTTGGTCAGGAATTTTTATTAATCATGAAAATTCTAAATCTTATGGTGTTAATGTTTATTTAGATGGCAAAATAAATGCAGTTAATGATGTTAATGGCGGAACTGGAATAGGTATATATGTAAATGGTAATATAAAAGATGAAGAAGCTCATCCTGTAGTTAGTATAAGTGATGATGCTTTAATTAAATCAACTGGGAATGGACTTTATATAGCTGGGTATTCTACTTTTTATATAGGTGATGCATATATAGAAGGAGTAGAATCTGGTATAGGAATAAAGTCTGGAAAATTAATAATAAATGGGGCTACAGTAATAGGTAATGGAGAAGATAAAACTCCTACAGAAGGTTATAACAATGGAATAAAAGCAAGTGGTACTGCAATTCAAATAGAATCTAACAATGGGTATAAAGGTAAAATTGAAATAGATATAAGTAGGGGAAATTTTATTAGTGAAAATAGTAATGTACTATATGAATACATAGGAAGAGGAAACCAAAGTTTAATATATTCAATGAGTATATCAGGTGGCAATTTTGTAAGTAATAATGGAAAAGAAGTATTTTCTTTCTCTGATTCATTTAAAGATATACATAGTGGATTTATAAGTGGAGGAGAATATTCGTCAAATCCAACCGAATATCTTAAATCAGGATATACAACTACAAAAGAAGATTCTAAATACAATGTTATTAAAAGTACAGTAAAATTAGTTAATTCTAATAGTTCAAAAAGCAATGAACCAACATTTTTGAAAAGTTTAATATCATTAATTGCTATAGTAGCATTAGGAATATTAACTTATATTAATAGAGTTAGAATAAGTAATTGGTTGAATAAAATACTAAATAATTTTAAAAAATAGTAGTTTTAATAACTCCGGTTTTGAAAAATAAACCGCTTTTTTATATGAAAAATAACTACCTATTGACTTTTAAATATAAAAAATAGTAGAATTAAAGTAGGAGGTAAAGGTATGAAGAAAAGAATTTTAATTATTGCTTTAGGTCTAATTGTAGCGATCGGAATTGGTCTAGGAATATTCTTTGGTGTAAAAGCTTATAAAGAAGCACATATGACAGATGCAGAGAAGTTTGCAAAAGAATATAAAGAAGTTTCAGAAGATAATGTTTTTGTTTACAAAGACATTGATGAAATTATTGAAATTATGGAAGAAGGCACTGGAGTTATTTATTTAGGTTATCCTGAAAGTGAATGGTGTCAAGCTTATGTTAAATATTTAGATGAAACTGCCAAAGAAATGGAAATAGAAGAAGTATACTATTTTAATATTAAAGAAGAACAAGAAAATAATACTAAAAAATATAAAAAAATAGTAGAATTACTTGATGCAAGATTACAAGAAGATGAAGATGGAAACAAAGATCTTTTTGTTCCTAATGTATCTTTCCATGCTGAAGGAAAACTAGTTGGAAATAACTGTGAAACATCTCTTGATAAAAATGAATTAGAAGATCCTGAAGAATACTGGACTAAAGAAGAAGTAAAAGACCTAAAAGCAAGCTTAACAAAATACATGAATAGAGTTATACCATATCTTACAACTTGTGAAGATTGTAATGAAAAATAAAAAAGGGATATATCTCTTTTTTTAATTAAATAATTGAGGTATATAGTTTGTTATAAAAAAATATTATAGACATATTTAAAAAAATATATTAAAATTATTATGGAGGTAATATATGAGAAAATTAGAAAATAAAATAGCTGTAGTAACTGGTGGAGCAATGGGAAATGGACTTGGAATAGTAAAAACATTTCTAAAGTATGGAGCAAAAGTAATTATACTTGATTATGATGAATCAATTTATGAAACTGTAAATTCATTAAAGAGTGATGATAATGTAGTAATAGGTTATAAAGTTGATATTAGAAATATGGAAGATGTTAATAAATATATTCAAGAAGTAGTAAATACTTTTGGACATATTGATATACTTGTAAATAATGCAGGAGTATGCCGTTTAGAAAAATTTGAAGATATGGATGATACTTTAAGAGATTTTCATTTTGATATAAATATAAAAGGTACTTGGAATGTAACAAAAGCATGTTTACCATATATGAAAAATAGAAAAGCATCTATAGTGAATTTATCTAGTGTTACTGGACCAATGGTAGCCGATAGTGGTGAGGTTGCTTATGCAACTACTAAATCTGCTATAATAGGATTTACTAAAGGACTTGCTGCAGAACTTGTTAATGATGATATAAGAGTTAATGCAATTATGCCAGGATATATAAGAACACCTATGGTAGATAATATGGCTGTTATATCAAATCCAGATAATCCAGAATCAGTAGTAGATGGAATTGCTAGTGCAATACCTATGAAAAGACTTGGAACAATAGAAGAATTAGGTGAGTTAGCTGCGTTTTTAGCAAGTCAAGAATCTAGTTATATTACTGCTCAAGGAATAGTAATAGATGGTGGTAGTACATTACCAGAAACTATGACAATGGGAGTTTAAAAGGATAATTTATCCTTTTTTTTATATAATTAAATAGGTGGTTATATGAATTTATTAAACAATTTTAAATTTTATATAATTATTTATTTAATTGTTTCTACTGTTTTTAATCAAGGATATAAAATAATTACTAAAAATATGAATAGTGCTGGTGCTTTAACAATATTAATACAAATTATTTCATCAATCATTTGTATACTTATGATTCCTTTATTTGAAATTAAATTTCCAACTGATTATAAAGTGTATATTTTTTTATTTCTAGCTATTATATTCTATACTTTAAATGATCGTATAGGTACAACAGCTAGAAGTGGGCTAGAAGCATCTACTTATAATATTTTAAAACAATTATCAACAGTATTTATGATAATTATGGGTTTATTGTTCTTTAAAGAACCTTTTGTTTCAAATAAGATTATAGGTGCTTCAATAATAATAATAAGTAATATATTAGTATTTTATAAAAAAGAAAATTTTAAATTTAATAAATATTTAATACAAGGAATACTAGCTAATATAAGTTTAGCCATTGCTCTTTTTATAGATGTTAATTATTCAAAAGAATTTAACTTAGCTTTTTATGTACTATTAACTTTTTTAATACCTTTAATATTAATATTTATATTTGAAAAAATAAAAATAAAAGAAATAGTTAATGAATATAAAAAAGCTAATAAAATCATTCTGTTTTTAACTAGTATATCTTGGACACTTATGATGATATCTAAATTGAAATCTTACGAGTTAGGTAATGTGATAGTAGTCGCACCTCTCACTAGTTTAACAGTTATTTTAAATATTGTTGTTTCTTACTTTTTACTTAAAGAAAAGAGTAATTTAATTAGAAAGATAATTGCGAGTATACTTATAATAGTAGGTGTAATTCTAATTAAAATATAATTTACATATTAATTTATAAATGATAAAATAAAATTGTGATGTTTATGATAATAGATGAAGTGTGTGAAATAGTTAGTAAGTCTTTTAATAAAGATACTTGTTATCCTAGTTTAAGAGACAAGTGGAATAAAGAAAATAAAACTTTAGGACAATGTGCGATTACTGCTCTAGTATTAAATGATTTTTTAGGTGGAAAAATTATGAGATGTGAAAGTGAAACAGGGAGTCACTATTATAATTTAATAAATGAAAAAATAGTTGATTTAACTGTATTTCAATTTAATGAATTACCTGATTATAAAAATGGAGAAGAAAGAACTAGAGAATATCTTCTTTCTAATGAAGATACAAAGAATAGATATAAACTTTTATTAGAAAGAGTTAAAAATAATTTTATAAAGTATGGTAAAAAGCATTATAAATTATTAACTTTAGATGGAATAGTTTTAAGTAAAATACCTGGAACTTTAGGTGGTAATAAAAAATTAAAAATATATGGGCAATTAGATTGTAAAAGTGCTTTAAGTTGGATAGGAAAAGGGTATTATATTAGTAATAGAGTTTTTTTTGAAAATGAAGAAGTTGCTAAACAGTTGGGCTATAGACCTTGTGGGGTATGTATGAAAAAAGAATATAAAAAATGGAAAGATAGTCATAAATAAATTAACTCAAAGAAATTTGAGTTTTTTTGTTTTATTACAGTTTTTATAATATTGTTTATTATTTTTTGCAGTTTTCTTTTGAAATTTATAAAAATAAATAAATCCTGTTAATTTTATAGTACAAAAATTTAAAAACTAGTTTTTGATTTATTTTTATAAGTATGGTATTAATGTAATAACTGAAAGGAGTAGTTATGTTAGAAAAAATAAAAATAGAAAATTTAATATATGAAATAAGAGGCAAACAGGTTATGATAGATAGCGAATATCAAGAATCAAATGTCACAACTATTTTTATGACAAGATGGTAATACACTACGATATTGGTTCAACAATATCAGTATTTAATAAATACGCAAATATTATTTGTATAATTTGGAAAGGAGAAATATGATAGAAAATATAGAAAAAATAGAAATTATAAAAACTATTGATATTATTAAGCAAGATGTGATTAATACAAGAAATAAAATAATGTATAATGCAAATAGAGAATTAATAAATATGTATTTTAGAATGGGTAAAAATATAAGTGAAAATACTAAGTATGGAAATAATTTTATATTAATACTATCCAAATCTTTAAAGTTAGAATTTCCTAATTCAACTGGATTTTCAGAAAGAAATTTGTGGAGAATGAAAGCGTTTTATGAGCAATATAAAGATTTTTTAATTCTGCCACAAGCAGTGGCAGAATTACCATGGACTCATAATTATATATTATTAGAAAAGGTTAAAGACAGGAATAAAAGAATCTGGTATGCAGAGGAATGCTTAAAAAATGGTTGGTCAAAAACAGTTCTTGTACATCAAATTGAATTAGGGTTATATGAAAGAAAAAAATTATCTAATAAATTTACTAATTTTAATCAAAATATTGAATTAAAAAATAATAGTGATTTAGCTAATGAAATAATAAAAGATCCTTATATTTTTGAATTGGAGGGATTAAAGAAAAATTATGTAGAAAAAGACTTAGAAGAACACATGGTTACAAAAATAAGAGATGTACTTTTAGAACTAGGCAAAGTTTTTTGTTTCATAGGTAATCAATATAAAATAAGTACAGATAATCAGGATTATTATATTGATATGTTATTTTATCATTTAGATTTACGATGTTATATAGTTGTAGAATTAAAAGCAACTGAATTTAAACCAGAATATATAGGGCAATTAGGATTTTATGTTACAGCAGTAGACAAGATATTAAAAAAAGAACAAGATAATCAAACGATAGGATTATTATTATGCAAAGAAAAAGATAAACTTTCGGTTGAGTGGGCACTTGATTTCATAAGTGTTCCAATTGGTGTTGCGTCATATAATGTTATTAATAAAGTTCAAAAAGATATATTAGATAAACTACCTACTGAACAAGATATAAACATGTATATTGATATAAAAAATGAATAGTGCCATTTGGTAGATACAAGAGATGTAGCTAATCTTTATGGATTTGAGACTAAATATTTAAATAGACAAGTTCAAAGAAATAAAGAAAGATTTCAAGAAAGTTATTGTTTTCAATTAACAGAAATCGAATATAAAAACTTGAGGTGACATTTTGGCACCTCAAGTTTGAATAGTGAGTATAGTGGTAGGAGATATTTACCGTATGTATTTAGAGAATATGGAATAATGATGCTTTCTGGGATGTTAAAAAGTGATATAGCTGTTCAAATAAGTAAGAAAATAATTAATGCATTTATAAATATGAGAAAATTCATAAATGAAAATAAAGATATGTTTAGAAGATTAACTACAGTAGAATACGAAATAATCGAATGTAAAGGTAAATTAGATGAATTATTTGATAGGCTAGAACCAAAAAAGATAGAAAATAAAAAGATATCTTTTAATGGAAAAATATATGATGCTTATAGTTTAATAATAGAATTAATAAAAGAAGCTAGGTTAGAATAATTGTGATAGATAAAAGAATATTAGATAAAATTATTGAAAAAATATTATAAAAAATATGTTATAATGTATTTATGTCTTATCAATAGAGTAATATATGATAATTAAAATAATATTTTTTAATAGAGATGGGGATATTATGAAACGTTTTAAAAGTGTTAAAATTGCTAGTATATTAGGAATTGTAGGTAATTTGTTTTTACTTATAATAAAATCTATAATTGGCTTTATTACTAATAGTCAAGCTATGATTGCGGATGCGTTTAATAGTGCGGGAGATATAATATCTAGTGTAATGACCTTTATAGGTAATCAAGTAGCTAGCATTCCTAGAGATGATGATCACAACTTAGGTCATGGTAAAGCTGAATATATTTATTCAATGCTAATTAGTATAGCTATGATATTAATGGGCTTATTTGTATTCAAAGATTCCCTTTATTCTATTTTTTATCACAGTAAATATGAATTTTCTATATGGTTAATTGTTGTTTGTATAGTAACAATAATAACTAAATTATGTTTATTTATTTATACAAATGAATTGTCTAAAAAATATAATAACTTACTTATAAAGGCTAATTCTAAGGATCATAGAAATGACTGTGTTATAACACTTTGTAACTTAATTGCTTGTTTACTTACATTAGTAGATATATATTGGTTTGATGGAGTGGTAGGTGTAGGTATATCTATTTGGATGATTTTAACATCTTTTAAAATATTTAAAGAAAGTTATGATGTTTTAATGGATAAATCTATATCTAATGAAACAAAACAAAAAGTATATAAAATTATAAAATCTCATGAAGAAATAAAAAAAGTAATACATTTTAATTCAACTCCAGTAGGATATAAATATCAAATTTCTTTTACTATTTATGTAGATGGGAATTTATCTACGTTTGAAAGTCATAAAATAGCTGATGATTTAGAAAAAGAAATAGGTAAAAAGTTAGAAGAAATATACTTAACAGTAATACATGTAAATCCAATAGAAGTAGATGAAAATTAAGTTTTTATACAAAAGAAATAGGTAAAATTAATTACTTATTTTTTGTCTAAAAAAAGTAAAGTAATATTAATAAATTAATAAAATCTTGATTGTTTAAATTTTTTTAGTTATAATGATAATAATAGAGGAGGAATATATATGAAAAAAAATATTGTAATAATAATATCAATTTTAGTAGTTCTTATTTTAGCTTTAGTAGGTATAAAAACTATTTCTTTTGGTACTAAAGAAGCTACTATGGGAGCTAATATAATGAAAATAGAGGTTCCAGCACTTTCAACTTTAGAAGATGAGTGTTGTACTTATGAAGCTACTTTTAAGACACTTAGAGGTAAAAATTCAATACAAAAGGAATTAGATAACATGGTAGAAAATTATATGGAATTTGATTGCAATGGTAAAAAAGTATATTATGATATTAATCACAATGTTACTATATTTGATTATGAAGTAAAAGGTGGAACTATATTTACTACTTTTAACATAAAATATAATATTGGACAAACTTGTGAATAAGAGATGAAATATGAAGAGTATAATAGTTAATATAAGAAGAGAAAAAGATTTATTTGAAAAATATAGTAATAAAGTGTCTAATGATTTACTAAAATATTTAGTAGAAGAAGCAAGAGTAAAAGATGATATAGAAATCATTATAAATACTAAATTAGATATAAATAATATAGATAAACTTATAAAAGATGGTTTGGAAAATTCTTATAAGAATACTAAAATTATTGATAAATTTTATGATAATAAACAAATAATACTTTTTATAGTAGGTATGTTATTTTTAATATTTTCAACAATAACACAACCAGAAATCATAAAAGAATTAATTTTAATAATTGGTTGGGTAGCTGTATGGGAAGTTGTTGATATAGCTATAAATGTAGATAGTAAACAAAAATATAATAGAAAAATTATAAAAAAACTTATAAATTGTAAAATAAAAGTTAATAATAATTAAAATAAATGACAGTTTTTATAACTGTTCTTTTCTTTTGGATATAAAAAGTGATATAATTAAAGTGGTGATACAGTGAAAAAAATAATGAGTCTTATATTTGTTTTATTTCTTGTAGGTTGTAGTAGGCAAGAATATAGAACTTGTAATGTAGATGTTGAAAACAATATAAATAATTATAATATGACAGGAACTTATAAAATTTACTATGAAGATAATTATGTAACTAAAATAGAAAAACAAGAAAAATATGTATCAAATGATGAATATATTGTAAATTATTTTGATGAGTATAAAAATTTAGAATATTATAATCTAAACGATCTTTATGGAGGACATGCATATAAAGTAACAAAACAAGAAAATAGTGTTGATATAAGTGCTACTATAGATATGAGTTTAGTGGATATTGAAAAAATGGTTAAAGATCAAAAAATAGATAAAAATTATGTTATATCAAATAGATTAACAACTAGTGGTGTAGTTAAGATTTATGAATCTAAAGGAGCTATTTGTGACATATAATATAAAGGAGGAATATTATGTTTGAAAATAAAAAAATATTTGTACTAGGGATGGCTAGAAGTGGATATGAGGTTGCTAAATTACTTAGTAAATATAATAATAAAATAGTTGTTACTGATAAAAAAGAACAAGATATAAACCATATAGAAGAATTAGAAGAATTAGGTGTATCTTTTATACAAAGTGAAGATCCGATAGAATTATTAGATTCTAGTTTTGATTTAGTTATAAAAAATCCTGGAATTAGATATGATCATCCTTTAATATTAAAAGCTATAGATATGGGAATAAAAGTAGTAAATGAAGTAGAAGTAGCTTATCATTATTTACCTAAAGATGCTTTTGTTATTGCTATAACAGGCGCTAATGGTAAAACTACTACGACAACTATTATATATGAATTTATAAAAGCTATGGGTAAAAAAGTACATTTAGGAGGAAATATCGGTTATCCTTTATCACAAATAGTAAGTAATGTAAAACCTAATGATGTAGTGGTTCTTGAAATATCTGCTCAACAACTACACGATTGTTATGATTTTAATCCTAATGTTAGTATATTAACTAATTTAGTTCCGGTACATATAGATTTCTTCGGTACTTATGAAAATTATATAGATCATAAACTTAGAATATTTATGAACCATACTAGTAATGATATAGCTATATTAAATAAATCAAATAAAGATGTATATGAATCTACAAAAGATATTAAAAGCAATAAAAAATATTTTTCTAGTAGTGAAGAAAGTGATTGTTGTATAAAAGAAAATGCTATTTACTATAATGATGAAAAGATCATAAATTTAAATGAAATAAGAGTAAAAGGTATGCATAATTATGAAAATATTATGTGTGCTATAATTGCTACTAAAGAACTTGGTATATCTAATGAAACGATAAAAGAAGTATTAAATAAATTTACAGGTGTGGAGCACCGTATAGAATTTGTTGCTAAAATAAATGGTAGAGAATTTTATAATGATTCAAAAGCTACAAATGTAAAATCTACTGAAATAGCTTTAAATGCATTTAATACACCGGTAGTACTTTTATTAGGTGGATTAGATAGAGGACATTCTTTTGAAGATTTAAAAGATGATTTAACTAATGTAACTCATATTGTTTGTTATGGGGAAACTAAAAATAGAATTAAAGAGTTTGCAGATAGTTGTAAAGTAAATGCAACAGTAGTTGACACATTAGAAGAAGCTACTAAGTTTGCTTATAACATATCTAATGATGGAGACACAATACTTTTAAGTCCTGCTTGTGCATCATGGGATCAATTTGCTGATTTTGAAAAAAGAGGAGAAAAATTTAAAGAGACAGTAAACAATTTAGAATAGGAGAAATTTATGGGAAAAATAAAAGATGTAATAGGAAGAGAAATATTAGATTCGAGAGGAAATCCTACTGTAGAAGTAGATGTAATATTAGAAAGTGGAATAGTAGGTAGGGCAGCTGTACCTAGTGGAGCTTCAACTGGAGAAAGAGAAGCTTTAGAAATGCGTGATGGTGATAGTCGTTATATGGGTAAAGGTGTACTTAATGCTGTTAACCATGTAAATAATGAATTAAGAAATTTAGTAATAGGTATGGAATCAAGTAATCAAAAGGAACTTGATTATGCTATGATTGAACTTGATGGTACAGAAACTAAATCTAATTTAGGTGCTAATGCAATACTAGGTGTTTCTATGGCTGCAATGAAAGCATCAGCAATAGAAAGAGATTTGCCACTTTATAAATACATTGGTAATGGATTAGAATTACCAAAACCTATGATGAATATTATAAATGGTGGAGCACATGCATCAAATAATTTAGATTTTCAAGAATTTATGATAATACCAAATAGAGAGACAATAAAAGAAAGACTTAGAGTAGGAGCGGAAGTATTCCATACACTAAAAAAAGTGTTAAATGAAAAAGGATACGCTACTGGAGTTGGTGATGAAGGAGGATTTGCTCCTAATCTAAATAGCAATACTGAAGGTTTTGAACTTATAATAGAAGCAATAAAAAGAGCAGGATATACTCCAGGAGTAGATGTAAATCTTGCTATAGATGTTGCTGCTTCTGAATTTTATGAAGATGGAAAATATGTATTAAAAGGAGAAAATAGAACTTTAACTACAGAAGAATTAATAGAATTCTATGAAGATTTAACAACTAAATATCCAATTATATCTATAGAAGATCCAGTAGATGAAAATGACTGGGAAGGATTTAAACTTATAACACAAAAATTAGGTAATAAAGTACAATTAGTAGGAGATGACTTATTTGTAACTAATAAAAAATGTTTACAAAAAGGTATAGATATGAAAGCTGGTAATGCAATACTTTTAAAAGTTAATCAAATAGGTACGATTACTGAAACTTTAGAGACAATAGACCTTGCAAAAAGTAATGGATACAAAACAGTTATTTCTCATAGAAGTGGCGAAACAGAGGATACTACAATTGCTGATTTAGCTGTTGGACTTAATTTAGGTCAAATAAAAACTGGTTCTATGTCAAGAACAGACAGAATTTGTAAATATAATCAACTTATTAGAATAGAAGAAGAAATAGGAAGAGAAAGCACTAAAAATATTTAGCGCTTTTTTATATATTATTTTTTTAAAATTGTGTTATACTATTTATAGAGTAAAAATAGTTGGGGAGAAAGTTATGTTAGTTTTAAATATATTAATATTGTTGTTATCGCTGTATCTAATTATAAAATTTTCAGATATTTTCGTAGATGCTTCAACTTCTATGGCAGAAAGTTTTAAAGTGCCTAAAATGGTAATCGCACTTACTGTAGCTGCTTTTTCTACATGTGTTCCTGAACTTGCGATATCTTTTAATAGTATTTCATCGGGTAATGTTGATATGACGCTTGCTAATGTTATAGGTAGTTGTATTATAAATATTTTACTTATAATAGGTGTATCTGCAATAGTAAAACCAATAAAATTAAAAGGTAGAACAATAAGAAGAGAGTTGCCTTTATTACTATTAATAACAACTGCATTTTTCTTTTTAATGAATGATTCTTTTTTTAAGAATGTTGTAAATAGCTTAGGTAGAACAGATGGAATAATACTTATTATATTATTTATTATATTTTGTTTATATATAGTTTCTATTACAAGGAAGCATAAAGAAGATTATGAAAAAGAACCATTATATACAAAGAAACAATCAATAATAATTATGCTATGTACAATAATAGGCATAATTGTTACAAGTGATTTAATAGTTGACAGTGCGGTTTTTATAGCTGAGTCACTACACATATCTCAAAAATTTATAGCCATGACAATAATAGTTATAGGTACAAGCTTACCAGAACTTACAATAACAGTATTATCTGCTAAAAAAGGTGAATTTGATATGGCTATAGGAAATATAATAGGTACTAATATATTTAATATATGTATAGTATTAGGACTTCCTATTACTATATTTGGGGCAGTATCTTCAACTTCTTTTAACCTTATAGATTTATTAATAGTACTTCTTGCAGCTTTACTACTTACTTTGTTTGGAAGAAGTGACAGGGAACTAACAAGAAGAGAAGGTTTAGTTATGTTACTTGTAGTAGTATTTTATTATTTGTATTTATTTATAATGTAAAAAATAAAATTTTACTGTTTTTATAAAATTGTATTATGAAAAATTACAGGAATTAAAAATTTACCTGTAATTTTTTTGTTTCTGTAAAAATAAAGTTACAATTTAACAAAAACGTTCATTTGATTAATAATTTTGTATGTGTTATCTTGTCTAACAGGAGGTAACTTTATGAATTATTATAATGAGATAAAAGAACAATTAATAAATAACAAAGTATATAAAAGAATAAAGGATCATAGTAAAAATATAAATGATCTAAATACTTATTATAATGTTGGGAAGTTGTTAATAGAAGCTCAAGGTGGAGAGTCTAGAGCTAAATATGGTGATAGATTAATAAAAGAGTATTCAAAGAAATTAACTAAAGAAATTGGAAAGGGATATGGAATATCTAATTTAAAAAATATGAGACAATTCTATTTGTTATCAAAAAGCCAGACAATGTCTGGCCAATTGACGTGGAGTCATTATGTAGAATTATTAAGGTTTAATGATATAAATAAAATTAATTATTACATATATATTTCAATAAAACAGAAATTAGCTGTTAGAGAGCTTAGATTTAGAATAAAGAATAATGAATACGAAAGACTTCCTAAAGAAACAAGAGAAAAAATAATAAAAAAAGAAGAACAAAAGGTAAATGATTTAATAAAGAATCCAATATTAATAAAGAATAGTTATAATTATGAAAAGATAACTGAAAAAATATTGAAACAACTAATATTAGAGGATTTAAATAATTTTTTAAAAGAATTAGGAGAAGGTTTTAGCTATATAGATGATGAATATAAAATAAAGTTAGGTGATAGATATAATTATATAGATTTGTTATTATTTAATTATAAGTATAATTGTTTTGTTGTTGTTGAATTAAAAGTTACTGAATTAAAAGCAGAATATGTAGGTCAAATAAAAAAATATATGAACTATATTGATAGAAACATAAAAAATATAGATCAAGATAAAACTATTGGGATAATAATAGTAAAAAAAGATAATGAGTTTATAATGGAGTATTGTAGTGATGATAGAATTTTTAATACTATGTATAATTTAGTATAAAAAAATAATTTTTGTTATTTTATTTTGATTTATATGTTATAATATTGTTATAGGCTATGGAGGTATTTATGGCAAAGAAGAAAAAAAGAAAAGAAGAAAATGTTGAACAAAGTGGTTATATAGTAGAGCTAAAAGGAATTTTATTAGTTTTAATAGCTATAATAGGATTATGTCCTTTCGGAGTAGTTGCAGAATTTATAAAAGGTTTTTCGTGCTTTTTATTTGGAACACTATGGGCATTATTTTTAGTGGCAGTAGGTGGGGTAGGAATATATACTATTGTAAAGAGAAAAATACCAAAAATTCTTACAGGTAAAACAATAGGAATTTTTATTATATTAATAGGTACACTAACTTTACTTCACATGAATTACATCAACACAGAAGAAATAGACCCTAATAATTTTAATATAATGAAAGATGGAATAAATATATTAAAAGATACAGTTGATAATGTAATGAGTTATATTAAAACTAATTATGGTGCTTCTAATACAGGTGGAGGAATAATTGGAGCACTCTTCATAAGTATATTTACTTCGCTTTTAACACTTAATGGAACTAAATTTATATGTATAGCATTAATAATATGTGGTATTATAATCTATACAGGTCTTTCTATTTTTGAATTAATGAAGAAGACTGGTGATGAAGTTAAAAAGGTAGCTGGTAAAGTTCATATTCAAAAGAAAGATAAGAAGAAAAAAGAAGATAAAGAAGAAGTAGTAGAAGAAATAAAAGAAGTAGAAGAAGTACCGGTAGTAGTACCTGCAATTGATGATAAACCAAACAAACGATATGTTTATCCTCCAATTTCACTTTTGAATAAACCAACTAAAACTGATAGTAAAGAAAATGAACTTGCTATAAAAAATAATATACCAATACTTATTCAAGTATTAAAAGATTTTGGAATAGAATCTAGAGTTGTTGATACTCATGTGGGACCTGCAGTAACTCAATATGAACTTGAAATAAAAGCAGGAACAAAGGTAAGTAAAATACTTAGTTTAAATAGGGAAATTGCTTTAGCACTTGCTGCTAAAGATGTGCGTATTCAAGCTCCGATTCCTGGAAAGAGTACTATTGGAATAGAACTTCCTAATAAAAAAATATCTATGGTAAGTGTTAGAGAAGTTTTAACTAGTGTTCCAGCTAGTAAAGCAAATTCTAAATTACTTACAGTACTTGGTAGAGATATAATGGGTAATCCACAGTGGATGGAAATTAACAAAACCCCACACCTTTTAGTAGCTGGATCTACTGGTAGTGGTAAGTCTGTATGTATAAATAGTATACTTGCTTCAATATTAATGAGAACTAAGCCAGATGAAGTAAAGCTTGTACTTGTAGACCCTAAAAAAGTAGAACTTTCTATATATAATGGAGTACCTCATTTAATGGCTCCAGTAGTAACTGACCCAAAAAGAGCTAATGTTGCTTTGAAAAGAATAGTTGCTGAAATGGAAAGAAGATATGATGTATTTGAAGAAAGCAAAACTAAAAATATAGAAAGTTATAATACTTATATAGATAAAAAGAACGAAGGGTTACCTGAAGATCAAAAAGAAAAACGTATGCCTTTTATAGTTGTTATAATAGACGAACTTGCTGATTTGATGTTAGTTGCTGCAAAGGAAGTAGAAGATTCAATTATGCGTATAACACAAATGGCACGTGCTGCAGGAATTCATTTAATAGTTGCGACTCAAAGACCATCTACAGATGTAATTACTGGTGTAGTTAAAGCAAACATACCATCTCGTATTTCATTTGCAGTATCAAGTGGTATTGACTCAAGAACAATACTTGATATGGTAGGTGCTGAAAAACTATTAGGTAAAGGTGATATGCTTTTCTTACCACAAGGTACTAACGCACCACTTCGTATTCAAGGAACGTTCATATCAGAAGAAGAAACAAAAGCTATCGTAGAGTATGTATGCAATCAACAAAAAGCTCATTATGATGAAACATTATTAATGTCTGATGAAGAAAAGGGAGCAACTACAATGTTAGATAGTAAAGATGATTATGAAGAACCTCTATATAATGAAATAGTAGATTTTGTTATAGAACAAGGTAAAGCTAGTGCATCTTTATTACAAAGAAGATTTAGACTTGGATATAATAGAGCTGCAAGATGTATAGATTTACTTGAAGATAGGGGTATAGTAGGACCACAAAATGGTTCTAAGCCAAGAGAAGTTCTCGTAAAGAAAGAAAGCTCTGAAGACTAATTTCGACAAAATAAAACTAATGATTAAGCTACAATAAAATTGGTGATAATATGAAGAAATATTTATTAACATTCCTAGTAGCCCTAATCATTGGTTTTTTTCTTTCTGCTTTTTTTCTAAAACAATATGATGATTTTGAAGGAATAAAAGTAGTATCAAGTTCTGGAGAAAATTTATACTTTATACAATACGGTGTTTTTTCTAGCTTAGAAAGTTTAGAAGATAATACAATAAACCTACAAAATTATGTTTATAATAAGCAAGACAATTTATATTATGTATATGTAGGAATAACAAAATTAGAAGAAAATGCAAAAAAGATAGTTAACTATTATAAAAGCTTGGGATATGATGCGATTATAAAAGAATTTGGAATAACTAATAAAGAATTTTTGGAATTATTAGTAAATTATGATGAAGTATTAAAAAATACAGATGATAAAACTGCTATTGCATCTATTATAAGTCAAACATTGATTAAATATGAGGAGGTAGTAATTAGTGGGGGTTAAAATAAAAGATATACCTAAAGCTGATAGACCTTGTGAAAGGTTAATTGAATATGGAGTAGAAACTTTAAGCAATGAAGAATTGCTTGCTATAATATTTAAGACAGGAACTAAAGGTAATTCGGCTAAAGATTTAGGTAGTGAATTATTAAGTAAAATAGAAAATTTAAAAAAATTAAATGATATTAATTTTGAATTTCTTAAAAAATTTAAAGGTATAGGAATGAGTAAAGCTTGTAATTTACTCGCTTGTATAGAGCTTGGTAAAAGAATAAATAGAGAAGTGGATACTTTAAAAAATGTCAAATTAACGAGTGCTGATATTGTGTATAAATATTACAAAAATAAAATAGGTGATAAAAAACAAGAATATTTTTATGCTGTATATTTAGATAATGGTAAAAAAATTATAGGAGATAAATTACTTTTTATAGGTACCGTTAACTATAGTTTAGTGCACCCTAGAGAAATATTTAAAGAAGCTTATTTACTAGGTGCAAGTGCTATTATTTGTGTGCACAATCATCCAGGAGGTAATCCACTTCCAAGTAAACAAGATTATGAAATAACAAACAATTTAATAGAAGCATCTAAAATATTAGGGATAAAATTTCTTGATCACATAATAATATGTAAAAATAATTATTATAGTTTTTTAGAAAATAATGATATTTGCTTTTAAAACAATTTAAAATGTACTATAATAAAAATAGGTGATAAAATGAAAAGAAAAAATAACAAATTAAAATATACAATTATAATAATAGTATCATTTGCTATTCTTCTTGGTTTATCATCTTATACTATTGATGATAATAAAGATTTAAATTTCTTTGAAAAAGCAATAAAAGATACAACAACTTTTATTCAAAAAATATTCTATGCACCTATTAAATTTGTTAGTGATGAATTAGAAGTATTTAATGAAAAACAAGATTTATATAAAAAATATACTAAATTAAAAGAAAAAGTAGAAAAAACAGATTTATATTATGCACAAATAGAAGAATTACAAAAAGAAGTAACTGAATTAAAATCTACTTTAGATCTTAATGCTACCTTATCAGAATATACATATGTAAATGCTACTGTAGTAAATAGAAATATAGGATATTGGTATAACAACATCACAATAGATAAAGGTAGTAAAAATGGAGTAAAAAAAGGAGATGCAGTAATCACATCTAATGGTTTAATAGGAAAAGTTACAAGTGTAAGTAATTTTTCTAGTACTATAAAACTTATAACTAGCGATGAAATCAGTAATAAAATATCCGTGAAAATAAACTCTAATAATGAATATTTATACGGTTTATTAATTGGCTATGACAAAGAATATAATATATATAAAATAGAAGGAATAACTAATTCAAACAATATAAAAGAAGGAGATTTAGTTACTACGACAGGACTTACTGATTATTTTCCAAGTGGAATATTAATAGGTAAAGTATCTAGAGTAGTTAAAGATGAATATGATTTGAATAGTGTTGTAGAAGTAATACCATCTGTTAATTTTGAAGATATAAGTATTGTTACTGTTTTAAATAGAAAGGCAGAAGAATAATGATTTACATTATAATAATTTTTTCCTTTTTATTTGAAGCTGCTTTTTCTAATATAGTAAATACTAATAGTTTCTTAATTCCTTTATTTCTTTTAACATCCCTTTCTATACTCTATCCTTATTTTAAAAACAATAAATTTAATTTCGTAATAGTTTGTATTATTTGTGGCCTTTTTTATGACATATCTTTAACAAACTCAACTTTTATAAATACAATAAGCTTTGGATTTTGTAGTGGCTTAATAATAATAATTTACAATTATATGAATTATAATATTTTTAATTCAAATTTTATAAATATAATTAATATAATATTTTATAGAATAATAAGTTACTTGCTTCTATGTATAATAGATATAATTAAATTTAATGAATTTAGTTTAATTGAAGGTATTTATAATTCTTTATTAGTAAATGTAATATATGGAATTATATTATTTGTAATAGTTAATTTATTATCTAAAATATTTAATATAAAAAGAGTTGAATAATTCTTTTTTTTACTTTATAATGTATATAGTAATAATGGAGTGGTTAATGTGGATTTAAATATGTCTAATGCAATATTAACTATTATAGTTTCAATAGTTATAATACTATGTTCTATTGGCATTATAACGTCTAGTAGATTTCAAAGAAAACAAAAGAAAAAATATAAAGAAATAAGTAAATTAATAAAAGAAAATGAAAATCTTACTTTTCAGGTCAAAAACGGCTTAACAAAAGAGGATATAAATAGTATAGATAACGAAGTAGATGTAGATTTACTTATGAAAGAATTGTATGACACATATTTACAACTAGAAAATAAAATTAAAGAATCTGATACTAATTTGGATAATATATTAGTTGGTTATTTAAAAGAGCTTAGTATAAACAAAATAGAAATTTTTAAAAATAGAGGATTTGCAGAAATAACTGATGGAATTGAATTAATAAATTATTCTATAACAGAATATAATAAAGAAAAATTAAAATTTAGAGTTACTATTAATTGCTTTTCTTATAAGAAAGTTGATAATCAAATAGTTAGTGGTAGTAATTTAGAAAAAGTTGAAAGAATAATATTATTGTCATATGAAAAAGTTAATGGTAAATGGCTTATAATTGATTATGATAAGATATATGAGAAAAAATTGAGTGATTAAAATTACTCTTTTTTTATTTCTGTAAAAAATTGGGCGCAGAAAAACTATACAAATGTTCGTAAAAAGTATTGACAAATGTTTTAAGGTTTAGTATAATGTATTTGTAATTATAAAGGAGGAAATATAAATGGCTAAATCAGTTAGTACTGATAAGACATTAGATCAAGTTTTATCAGATATAGAAAAACAATTTGGAAAAGGGGCTGTGATGAAATTAGGTGAAAGGGGACACCAAAAAATAGATACTATACCAAGTGGATCTATTTCATTAGATATTGCTCTTGGAATAGGTGGTTATCCTAAAGGTAGAATTATAGAAATATTTGGTCCTGAATCAAGTGGTAAAACTACTTTTGCACTTCATGCAATTGCAGAAGCTCAAAAAAAAGGAGGAAGAGCTGCATTTATAGATGCAGAACACGCTTTAGATCCTGTATATGCTTCTAAACTTGGAGTTAATATAAATGATTTATTATTATCTCAACCAGATAATGGAGAACAAGCATTAGAAATTTGTGAAGCACTAGTTAGAAGTGGCGCAATTAGTATAATCGTAGTAGATTCAGTTGCTGCTTTAGTACCTCAAGCAGAAATTGAGGGAGAAATGGGAGATTCTCATGTTGGACTTCAAGCTCGTTTAATGAGTCAAGCTTTAAGAAAATTATCAGGTATTGTAAATAAAACAAATACAGTTGTGATATTTATAAACCAATTACGTGAAAAAGTTGGTATAATGTTTGGAAATCCTGAAGTAACGCCAGGAGGGAGAGCTTTAAAATTCTATTCTTCTGTAAGATTAGAAATTAGAAAAGGTGAACAAATTAAACAAGGTAGTGATGCTATTGGAAATAGAACAAATATTAAAGTAGTAAAAAATAAAATGGCGCCTCCATTTAAAGCTTGTTCAGTTGATATAATATATGGAGAAGGAGTTTCAATTACAGGTGAAATAGTTGATTTAGGTGTTGAAGCTGGAGTACTTGATAAAAGTGGAGCATGGTACTCATATAACGGAGATAAAGTAGGTCAAGGTAAAGAAAATGTAAAAGAATGGCTTAAGAAAAATCCAAAAATGAGAGAAGAAATAGAGAAAAAAGTTAGAAACTATTTTGAAAAAAATGATGCTCTAGAGATAGGTAATGCAACACCTGAGGAATAATAGTTTGTGAAGGAAAATAAATTTTCCTTTTTTTCTTTATAAAACTAAATTTATTTGGTATACTTAATATGGTGATAATATTATGGCAAAAAGAAAAAGAAGATTAAGCAAAAAAGGGAAAAGATTTTTTAGTGTTATTGGAGTAATTTTTGTTGCGATAGTAGCTAGTATTATTTGTTTAAATTTAGATGTTAATAAAGAAAAAACAAATACTAAAGGTAACGATACTATAAAAAAAGAAGAACCAAAAGTAGAAGAAAAACTTAAAATATTAGATTTAGAGTCTAATACTAGACCTTATGCTGTTATGATAAACAATATTAAAACAGTATGGGGATATCAAAGTGGAATTCAAGATGCTTATATGGTATATGAAATAATAGTAGAAGGTGGATATACTAGACTTATGGCTTTATATAAAGATAAGAGTTTAGATAGAATTGGTTCAGTTAGATCTTCAAGACATTATTTTCTAGATTATGCTTTAGAGAATGATGCAATATATGTTCATTTTGGATGGAGTCCACAAGCTCAATCGGATATTAAAAAACATGGTGTAAATAATATTAATTTTATGAGTTATAATGGATATACTAGAGATAGATCTTTAGGTCTTGCTTCAGAACATACAGCTTTCACAACTACTACTGATATAATGGAAGGTGCTAATTACTATGGATATAGAACAACTACTGATGAAAAACCATTATTAAAATATAGTGTTAAATCTGTAAATACTTCTAATATGGATGGAGCTGTTCCAGCCAATAAAGTATATATCGAATTTTCTGCCAGTAGATCAACTTCTTTTGAATATGATAGTATTAATAAAGTATATAATAGATTCCAAAATAATGTTATCCATAAAGACTATATTACAGGATTACAATATACTGCTAAGAATATAATTACATATCAAGTAGAAAATTATACAATTAGTGGAGATACAAAAGGTAGACAAACCATAGAGAACATTGGAAATGG
Organism: Bacillota bacterium; assembly: GCA_015059155.1. Classification (GTDB taxonomy): domain Bacteria; phylum Bacillota_I; class Bacilli_A; order RF39; family UBA660; genus UMGS1613. The sequence goes on along the minus strand of SVAX01000001.1, from coordinate 99,280 downwards.
TACTGGATGGTATATATCTGAGGGTTATGCAGTTCCAATTACTTGGGAAAAGTCATCAAGAAACAGCAAAACTATATATAAATATAAAGATGGTACTGAAATAAAAGTAAACGATGGAAATACTTATATAGAGATTCAACCAACTGAAAAAAATTTAACTATTGAATAAGCCTTTATTTTAGAGGCTTTTTTTTAAACTACAAAAAATTGGTAACAAAAATCATTATAAATTTATAAAAATCATGATATAATGTAGTAGTGCTTGAGGTGAGATTAAAGGTATGGCTAAATATATTGACGATGAAGAATACCTATTTATTATAAATAATATAATTAAAAACGAAAAATTCAAAAAAATTGATAATATTAAACATCACAATACTACTAGATTAGATCATTCTATGAAAGTTTCATATTACTCATATAAAATAGCAAAGTCCTTAAAACTTGATTACAGAGATGTTGCTAGAGGGGGACTTCTTCATGATTTCTATACTGATAAAATTAGTGAGTGTAATAAAATAAAAGACAAAATTAAATTATTTTCAACACAACATCCTAAGGATGCTGTAAATAATGCGATTACTTATTTTGACTTATCAGAAAAAGAAATTAACATTATTGAAACTCATATGTTCCCTGTAGATTATAGAATTCCTAAATATGCAGAAAGCTGGATTGTTAGTTTAGTGGATAAAGTATTAAGTTTTGGAGAATTTTCCAAAAAGTTTAGTTATAAATTTTCATATATTTTAAATTTATATTTATTATTTATATTAAATATTATAAAATAGACTTATTAATTTAAGTCTTTATTTGTATTGATTATTTATTAGGATAGAATATAAATTTTCCAAAAAGTTTTTAAGAAAACCTTTTAATAAAGATAAATATTATGGAACTAAAAATTTTTTTAGAAAATATAAACTTTGAAAAATCGTAAGTATTTTTTACACTTTTGATTCTAAACAACAATATAAATGCATTGTTGTTGTAGATAAAAATTAAGATATAATAAATCTAAAAAAGTTTAGTTTTTGTAAAATATTAAAAAATTCAAAAAAATTGATTAAATGACTAAAAACAACGAAAATGTGTTATAATAAAGCCATAATTATTATTTGTCCCCGTAGCTCAGCTGGATAGAGCACGGCCCTCCTAAGGCCGGTGTCGGAAGTTCGAATCTTCTCGGGGACGCCATTAATATGTAATAAGGAGTAGTAATATATGAAAAATTTAAAAAATAGTATAACTTATGTGAGTGATATAGTTTTATTAATTTTAATAATATTTATATTATCGTGTGGTTTTATTTCTATGATTAGAACTCAAAAGGAAAATTCAATGGTTGAAAACCGAACTTTAGAACAATTTAAATTATTTCAAATTAATAATTTTTTTTCTGGTGAATTTCAAGATAATTTTGAAGGAGCTTTATCAGATCAGTTTATCGGAGGAGAAACTATAAAAAGGGTAATGAATAATTATTTAAATAGAATAAATGCATTACATACTAGTGATAATATATGCAAAAATGAATATGTATCTGTTGGTAACGGTTTTTATACTTTTGATTGTGGTGATTATCTTATGAATGGGCCACAACCAATCGATTTAAATAATCATGACTATTTTAAATTTAGAGTCAAAGAATTAAATAAGATAAACAATGATTTTGATGTATATTATTATATTATTAATAGATCTTTTAATATTGATTTTAGAACGAATGAATATGTTATGGATTTACATTCATATTTGGAAGAAAATTTGGAAAATTATAATGAATTAGATTATTTGAAAATAGAGTCATATGAAACATATAAAAAATATTTTTATAAAACAGACCATCATTGGAATTATGAAGGGTCTTACCAAGCATATCTTGATATCGCAAATATGTTTAAAATAAAAAAAGTTATAAAACCTGAAAAATTATTAGAATTTTCAGATACAACATTCTATGGTTCTACTGCAAGGAATTTATCATTATTTGATATTAAAGAAACATTTAAAGGGTATAAATTTAATTATAAAGAGCATAAAGAATATGTAAATGGAAATGAAACTAATTATGGTAATTATAGGAAATATTATGATGGAATATTTAACACATCACCATTGAATTCTTATTATAGTGATTTTTATGGTGGAGATCCAAAAGAGGTTAAATATGATTACAATGATAAAACAAAAGAAAATTTATTAGTGTTATCAAGTTCGTTTTCTAATCCAATTAATCCTTTAATAGCAAGTCATTTTAATAAAACTTATATATTGGATTTAAGACAATATCCAGATTTTGATATATACAAATATGTAGAAGAAAATAATATAGATAAAATATTATTTATATCAGATTTTAATTTCTTTGTACAAAAAGAATTTGAGTTAGGAGTGTAGAACATGGTATTTAGTAGTTTAACATTTTTATTATTTTTTCTACCTGTTACATTGATTTTCTATTTTATAAGCAATGATAAATATAAAAATATGATTTTACTAATTTTTTCTCTTTTATTTTATGCTTGGGGAGAGCCCAAATATATTATTCTTATGATATTATCTATAATAATTAATTATATTTTAGCAATTCTTATAGATAAAGCAAAAAATAAAAAAATAATATCTAAATTTATATTAATCTTAAGTATTATAGTTAATGTTGGATGCTTAATGATATTTAAATATTTGGATTTTATTATAGAAAATATAAATAAAATATTTACTTTGCAAATTACACCATTAGGATTAATTCTACCAATAGGAATTAGTTTCTATACATTTCAATTATTATCTTATGTAATAGATGTCTATAAAGGGACTGTTAAAGTTCAAAAAAATATTTTTGATTTAGGAACGTATGTGGCTTTATTTCCTCAGTTAATAGCGGGCCCTATTGTAAGATATGAAACTATTGAATTAGAATTAAAAAACAGAAAACATTCATTAGAAAAAGTAATTACTGGAACAAGGAGATTTGTAATTGGTTTAGCAAAGAAAGTTATACTTGCAAATAATTTAGCAGTTATTGCTGATCAAATAATTGCGAGTTCTGAAATAGGTTTATATGGAACTGGCGTAGCATGGATAGGTATGATTGCTTATACTCTTCAAATATATTATGATTTTTCAGGATATTCTGATATGGCAATAGGTTTAGGTAAAATATTTGGTTTTACGTTCTTAGAAAACTTTAATTATCCATATATATCAAAATCAATAACAGATTTTTGGAGAAGATGGCATATAAGTTTATCAAGTTGGTTTAGAGATTATGTATATATACCATTAGGCGGAAATAGAGTGTGTAAATTAAAATTTATAAGAAACATATTTATAGTATGGTTTTTAACAGGTTTTTGGCATGGTGCTAGTTGGAACTTTATAATATGGGGACTTTATTTTGGAATAATATTATTAATTGAAAAAGTATTATTGAATAAGTTATTAAAAAAATTACCTAATATATTAAAGTGGATATATAGTTTTATATTAATTGTGGTTGGTTGGACAATATTTAGAAATATAGAATTAGAAAATATTTTATCAATATTAAATAAAATGTTTATATTTGAAAAAACAAATTGGTTACAATTTTCTCGCGAAAATTATGAACTTTTTAATTATGCCATATATTTTGTATTAGGTTTAATAGGAATGTTCCCTTTTGTTGGAAAATTTATAACTAAATGTGAAAAAGAAAATACATTTAAACATGTTTTAATAAATGTATATATGGTTATGCTGTTTGTATTATCAGTATTCTTCTTGGTAAAAGTAACATATAATCCATTTATATATTTTAGATTTTAAGTAAAAAAATAAAGAAATTTAATATAAAAAGAATAGTTTGATATTCTTTTTCTTTATAGTATAATATAGTTGTTAGGAGTTATTATGGAGAAATATAAAGATATAGAAAAAAGTATAATAAAAAAATATAGAAAAGAAATATGGAGTAAGTTTGTTAAAGCTGTACAAGAATATGAGCTTATAAGTGAAAATGATAAAATTATGGTATGTATAAGTGGAGGTAAGGATTCATTTTTACTTGCTAAATGCTTTCAAGAAATAATTAGACATGGTAAATTTAAATTTGATGCCCATTATGTAGTAATGAATCCAGGATACAAATTAGAAAATATAGAATTAATAAGAAAGAATGCAGAAGAATTAAATATACCAATAGAAATATTTGAAAGTGATATATTTGATGTAGTTGATAATATATCAAGCGATAGTCCTTGTTATTTATGTGCTAGAATGAGAAGAGGGTTTTTATACAGTAAAGCTAAAGAATTAGGCTGCAATAAAATAGCTTTAGGGCATCATTTTGATGATGTAATAGAAACAACTTTGTTATCAATGTTTTATGGTTCAGAGATTAAAACAATGATGCCTAAACTTCATAGTACTAATTTTGAAGGATTAGAGCTTATAAGACCTTTGTATCTAGTAAAAGAAGAAGATATAATTAGTTGGGCTAAATTTAATGAATTAACATTTTTAAACTGTGCTTGTAAATTTACAGAAAAGAATTCTAATGACTTTGAAAATACAAGCAAAAGAAAAGAAATAAAACAATTAATTAAAGATTTAAAAAAAGTTAATAAAAATATAGATCACAATATCTTTAAAAGTTTAGATAATGTAAATTTAAACTGTGTACTTGGAACTACTAAAGATGGTAATAAAAAAAGTTTTTTAGAAGAATATGATAAAGAATAATTTTTATGTTATACTGTTTATAGTAATAGGAGAAGTTTATGAATAATAAAGATATAGAAAAAGATAAAGAAATTAGAAGAAGAAAAGCTGCAAGTAAATATTTTAAATCAGTTCAAGAACTAAAAGAAGAAAGAAAAAGTAAAATAATATATATTTTATGTATAATAATTTTTATATTATTTGCTATAAAACTTATAGTAGGTGAAATAGTAATACCTATTCCATTTGAATACAAAGACAATAGACTATATGAAGTATATTTAAATGATTTAGATATGACTGTAGAAGTCGAAGATGAAAAGAAAATTACAATAATACCTTACTTCTTATCTTTTGTACAACGCTATCATGGGGTGTATATAGGTACTTTAGACATATATGAGGATATTGAAGATAGTCCATATTATAAATTAAAAATAAATTCTTATAATTGTTATGCACAAATGCCATCATTAGAGGAAAATGAAAAGATAAATTATAAAATTAGCTGTAATACAGAACAAGAATATATTAAAGAAAAAACTTTTGATACAACATATAATCTACATATCAAAAGAACACATAGAGGTAAAGAAACAATTCTTTATGATGGAAAACTTATTAGTGATATAACTGAATATATAGTAGAAAAAGGTAGGTATTTAATTATGATAACTGGAAACTATAATAATGTAGAAAGTAAAATATATGTTTCGTTTGATAAAGAATAACTTAGTTTATTCTTTTTTTGTAATGTGTTATAATTAATATAGGTGAAATCATGAAGTATGAATTAGATGGTATAAGTTATGATGTTGTAATAGAAAAAAAGAATAACAAAAATTTATATATAAGAGTTAAAGAAGATGGTAAGATTTATGTTACTTGTAATTATTTGACTACCAAAAATATGATATTAAAGGTTTTAAATGAAAATACTAAGGCTTTACAAAAAATGGTAAAACGTATTGAAAAACAAAATGAAAAGAGTAATAAGTTCTTTTATTTAGGTAATTCATATGATATAATTATTAGGGAAGATACAAAAAAAGTATTAATAGCAGATGATGAAATATATACAAAAGATATAAATATGTTAGAAAAATGGAAAAAGGAAGAAATTATAAGAATATTTGATGAAAGATATGTATATGTTTTTAATCATTTTAAGGAAAATATAAAATCTCCAATATTAAAAATTAGGAACATGAAAACTAGATGGGGAGTTTATAATAGAAAAAATCATACAATAACTTTAAATTCTAAACTAATAGAATACGATATATCAAAAATAGATTATGTTATTATACATGAGTTATCTCATATAATTCATTTTGATCATTCTAAAAACTTTTGGAATTTAGTTAGTAAATATTGTAAAGATTACAAAAAAATAAGGAAAGAGATGAAGGAATAATGAAAAACATATTAAAAAAAGGAAGATATTTATTATTAGTTTTAATTTTGTTAGTAGTTAATTTTTCAATTCCTACAAAAGAAGTGGTTGAAGCTAAGACTTTGAGAGACTTAAAATCAGAGTTAGCTGAATTACAAAGACAACAAGCTAATGTTGAAAATGAAAAGAAATTAACAGAACAAGAAATAGAAAATAAGAAAAAAAATATTGGTAATATAAATGTTGAAATAGCTAATATAAATCAGCAAATGAAAGATTTAACTAAAGAAATAGAAGAATTGAATGTTGAAATAGAGGAAAAAGAAAAAGAAATAAAAAACATTATGAATTATTATCAATTATCAAGTAGCGAATCTGCATATTTAGAATATATTTTTGAAGCTGCTGATTTTACAGACTTTATCTATAGAATGGCCATAGCTGAACAACTTTCTGATTATAATGATAAATTAGTTGATGAATATAATGCTAAAATAAAAGAAAACGAACAAAAGAAAATAGATTTATCTAATAAAACTGTAGAATTAAATGAAAAACAGAAAAAACTTGAAGAGGAATTAAAATCATTAGGTAATCAACTTGGAGAAATAATGGATGAACATGTTACAGTTGAAGATGATATTAAATCTACTAAAGAATTAATAAATTTTTATGAAAATGATTTAAACTGTGGTATGGATGAAGATGTTGATGAATGTTTATATAGAATACTTATGGAAAATATAGAAATAGAAATAAGTGGTTCTGGATTCTATAGACCTGTTACAGAAGGTAAGGTATCTGCAAACTATGGAATTTATTATCCTTGGGGATATGCTATGCAACATTATGGTATGGATATTTCTCAAACTGGACATGGTGCACCTGTTTATTCAACAGCCTACGGAATAGTTGCTTATATAACTTATAGAGCTTCTTGTGGTGGTAATATGGTGTATATTCATCACCATGTAAATGGAAAAGATTATACATCAGGATATTTCCATTTATCTACAATTAATGTAAGTGTAGGAGATGTAGTCACACCTAATACAGTAATAGGAACAGTAGGAGGAAGCTCTAAATATGAATGGTGGGATACTTGTTCAACTGGAACACACCTACATTTCCAACTTGCCCGTACAAACATACCGTCTGGCCCTGGTTTTTATACAAAGTTCAATGCTAAACACTTTAATCCAAGAGATGTTATAAATTTCCCTAAAGAAGGCGCTTACTTCTATAATAGAGTTTCAACATATTAAACGACAAAAAAATATAGTCACTGCTATTACAATAATAGTGGTGATTTTTTTATGAAAGTAAAATTATTTGATGAATCTCATGAATTAGATTTAGAAAAAAGTATTAATAAATTCTTGAGTGAAAAGGAAGTAGAACTGATAGATATTAAGTATCAAGTCGCACTTAATATATGTGGTGAAGAACAAATTTATTGTTTTAGTGCGATGATAATTTATAGATAATTTTGTTGAATAAAAAATATTATTTTTATTCATTATAGTCATAGAATATTAAAGGAGGGATTATATGTATAATAGTTTTACTGAAGAGGCAAGAAAAATATTAATAGCTGCAAAAGAAGAAATGAAAAAATTAAAACATCCTTATGTAGGTAGTGAACACCTTCTACTTTCAATCCTAAAAGATAAAAATGAAATAAGTGAAAAATTAAAAGAATATAATTTAGATTATAAAAAATTTAAAGATGAATTAATTGATATAGTCGGTATAGGTAGTAAAGAATCAGAGTGCTTTTTATATACACCACTTTTAAAAAGAATAATGGAAAATGCATTATATGATAGTAAAGAAAATAATAATGGAAATGTAACTATATCACATCTTTTTTCTAGTATGTTAGAAGAAGGAGAAGGTATAGCTATTAGAATACTTATTGGTATGGATATAGATTTAGATGATTTATATCATGAATTTGCTTATAAACTTCCTATAAAGAAAAATAAGAATAAAAAATTATTAATAGATGAATTAGGTGTAGATTTAACTAAGAAAGCTAAAGAAGGATTACTAGATCCAGTTGTTGGAAGGGATGAAGAAATTAATAGAGTAATAGAAATATTAAGTAGAAGAAAGAAAAACAACCCTGTACTTATAGGAGAAGCTGGCGTAGGTAAAACTGCAATAGTAGAAGAATTAAGCAGAATGATAAGTAATAATGAAGTACCTAATAACTTAAAAAATAAAAGAATAATAAGTTTAGATATGGCAACAACAGTAGCCGGAACTAAATATAGAGGAGAATTTGAAGAAAGAGTAAATAAGATATTAAAAGAGTTAGAAGAAAATGATGATATAATACTTTTTATAGATGAAATACACACATTAGTAGGAGCTGGAGGAGCAGAAGGAGCTATTGATGCTTCCAATATATTTAAACCCGCACTCGCAAGAAATAAAATGAGATGTATAGGTGCTACTACTACAAATGAATATAAAAAATTTATATCCGGAGATAAAGCTTTGGATAGAAGGTTTCAAAAAGTAGAGGTAACTATACCTGATAAAAAAACAGTAAAAGAAATTTTACTTAAATTAAGAGATACATATTCTAATTTTCATAAAACTTTAATAAGTGATGAAATAATAGATTATATAATAGAATTATCAGATAAATATATAAAAAATAGATATCAACCAGATAAGTCTATAGATATATTAGATGAAGTATCTGCTCATGTATCTTTAAAAGAAAATAAAAAGTTAAAAAAATATAATGTTCTTACTAAAGAATTAAATGAACTTATTAAAATAAAAAAGAATTATTTAATAAAAAAAGATTATGAGAGTGCTTCTAACTATAAAGAAAAAGAAAATAAATTAATGACTAAAATAAATAAATTAGAATTAGAACTTACAAAGGAAAAAACTAATATAGTAACTAAAGAAGATGTTATTAAAATTGTAAGTAGAAAAAGTAATGTACCTATATTCGAATTAAAAGATTTAGATAAAAACGATATAATTAGTTTTGAAAAAAACTTAAAGAAAAATATTATTGGTAATGATAAAAATATAGATGAATTAATAAAAATATATAAAAAATTAAAATTAGGTTTTAAAGATGATAATATGTGTTATTCTATGCTTTTTGTTGGACCTAGTGGAGTAGGAAAAACACAGTTAGCTAAAATATTTTCAGAAAAAGTAAGTAATAGTGTTATTAGAATAGATATGAGTGAATATAGTGAATCTCATACAATAAGCAAATTAATAGGTTCTCCTGCTGGATATGTAGGTTATGATGATAATAAAAATATATTAGAACGTGTTAAAGATAATCCATTCTCAGTATTAATATTAGATGAAATAGAAAAAGCACACTCTAATATAATTAATTTATTTTATCAAATACTAGATGAAGGTAAACTGAAAGATTCAAAAGGAGAGGATATATATTTTAACAACTGTATGATAATTATGACATCTAATATAGGTTTTAATAATAACAGTATTGGATTTAATAACAAAAATAAGGTTAATAACGAATTAAAAGAGTCGTTTAGTATACCTTTTATAAATAGAATAGATAATATACTGCCATTTGAGTATTTAACCCATGATAATATAAAAGATATAATAAATAATAAAATAAAGAAACTAAAAAATAAATATAAGAAAAAAGGTATAAATGTTAAAATAAATAGTAATGTTATAGAAGAGGTAATAGAGAATTCTAATTATAAAGATTTTGGTGCAAGAAAAATAGATAAGATAATTAAAAATGAAATAGAGATGATTATAATAAATGAAATTCTCGATAATAAAGATGTAGTTAATATTAAAACAATAAAAAAAGAAGTGTTAAATTAAATAATAAAGTATACATCTATAAAGATATAAATCATATAAAAACTTTAAATAATTATTTAAGTACCATACTATATGAATTTATCTGTAATATATCTAAAAGAGTACAAAGAAAGTATATAAAATAATATACTTTTTTTGTAGATAGTTATATATACTGGTGCTATAATAAATATAGGGAAAAAGCCAATGAAAGTGAGGTGTGGTTATAAATAAAAGGAGGAATAAAATAAATGAAAAACAGTACAATTACAGTACAAGATATACCAATAAATATAACTATTGAAAATGAAGAGGATTATATATGTATTTCAGATATTGCAAAAGCAAAGATTGGTAAATCGAAAACTGATGATATAATTAAAAATTGGTTAAGAAATAGAAGCACTTTAGAATTTTTAGGGACTTGGGAACAAATATATAATCCTGATTTTAATTACGTCGAATTCGACGGGTTTAGAAAAAATTCTGGATTACACACTTTTACCCTTAGTGTAACAGAGTGGGCGATGAAAACAAACGCAATTGGGATATATTCAAAGCGAGGTAAATATGGAGGTACTTATGCACATAAAGATATTGCATTTGAATTTGCATCATCAATAAGCCCTATATTTAAACTATATTTGATAAAAGAGTTTCAGAGATTAAAGCAAATAGAGAATAGAAATAGTGAATGGAATGTTAAAAGATTACTTACAAAAAATAATTATTTAATACATACAGAAGCAATAAAAAATTATATTTTACCAAATAAGAATTATTATAAAGATAAAAGTTGGTTAAAATATGCTGAAGAAGCCGATATATTAAATGTAATAATATTTAACACAACTGCAAAAGAATGGAGAGAATTAAATCTAGATTTATCTAAAAATTCTAATATGAGAGATTTTGCTACAATAAATGAATTGACAGTATTATCCAATTTAGAGACTCATAATGCAGAGTTAATTAAAGAAGGTAAATCTAAAGAAGAAAGATTTGATATACTTTCTAATATTGCGAATTATCAGTTGAATGTATTAAATAAAAGAAAACAGAAACATATTAATTAAGTGAATTATAATATAACAAAAAAAGTACAAAGAAAGTATATAAAATAATATACTTTTTTCTTTATAATATATTATAAATATGCTATAATAATCATGGTGATAAGGATGGATAATATTAAACAACGAATAGATGAATTAATAAAGATATTAAACAAGGCTGGATACGAGTATTATACTTTAAATAATCCTACGATAACAGATCAAGAATATGATTCTTTGATGGATGAATTGATAAAACTTGAAACCAATAATCCATCTTTAGTAAGAAGCGATTCTCCAACTGTTAGAATAGGCGGAGAAGTAATAAGTGACTTCAAAAAAGTAACGCACACAGTACCTATGATGAGTTTAGGAGATATTTTTAATGAAGAAGAAGTAAGGGACTTTGATGAAAAAATAAAAAAGGTAGTTAAAAATCCTGAATATGTATGTGAACTTAAAATAGATGGTTTAAGTGTTTCATTAATTTATGAAAAAGGAAAACTTGTTAGAGGTGCAACACGTGGTGATGGGACTGTTGGTGAGGATATAACGCACAATGTTAGAACCATTAAAAATGTACCACTTTCGTTACCTAAAGATATTGATATAGAAGTGCGGGGAGAAATATATATGCCTAATTCTTCTTTTGAAAGACTTAATGAAGAAAGAAGAAAAAAAGGAGATAAAGAGTTTGCTAATCCTAGAAATGCTGCTGCTGGATCAGTTAGACAACTAGATAGTAGGATTGCTAGTGAGAGAAATTTATCAACATTTATGTATCATATACCACTCCCAAAAGATTATAATTTAAAAACTCAATATGAATCATTAGAGTTTATGAAAAATTTAAATTTAGCAGTAAATCCTAACATAAAAAAAGTTAGTAATATAAAGGGTGTTATAGAGTATATAAATTATTGGCAGGAAAAAAGGAAAGAGCTTCCATATGAAATAGATGGAATAGTTATAAAAGTAAATGATTATAATGATCAAGAAAGATTAGGTGTAACTGCTAAAGTTCCTAAGTGGGCGATTGCTTATAAGTTTCCTGCAGAAGAAGTTTTAACTAAATTAAAAGATATAGAATTCTGTGTAGGTAGAACTGGTAAAATAACTCCTAGAGCTGATCTTGATCCAGTTAGACTTTCAGGTAGTATAGTTAGAAGTGCTACACTTAATAATCAAGATTATATAAATGAAAAAGATATAAGAATAGGAGATATTGTTTCAATTAGAAAAGCAGGCGAGATTATTCCTGAAGTAGTAGAAGTTAAATTCGAAAGACGTGATGGAAGTGAGATTCAATTTAAAATGATAGAAAATTGTCCTATATGCGGATCTAAATTAGTAAAAAAAGAAGGAGAAGTTGCTTATTTTTGTTTGAATACTGATTGTGATGCTAGAAATATAGAAAGTCTTATACACTATGCTTCTAGAGATGCAATGAATATAGAAGGCTTTGGAGAAAGAATAGTAGAAGATTTCTATAATATGGGATATTTAAAAAACATAAGTGATTATTATACTTTAAAAAAATATAAAGATGAATTAATGGAACTGGAAGGTTTTGGAGAAAAAAGTATAAGTAATTTACTTGAAAATATAGAAAATAGTAAAAATAACTCTTTAGAAAAATTAATATTTGGACTTGGTATTAAACATGTAGGTAAGAAAACTGCCAAAATACTTAGTGAAGTATATAATAGTTTAGAAAGTTTAATGAATAGTAATATAGAAGAATTATCTAGCATACCTGATATAGGCGAGATAATTGCTAAAAGTATTATTGATTATTTTAATACAGAAAAAAATATTGATCTTATAAATACTTTAAAAGAAAATAATATAAATATGAATTATATAGGAAAAGAAAAAAATATAAATGAATTATTTTTAGATAAAACTTTTGTACTTACAGGTACTTTAGAAAAAATGACTAGAAACGAAGCTAAAGATTTGATAGAAACTTTAGGTGGAAAAAATACTGGTTCTATAAGTAAGAAGACTGATGTAGTAATTGTAGGAACTTCACCAGGAAGTAAGTATGATGATGCATTAAAATTAGGAATTACTATATGGAACGAAGAAGAATTTATAAATAATAGTAGGAGGTAAAAGTATGAATGAATGGCAAGGTTTTAAAGGAACAAAATGGCAAAAAAATATAGATGTTCAAGATTTTATTGAAAGCAACTATAAAGAATATTTAGATGATGATAGCTTTTTAAAGGGAATAAGCTATAGAACAGAAAAAGTATGGGGAAAGTGTAAAAAATTATTAGCGCGTGAAGCTATAAGTGGAGTACTTGATGTAGAAACATTTATAATGAGCGGTATAGATAATTTTGAACCTGGATATATTGATAGAAAAAATGAAGTAATTGTTGGATTACAAACAGATGAACCATTAAAAAGAATAGTTAATCCATATGGTGGATATAGAATGGTTAAAAAGTCTTTAGAAGCTTATGGATTTCATTTAGAAAAAGAATTAGAAGAAAATTTTAAAGAGTTTAGAAAAACTCATAATGATGGAGTCTTTGATGCTTATACAGATGAAATAAAAAAAGCTCGTCACAATCATTTAATAACAGGACTTCCAGATGCTTATGGAAGAGGAAGAATTATTGGAGATTATCGTAGACTTGCACTATATGGAGCAGACTTTTTAATAGAAAAAAAGAAAGAAGATTTAAGTAAGTTAACAGAAATTAATGATGTATCAACTATTCAACTTAGAGAAGATGTTAAAGAACAAATAAAAGCTTTAGAATTAATAAAGAAAATGTGTTCTCGTTATGGATTTGATGTATCAAAACCTGCAAGTAATGCTAAAGAAGCAATACAATGGACTTATTTTGCATATCTTGCTGCAGTCAAACAAAATAATGGAGCTGCTACAAGTATAGGTAGAAATACAACTTTCTTTGATATTTATATAGAAAGAGATATAGAAAAAGGAATACTTACAGAAGAATATGCTCAAGAATTAATAGATCAGTTTGTAATTAAATTAAGACTTGTTAGACATTTAAGAACTCCTGAATATAATGAGTTATTCGCAGGAGATCCTACTTGGGTAACTGAATCTATTGGTGGAATGTTAGATGATGAAAAATCTTTAGTAACAAAAACAGCTTATCGTATGTTAAATTCACTTAATAATATAGGTGAATCTGCAGAACCTAATTTAACTGTTTTATGGAGTAAGAAACTTCCAGAAAATTTTAAAAAATTTGCTAGTAAAATGTCAATTAAGACACATACTTTACAATTTGAAAATGATGATATAATGAGACCACTTTATGGAAATGATTATGCAATTAGTTGTTGTGTGTCTGCTTTAAAACTTGGTTATCAAACTCAATTCTTTGGAGCTCGTATAAATTTTGTTAAAGTATTATTATATGCTTTAAATGGTGGTAGAGATGAAATAACTGGAGATTTAGTAATCGAAGGTATAGATGAGTTAGAAGGAGAATATTTAGATGCAGATCAAGTATTAAAACAATTTGATAAAGTTTTAAAGAAAACAGTAAAGATATATGTAGATGCTTTAAATATAATTCATTATATGCATGATAAATATGCTTACGAAAGTAGCCAAATGGCTTTCCTAAATACGGAGTTAGAATATTTAATGGCTTTTGGACTTGCTGGAATATCAATTGTAACTGATTCATTCTCAGCTATTCAATATGGTCATGTTAGAGTTAAAAGAGATGAAAGAGGTTTAACTAACGCATTTGATATCGAATTTGATTATCCTAGATATGGTAATAACGATGATAATGTAGATGCTATTGCTAAAAACTTAGTAAAAAGAGTATATAGAGAATTAAAAAGATATCCGTTATATAAAAATGCCATTCCAACACTTTCACTTCTTACAATAACATCAAACGTAGTTTATGGTAAACATACAGGTGCTACACCAGATGGAAGAAAAGAAGGGGTACCATTCTCTCCAGGAGCTAATCCAACTCAAGGTGCAGATAAAAATGGTGCTTTAGCTTCACTTTCATCAGTAGCTAAAATTCCTTATAAAGATTGCTGTCAAGATGGAGTATCTAATACATTCTCTATAATACCTACCGCACTTGGTTCAGAAGAAGAATCAAGAATAAATAATTTAGTTAAGATACTAGATGGATACTTTAATAGTGGCGCACATCACTTAAATGTAAACGTACTTGATAAAGATTTACTTGTTGATGCAATGAACAATCCTAATAAATATCCAAATCTTACAATAAGAGTATCTGGATATGCAGTTAATTTCAATAAATTAACTAAAGAACAAAAAGAGGAAGTAATAAGCAGGACTTTCCATGAAAGAGTTTAAAACAGGTTTTATACATCAGATAGAAACAATGGGACTTGTTGATGGTCCTGGAATAAGAATAGTTATATTTATGCAAGGTTGTCCACTTAGATGTTTGTTTTGTCATAATCCAGAAACTTGGGAAAAAGTTTCAAAAAATAAAATGACCTCTAAAGAAATAGTGGATGAGATTAGAAAATATAGACCGTATATAGAAAAGGATGGAGGAGTGACTTTCTCAGGAGGAGAGCCACTTCTTCAATCTGAATTCTTACTTGAAATGTTAAAAATGTGTAACAAAGCTGGAATACATACCGCATTAGACACATCAGGTACTGGTTATAATAAAAAATATTTGGACGAAATATTAAAATATACGGATTTAGTTATATTAGATATAAAGGCTATTGACGAGGATAATTATAAAAAAATGACAGGTAAGGATATGACTATGTTTAATTACTTTGTTGATAGGTTACTTGAAAATAATAATAAAATTTGGTTAAGGCAAGTAATAGTACCTAATATAAATGATACAGAAGAATATATATTCAAACTAAAAAAATATATAAAAAAGTTTAAAAATATAGAAAAAATAGAATTACTTCCATATCACACAATGGGTAAAGAAAAATATGACAAGCTAAATATAAAATATAGATTAACTGAAACTTTAGATATGGATAAGGAAAAGTGTAAAAATCTTGAAGAATTATTGAACAAATAATTCTTTTTTTGGTATAATAAGTTTGGGTGTTTAGTATGGATAAGAAGTTTACAGAACAAGATATAAAAAAAGCTTTAGAACAAGCAGATGCTAATATGGATTTTGAAGAAGTAGTAATTCCTACTTTTGAAAAAGAAAAAGCTAAAGTATTAAGAAAGGATTTAAATAATGAACCGAATAGAAGATGAAATTAGATGGAATGAATATTTAATAACAGGGACAGAAGTGTTAAAAAACAAATTAAATATTGTTGATAAAGAAAAGTTGAAAAAAATAGAGAGAGAAATAGTAAGAAAAAAATTAGCTTATTTATATTTAAACCCTATAAAAGGTAATTTTGATAAAGAACACCTTTTAAATGTTCATAAATTTATATTTGATGAAATTTATCCTTTTGCCGGTCAAATTAGGACTTGTACATTACAAAAAGATATTCATGAGTTTTGTAAACCAGAAGAAATAGAAAATAATTTAAAATTAGTATTACACCAAATGAATGAAGAGTTTGATAATAGTGATATTTATTCCATACAAGAATTTGCCTATAAATTAGGAAAATATTATTATGAAATACAATATATACATCCTTTTAGAGAAGGTAATGGTAGAAGTGTTAGATCATTCTTTAGAGATTTTGTTGTAGAGAAAAGTAAAAATAAATCTTGTGGACCATTAGATTTAGATTATACCAAATTAGATAAAAACAATTTGATACTAGGTACCGCACTTAGATATGTATATCCAAGTTATATTGAGATAGAGTTTATGAAAGGTTTAGTGCCTATAGAAAAAAACAAAATAAAATGATGTAGTAAAATATTCTACATTTTTTCTTTTAATTTACCACCATAAATGGTATAATTATTTATATAGTGAGGCAATAATATGATAAGATATAATCCAAAAATAGAAGAAGGTTTAAATCAAAATCAAGTAAATTATAGAATAAAAAATGGTGACTATAATTATAATAGTGATGTTAAAACTAAAACTATAGGTCAAATCATTTTCTATAATGTTTTTACTTTGTTTAATATTTTAAATCTTTGTTTAGGTTTACTTATATTTTGGGTTGGATCATATAAAAACTTATTATTTCTTGGTGTAGTTATTTGCAATACTTTAATTAGTATAATACAAGAAATTAGATCTAAAAGAGCTATTGATAAATTATCTATTATTTCTAGTGTTAATGCAAATGTAATAAGAGAAGGAAAAAGTAAAATAATTAAAATAGAAGAAGTAGTGTTAGACGATATTATTATTTATAAAAGAGGTAATCAAATAATAGCTGATTCTATAATAAAAGAAGGTACTGTTGAAGTAAATGAATCCTTACTTAGTGGTGAAGAAAATTCTATAACTAAAAAGGTAGGAGATATGTTATATTCAGGTAGTTTCGTTGTAAGTGGTAAATGTACTGCTAAAGTAGAAAAAGTAGCTATTAATAATTATGCTTCTAAAATAACTAGTGAAGCTAAATATGTAAAAAAAGTTAATTCTGAAATAATGAATACTCTAAAAAAAATAATAAAAATAATATCTATAATAATAATACCTTTAGGCATAATCCTTTTCTTAAGACAATATAACATTGATAAAAGTATCACAGATGCAGTTGTAAATACAGTAGCTGCTATTATAGGTATGATACCAGAAGGATTAGTACTTTTAACTAGTACTGTACTTGCTGTAAGTGTACTTAGATTATCAAAAAGAAAAGTATTAGTTCAACAACTTTATTGCATAGAAACACTTGCTCGAGTAGATACTATATGTTTAGATAAAACAGGAACTCTTACAGAAGGTATTATGGAAGTAGAAGATATAGTAGTATTAAATGATAAATATGACTATAAAAAAATATTGTGTGCGATGTCTAGAGAACTTTCTGATGATACCCCAACAATGGATGCAATAAGTAGAAAGTTTAATAAAAAGACAGATTTTAAATGTTTAGAAATAGAACCTTTTTCATCAAATAAAAAATACTCTAGTGTAACATTTAAGGAAGGAAAATATATATTAGGTGCTCCAGATGTATTAGATAATAGTGATGAAATGAAAGAATTAATAGAAAAATATTCTGATAACAGATTAGTATTACTTAAAAGTAAAAAAGATAATATAGCTTTAATACTTTTAAAAGATAAAATAAGATTTAAAGCAAGTAATACACTTAATTATCTAAGAAAAGAAGGTCTTGATATAAAAATAATAAGTGGTGATAATGAAAAAGTAATAACTAGAATTGCAAAAAGAGTAGGATTCAATGATATAAGATGTATAGATATGTCTAAAAATCATACTAATATGAATCACCAAATAGTAGAAAATTATAATATATTTGCTAGAGTTAGTCCAGAACAAAAGAAAGATTTAATTAAAGCTTTAAAAAATAATGGACATACAGTAGCTATGACAGGAGATGGAGTAAATGATGTGCTTGCACTCAAAGAAGCAGATTGTAGTATAGCTATGGCAAGTGGGTCAGATGCTGCAAGAAATGTATCAGAAATAGTATTACTTAATTCTGATTTTGATGCAATACCTAAAATAGTTGAAGAAGGAAGAAGAACCATAAATAACATAGAAAGATCTTCATCACTTTTTCTAACTAAAACAATTTATGCAACATTACTTGCTATTATATTCTTATTTGTACCAATGGATTATCCATTTCAACCAATACAACTTAGTTTAGTTAGTACAATTACAATAGGAATACCAGCGTTCATACTTGCTTTAGAACCTAACCATGAAAGAATAAAAGGTAATTTCTTTAGGAATGTATTAAAAAAATCATTACCTGGAGGTCTCACAATAGTTATGAATGTAATAAGTGTAATGATTGTTGCTAAAATATTTAATTTAAGTGAAGAGATAATATCAACTATGGCAGTAATACTTGTAGCTATAACAGGATTTATATTACTTTATAAGATATGTTATAAATTTAATATTTTAAGAAAAATTTTATATATTGTATTGATTATTATTTTCTTAAGTTGTATTATAGGTTTGCATCAAGTTTTTGAATTAGTATTGTTAAAACCAATATTTATAATATTCATAGTACTTGTATCAATATTAGATGTAGGTTTATTTAATTTTATTTCTGATATATGTGAGAAAAGAATATTTAAATATAAAAAATAATTAAGTAGGAGGAAATATGAATTTAGTCGCACTTATTTTAACACTCGCAGTAGGATTGTTTATATTATTAGGTAGTTATATAGGATTAAATTATAAGGATAATAAAAAGTTTACTGATTTTAGTATATCAATAGCTTTTGGAGTTATATTAAGTTTAATATTATTTGAAATATTACCAGAAACATTTGAAATATTAAATGGGGAAATAGGAATAATTAGAACGATAATAGTAATAGTATTGCTTTCTTTAATCGGTATAACTTTATTAAAAATATTAGATTTATTTGTACCTCATCATGAACATGAGGCACACCATAAACATAAGCATAGTAGTGATAAATGTTATGGTGAACATTTATTTCACATAGGGATAATCTCTTCTATAGCTGTAATCGCTCATAATTTAATAGAAGGTATGAGTTTATATTTAGTATCTAGTACAAGCTTAACATCTGGAATATTACTTTGTATAGGAATAGGGTTACATAATATACCTATGGGACTTGTTATATCATCTACACTTACAGCATCTAATTATTCAAAAAATAATACAATGAAAATAAGTTTAATAGTTTCACTTGCTACTTTCATTGGTGGATTATTTATGTTTATATTGGGTGGTGTTAATGAACTTATAGAAGGAATACTTTTAGGACTTACATTAGGTATGCTTATATATATATCAATATTTGAATTATTCCATCAAATATATCATATGAAAAATAAAAAAATAGCTATTACGGGAATAGTAATAGGAATTATATTGTTATTGGTAAGTGTTCTATTAGGACATATAGTACATTAAACCCCTGTTTTAAACAGGGGTTTTACCATAATATTTTACAAAAACAAAAGAATATAAAAAACATAAAAATAAAAATTAAAAAAAAGTTAAATCTTGTAAATATAAAAAAAGTAAGAATAATTTGATAAAATAAAATCAAGCAGAAAGCAATTAATAGTAACCACCATAAACCTCTACCACGACACCATCTATTCATTAAATCACCTAATATATTATATTAAAATAAATAATTAGGTAAATTATATTAGACTATATTACTAATATTTTTTGCTTTTTCACTTATTATAATAGAATCTTTATCTATTTTTTTTATAATGTTACTTATCTTATTAATTTCCTTTCTTTTTAATAATATAAGTAAAATAGAATATTCATTATCTTTCTCGCATATAGTAGTTATTTGATAATTACTTAATTTATTTTTAATTATTTTTTCATTTTTTTCCTTTACAACACATATTAACATATTACTACCTAAAGCAAGCTTTTCTTCTATAATACTTCCTAAATAAGAACCTACTATCGATCCAATAATAAATATAACTATTTTAAATACATCTTTATTAATATCTACAATGACAATACCAGTACCAAATATCCAAACTAGTGCGACAATACCTTGAAGAAAAGCACCTAATTTTTTTTTACCATTTGATACTACTATAAGCCTTAAAGTACTAATTGCATTCTCAATTATTTTAGAAAAGAATATAGCTGTATATATTAACATAAAATTCCTCCGTTATTAGTATAAATAAATTGTAAGATACTATTCATATGTGAATTTGAAAAAATATTTAAAAAGTTATATAATACAATAACATCATTAAACGAAAGGCGTGAAATTTAAATGAGAGATCCAAAAATAAGAATAGGATTTATTATTTTTAATAATGATTGGAAAGAAGAATTATCTTCAGGTAATGGTCATAGAAAAACAGCTTGGGAATGGATAAGAAAACATAATCTTACTGATTTATATAACAAAACTATAGGTAAAAATAATATATATGATGAAGAAGACTTTTTGATAGAATATATAGGTGCAATTAAACTTTATGGATATAGAGGTCGTTTTTATTGTAGAATTCCAAGAATGAGAGATCCAATTAAAAGTTACTTAAAAAGATATTATACAAATTTAGGATATACTATTATAAGTGATGGAATATACGAAGAAGAAAAACCTAAAACAAAGGTATATACTTATCAATATAATAAAACAATTATAAATGTTAACAATAAAAATATATATAACCCAATAAGAGAGGGAGATTAAAAACACTTTTAAGGTGTTTTTTTAATAAAATATTTTTTTAATCATATAATTTATTGGTGATGATATGGATATAAAAGTAGGAGATTATGTAACTAGAACATCTCACAATCATGATATGATTTTTAAAGTAATAGGTATAGAAGAAGATATTTGTTATTTAAAGGGTGCGAATGTAAGATTATATGCAGATAGTGACATAGAAGATTTAGTTAAAACTGATTTCAAGATGAGTGATGATAAAGATGTAGTAGAAAGAGTTAAAGATTCAACTAGTTTAGATAGAGATGATTACTTTTATCTTCCTGGAAAAATTCTTCATATAGATGGAGATAGAGAATATTTAGATAGATGTTTAAAATATTATAATAATATTAATTTAATGGCTATGGGAATATGTGAAGATGAAAATATAGTACCTAAAAAAATAAGAGAATATTTAGAAGAATATAATCCAAATATACTTGTGATAACGGGTCATGATGCTTATTATAAGAAAAAAGGAGGTATTCACGATATAAATAGTTATAAAAATAGTATTAATTTTGTTAAAGCAGTAAAAGAAGCTAGACGATTTGAAAAAAGCCATGAAAAATTAATTATAATAGCAGGTGCTTGTCAATCAGATTATGAGGAATTAATAAGAGCAGGTGCTAATTTTGCGTCTAGCCCTAAAAGAATAAATATACATGCTTTAGATCCTGCAATAATAGCTAGTCGTATGAGTTTATCAGATATAAATAAAGATATAGATCTAAAAGATATAATATCTAGTACTAAATATGGAAAAGAAGGGATAGGTGGTATTATTACTAAAGGTACAATGTATATGGGGTATCCAAGATGACAATATCGAGTGTAAAAAAAGAAATGTTAGAACACTTAGGTGATCAAGTATCAATTAAATATAGTTTAGGTAGAAATAAGTATGAAGAATATGAGGCTAAAATAAAGGAACTTTATGATTATGTGTTTTTAGTAGATACTGATTTAGGAGTTAAATCTTTTTCATATATAGACGTAATTACAAAAGCAATAAGAATTGACTATTGATATACAATAATTTATATGATAGAATTATACTAGGAGGGTCAATATATGAACATGGAAAATTTAAACGATATAGAGATAAAAAATATGGAAGCAGAAATAAATGCTAGAAGAAATGAAGTAAAACCAACATACCAACATTATGGATCAGCAGAAAATTTAAATGGTTCAGAAATAGAAAGTATGGAAGCAGAGATAAGAACTAGAAGAAATGAAGTAAAACCAACATACCAACATTATGGATCAGCAGAAAATTTAAATGGTTCAGAAATAGAAAGTATGGAAGCAGAAATAAATGCTAGAAGAAATGAAGTAAAACCAACATACCAACATTATGGATCAGCAGAAAATTTAAATGGTTCAGAAATAGAAAGTATGGAAGCAGAGATAAGAGCTAGAAGAAATGAAGTAAAACCAACATATCAACATTATGGATCAGCAGAAAATTTAAATGAATCAGATATAAGAATTATGGAAGCTCAAGTTGCAGAAAAAAGAAAACAAGATATTCCATACAATGAATATTTTAATAATTTAATTAATAATCCACTTATAACAGATGAAAATCAATTTGAGGCAGCAGCAATAAGAAGTATGCAGTCAAATGGGATTATAAGAAAATTTATTGAACAATTATTTGAAAAGCTTTATATGAAATCTTTTGAATTAAAAAAAGTTGACAAAAATGATAGAATTAAAATAGAAAGCACAAAGAAAGAAATAGAAAGTTTAATAACAATATATGAGAAATATTTATATGTATTAAAAAAACATCAATGGAATTTTAGTGATTTAAATGCAATTAAAATTCCAGAAGATATAAAAGAAAATTTATGGCAACAGCAAAGAAGATTGGATATCGTTTTCACTATGCCTATACCTGCTGATTTAGGGCAACATTATGGTAAACAATTTGAACGTAATGGGAATATGATTCCAGGTCTTAATTTAATATATGAGGAGTTAAGTGGAAAAAATGTAAATTGGCACCAGGTAATGATTTATGGAGAAAATGAATTAACACCTTATCAAAGATTTAAACAAAATCAAGAGGAAAAAAGACAAGAATTTATCAATGCTAGAAAACAAGAAATAGAAAGAAATTTATCTAATACAAAATCAAATGAAATTGAAGAGGTAAAACATATATGATCAGTTTAAATTTAAAAAATAAGTTTGAGGCATTAGAACTTGACGATAAAAAAGATGCAATAAGTAGTGAATTAATGTTTATAGGAGAATTATTAAAAAAATTAGAAATATATCATGGCATTCAAAATGATTTTAAAATTAAAAATTATAATTTAAATTCACAAATGCCTGAGAATGATTTTTTAACATTTATATATGATGATATTTTTGAAATACAAAAACAATTATTAGTAATTCTTTCTAATATCCAAAATCAATAGATTTAAAATTGTTTATTAAATAAGATAAATCAATGTTAGTGAATGTTATAAATATTCTATAATAATTAAGTTTAGGGAAATTGACTATTGATAAAATTAGTGCTATAATTCTTCTTACGGGGCCGTCTAGTTTCGACAGGTATACTTGAGCTCTAATCGCAAGTCGTAAGGTGATACGTCAAATCCCAAAATAAAATAACTGGAAACAGAAATCAATTAGCTTTCGCTTAAGATAAATAGAAGGCTGCTTCAGTAAATCTTTTCCTACGAGATTTATATGAGGCTCGAATGAGTAGGATATATTATTATGATGTCTATAAATAATAACGAATAATATAGACTTACTATTAAATTGTTTGTTGATTAACGTATTTAATAGGACATTTATTAATCAACTAAACTTGTAGACGTTATTGTGTTAGTGTATTTGGACAGGAGTGCGATTCTCCTCGGCTCCACCATAATTTTGTTAAATATTTATATAAAATATATTGAAAAATAAATTTAATTTTGTTATACTATAATAGTATTAACAAAACGGGTCTATAGCCAAGTGGTAAGGCGTGGGACTGCAACTCCCTGATCGTTGGTTCAAATCCGACTAGGCCCTCCATTGGGAAATCTGTCCGAACTTTTATAGTTAGGACTTAAATATATAAGTATCAATTTCTAAAAGAAGTTGGTATTTTTTTATATAATGTTAAAAAAAACTATATTATGAACTTTTTTCTTTTTTTGTTGAAGTGTATCACTAGGAATTAAAAAGGCGTTTAAATAAAACAATTAAAATAAGATAGTGTAAAATATAAAAATAATTTTGATAATTTAAAACAATATTTTTTATGGTAAAATATATATATGGAGGTAAATAAATTATGAAAAGAGAAAATTTTAAATACTTATATAGTTTTAAATATAATAATAAAGAATATATTTATTTAATATCTAAAAATTATCCATTTTATTTTTTAGAGTATAATTCAGCTACAAATAACTTTGATTATCCTGATATTGATACATTTAAAGAATTATATAGTAAATTTTATTCTAATGATAATACATTATATTTTAATATAATAAATGATTTGAAAAGAATTAAAAAAACTTTACTTAACATAAATATCGATATTACTCCCTTAATAAGAACTACAAGTGGACTATTATCACTAGTTTTAGTTTTATCTATGTGTGGTTGTACTCAAACAAACGATATAAATAATACAAGTAATATTGAAAGTTCATCAATTGTTGAGGTACAAGACAAAAATCAAGAAATTTATAATTATTTTAAAAGTTATAATATGGATGTAATAAATAAAGAATATGATGGTAATGATTATATTTTTGTTAATGAATTTGTAAATAGTGATAACAAAAATCAAATTACACTTCAAAATTATGAAGAATTTAGAAAATTTAATAATATAGATTTTATTCCTACTTGGGATGATGTGATTACAGTATTTCAAAATAATGAAAACATTGATGATGACAAAAAAAGTATAATTTTAGACGGCATTAATAATATGCGAAATGCTGAAGAACTTAAAGATATAGATTTAAGTGTTTTATATGTTAATGCTAAAAGAATGAAAGTTAAATATCTCTCTTCTGAAGAAATGATTAATACTACAAATAGAGATTCAGTATATGCATATTTTGATTCAGTATCTGGAATAGTTTACCTACCAAGTGATAAACCGTTAGAAAAGTTTGAATTTATTCACGAAACATTGGGTCATGGCACATTAGCATATAGAGAAGAAACTGAAAATTCGTTAATAGTATTTGATTGTACAAATTATTTAATGTTACCAACCGATAATAGATATACTGGTTATTCAGTAGGTATTATGGTTAATGAAGGTGGCGCTAATTTAATTGCTCATTTAGCAACTAGTGATTACAATGTTAGTACTTTTTATGAACTATATGAAGAAGAATTAAGAGTTATTGCTAATCTATGTAATGTCTCTATAGGTCAGTTATTTAATTATAAGGGAATAAGTTTATATGATTTGATGTATAAAAATGGAATCAATACTCCTGTAGAATACATTTTTAAAATGGATGGTATATATAAAGGACAGTTATATTGTGAATTTTCATACTTAATGGAAAGATTATTTGTAGATGCGACAGAGGAAAAATTTATTAATTCAAGTGAAGATAAGCAAGATGAAATTATTCAAGCAACAATTGAAATAATAAAAGATAGTTATTTTAAAGATAAAAAAGAATTAAATTTTGATTATAATGGTGGAACAATTAATTATAATTTTGAAGAAAGTGCAAACAAATATGAAGAAAATATGAATCGATTAAGAAGCAGTAAATAACAAAAATACAATTAAGAATTCAATTTGAATTCTTTTTTTTTGAACTTTTGGTGAAAATAATTGACAATCGATATAAATAGGTATATATTTAGAATACTTGTAAAAATAAAAAAATTATACACTAATTATAATAAATAGTATATAATTAAAGAGGTGATAAAATGTTTAAGATGTTCAAAAATTTTACAAAGAAAGATTGGCTAATAGTATTAACAATCTTCATACTTATAGCAGTACAAGTATGGTTGGATTTAAAATTACCTGATTATATGAGTTCAATAACAACTCTTATACAAACAAAAGGTAGTACTATGGCGGATATAATACTTCAAGGTGGATTTATGTTATTATGTGCTTTAGGTAGTTTAACATCTGCTATTATAGTTGGCTTTTTAACTTCTAGATTATCTGCTAATTTTTCTTTAAATTTAAGAAGAAAAATATTTAGAAAAGTTGGTAAATTTGGAATGGAAGAAATAAAGAAGTTTGAAACTAGTAGTTTAATAACACGTACTACAAATGATGTTACTCAACTTGAGATGTTTATTGCTATGGGACTTCAAATGCTTATAAAAGCACCTATTATGGCTATATGGGCAGTATCTAAAATACTTAATAAAAATTTAGAGTGGAGTATGCTTACAGGTGCTTGTGTAGTAATACTTTTATTAACAGTTATAACGTTACTTATAATAGTATTTCCTAGATTTGAAAAAGTTCAAAAATTAATAGATAAAGTTAATGGAGTGACAAGAGAGAACTTAACTGGTATTAGGGTTATAAGAGCATTTAATGCAGAAAAATATCAACAAAAAAGGTTTGAAAATGTTAATAGTAATTTAACAAGTATGCAAATGTTTAATCAAAAATGTTTTGCGATACTTAATCCTATTATGAATCTTGTTATGCATGGTTTAACTTTAGGAATATATATAATAGGATCAATTTTAATAAATAATGCAGGTTTACTAGATAAAATTAATTTGTTTAGTAATATGGTCGTATTTACAAGTTATGGTATGCAAGTAATATCAGCATTCTTAATGCTTGCTATGATATTTATGATATTACCACGAGCACAAGTTTCAGCTAAAAGAATTAATGAAGTATTAGATAGTGATATATCTATCAAAGATGGTGAGTTAGATGTAAAAGATACTAAAGAAGTAGGTACAGTAGAATTTAAAAATGTATCATTCAAGTATCCGGATGCAGATGAATACTTATTAAAAAATATAAGTTTTAAAGTAGAAAAGGGAGAAACAATAGCGTTTATAGGTTCAACTGGTAGTGGAAAAAGTACTTTAATAAATTTAGTACCAAGATTTTATGATGCAACTGATGGAAAAATATTAATAGATGGAATAAACGTTAAAGATTATACTTTAGAATCTTTAAATAATAAAATAGGCTATGTACCTCAAAAAGCAGTTATGTTTACTGGTACCATTAAATCTAATGTAGGGTATGGGTATAATGGAAAAAAACAAGCTAGTTTAAAGAAAATTAAAGAGGCTATAGAAGTTGCTCAAGGTACTGATTTTGTAACTAAAATGGATAAGACTTATGATTCTCATATAGCTAGAGGTGGTACTAATGTATCAGGTGGTCAAAAACAAAGATTAGCTATTGCAAGAGCCATAGCTAGAGATCCTGAAATATATATATTTGATGATTCTTTCTCAGCACTTGATTATAAAACCGATTCAGTACTTAGAAGAGAATTGAAGAAATATACTAAGGATGCAACATGTATGATAGTTGCTCAAAGAATAGGAACTATTATAAATGCAGATAAAATAGTTGTACTTGATAAGGGTGAATGTGTAGGTATAGGAACACATAAGGAACTTTTAAAGAAATGTAAAGTTTATAAAGAAATTGCTTTATCACAACTATCAAAGGAGGAGTTACAAAATGGCTAGAGGAATGGGACCAAATAGAGGAGTACCTGAAAAATCTAGAGATTTTAAAGGCTCTATAAAAAGATTATTTAATAGTTTAAATACATGGCGTTATTTCTTGGTTATTTCATTAGTTCTTGCTATGGTAAGTGCGATTCTTTCGTTGGTTGCTCCTAATAAACTATCAAGTTTAACTGATACAATTACTTTAGGAATACAACCTAATTTAAACGAAGAAATCATTCAAGATATAATGGCTGATACTAGTATTAGTAATGAAGACAAAGCAGAGTTTAAAAAATTATTAGATGCTGCACAAAATCAAGAATCAGATGCAAATAAAATATATACTGATTTTGATAATTTACCAGAATCAATATATGAAATTGTTAAACCTAGAATAGATATGGCTAGAGTAAAAAGTATAGCTATATTCCTTGGTAGTTTATATCTTATAAGTGCACTATTTAATTATATTCAATCACTAATAATGACTACTATATCTAATAAATTTGCAAAAAAATTAAGAAGTAGTATAAGTAAAAAAATAAATAAATTACCTTTAAAATATTTTGATACACATGAAACAGGAGATGTGTTATCAAGAGTTACAAATGATGTTGATTCAGTTGCTCAAAATATGAATCATAGTTTGACTTCACTTGTTACAAGCATAACTCTTTTCATAGGCTCAATAGTAATGATGTTTATAACTAACTGGATTATGGCTATAACTGCGATTTTAGCAAGCTTGATAGGATTTAGTTTGATGGGTAAAATTTTAGGTAAATCACAAAAATATTTTACACAAAGACAAGAAGAATTAGGAAACTTAAATGGGCATATAGAAGAGATATATTCAGGACATAATGTAGTAAAAGCATATAATGGGGCTAAAGAAGCAAATGAAGAATTTGATAAATTAAATAATAAATTATATGAATGTAATTGGAAGAGTCAATTCCTAAGTGGAATTATGCAACCTATTATGATGTTTGTTGGTAACTTTGGATATGTTGCAGTATGTGTAGTAGGCGCACTACTTGTTATGAATAATGTTATTACGTTTGGCGTTATAGTAGCATTCATGATTTATGTTAGAATGTTTACAAATCCACTTTCTCAAATAGCTCAAGCAATGACTTCACTTCAGTCAATAGCAGCTGCTTCAGAAAGAGTATTTGATTTTCTTGATGAAAATGAAATGACAAATGAAAGCAAATTACAAAGTAAACTAAATAAAGAAACTGTTAAGGGTGAAATAGAATTTAAAAATGTTAAGTTTGGTTATGATGAAAATAGGACAATTATAAAAGATTTTAGTGTTAAAGTTAAACCTGGTCAAAAAATAGCTATAGTAGGACCAACAGGAGCAGGAAAAACTACATTAGTTAATTTACTTATGAAATTTTATGAAATAAATTCAGGAGATATATTAATAGATGGTGTATCAACTAAAGATTTAACTAGAGAAAATATTCATGATTTATTTGTTATGGTACTTCAAGATACTTGGCTATTTGAAGGAACTATTAGAGATAATCTTAAATTTAACAAAAAGAATGTCACTGATGAAGAAATATTAGCAGCTTGTAAAACAGTAGGTGTGGATCATTTCATTAAAACGCTTCCTGGTGGATTAGATGCAACAGTAGGAGAAAATGATTCAATTAGTCAAGGGCAAAAACAATTACTTACAATTGCACGTGGTATGATTGAAAATGCACCTTTCTTAATACTAGATGAAGCAACTTCTAATGTAGATACTAGAACAGAAGAATTAGTTCAAAAAGCTATGGATAAATTAACGCATGGTAGAACATCTTTTATAATTGCTCATAGATTATCTACAATTAAAAATGCTGATTTAATTCTTGTTATGAAAGATGGTAATATAGTAGAACAAGGTTCTCATAATAAATTACTTAAGAAAAATGGATTTTATGCAGAATTATATAATTCACAATTTGATACAATAAGTGAATAAAACTCTTTACAAAATAAAAAAAATAGTGTATATTTGATATATCACTATTTTGATGCAGGTGTAGTACAATGGTTAGTATATGGCCTTGCCAAGGCTAGGATGCCGGTTCGATCCCGGTCACTTGCTCCATATGAAATTACAAGTCAATCGAAAGATTGACTTTTTTTGATAATATTATTATAATAATCATTGTTTTGAAGGGAGAATATTATGTCTAAAACTTACTTTAATGTTTGGGAATTTAAGCAAGCTTTGGATTTAGCTGAAATGGATCCAATATCTGCTAGAGTCTTGTATGAACAGTATTTAGAAAAATACCCAAAAGATTATGCAGCATACCCTTATTATTGTTCTAATCTAATTACATTAGGTGAACTAGATTTAGCTGAAAAAAAATTAAATTATATAGTTGAACAGTTTAAAAAAGATGATAATATAAAAGATTTTGATAAAACAAAAATTTTTGAGCACAACATATTTTTTTGTAAAATAAAACTAATGTCTTATCAAAAAAGATATAAAGAATTAAATAATATTTATAAGAATAATCCTAATCCATTAAAAGATAGAAACTTTAATACTGTATGGTTTTATACAGAAAAACAACTTGGTAATTTGGATGTTGAAAAAAGAGATTCTAATTCATATTTATTTAGACAAATAACAAAATATGATGAACAAGATTTTTTAGATCACATAAAGAAACATTTAGCAGAATATAATGATAATTCTATAGAACCAAATTCTAATGTTTTTGAACCAAATTTTCCTATTGAGGAAGTATTAGAAGAAATAAAAAAATATATTCCATCAAATAAAAAATTATTATATGGTTTTTTTGATGACACATATGTATTTAAATATTCTAATTGTGGTAGAGTTGATAGTAGATTAGTTGATTATTTTAAAGTAATTTGTTTGCACGATTCAACTGATTTAATTACTATTTGTCCCGTAAGAGGAAACGATAATATACCACATGTAGATTTAAATTATATGGTTAAAGAAGAAAATGGTAAAGTAAAAAGAAAAAGTCAAATAGAAAGATTTAATCAAAAATATAATCAAAATTAAATAAGGCAATCGAAAGATTGTTTTTTTCTTATTTTAAATTAAAAATTTCATTAAAAGTACACATTATAATGTATAATAAAATTAGAGGTGTTTTATGAAAATATTAATAGTAGATGATGAAAAGGGTATAAGAGAAGTTATAAAAGAATATTCAATAAGTGAAGGATATTCTACTTTAGAAGCAAGTAATGGAATAGAGGCTTTAGAAAAGTTAGAAAAAAATAATGATGTAGATGTTATAGTGCTAGATATAATGATGCCTAAAATGGATGGTTATACAACATTAAAAAAAATAAGAGAGACATATAATATACCAGTAATAATGCTATCGGCTAGAGCTGATGAATTCGACAAACTACAAAGTTTTGATTTAGGAGTAGATGATTATGTTACTAAACCATTTAGTCCTAAAGAATTAATGGCTCGTATTAAAGTAGTAACTGGTAGAAATAAAACAAATAATGATGAATATATTTATAAGAATTTAAAAATAAATTATTTAGGCCATAATGTACTTATAAATGATGAAGAAGTAAAATTAACACCAAAAGAATATGAATTATTAGTATACTTTGTACAAAATAAAGGTATTGCTTTATCAAGAGAAACTTTACTTAGTAAAATATGGGGATATGATTTTTATGGAGATGATAGAACAATAGATACACATATAAAAATGTTAAGAAATGGTTTAGGTGAATATAGAAATTTAATAACTACTGTAAGAAGTATAGGATATAAATATGAAGAAAAGTAAGTTAAAAAATAAAGTATGGTTTTATTTACTTATATTTGCAATAGTAATTATATGTGGCATATGGTTTTTACAAATATTATCACTTGATCTATATTATGAATTAAGTAAAAAAAGTGAGATTAAAGATATAGCTACTATAGTATCAAAAACTTATACTAGTGGCGATTATTCTGAACAATTAAATAAACTTTCATTTGATAAAGATGTATGTATAGAGATTACTGAAAATAATAGTATAGCATATTCCACAGATAGTGCGACTAGGGGATGTTTAATAAATAGTAGAGAAATAAATAACTATAAGTTAGAGTTTATGTTAAGTGATAAAAAATCTATAACTTATAAAGTAATTCATCCTAATTTTAAAAATAAAACATTAATATATGGAGTAAAAATAGAAGATGGTACTTATGCATTTATAAGTACATCACTAGAACCTATTGGTTCAACTGTATCAGTATTAAAAAGACAATTAATACAGATTATGATAATAGTTTTATTATTAGCTCTTTTAATAGGGAATATAATATCAAAAAAAATATCTAAACCTATGGAAAAAATAAATAAAGCTAGTAAAGAAATAAGTAAAGGAAATTATGATGTAGTATTTGGTAGTAATTCAGATATAACAGAGATAACAGAATTAGAAGAATCATTAAACGAAATGGCTATAGAACTTTCTAAAACAGAAGAATTAAGAAGGGATCTAATGGCTAATGTATCTCATGATTTAAAGACGCCTTTAACGTTAATAAAAGCTAACGCTGAAATGGTTAAAGATTTAACATATAAAAATAAAGAAAAAAGAGAAAAAAATTTAAATACAATTATAGAAGAGGTAGATAGATTAAATTTACTTGTTGAAGATATACTTGATTTATCTAAAATACAATCCAAATCAGTTGAATTAAATTTAGAAAAATTTAATTTAAATGGGCTTATAAAAGAAATAATAAATAAATTCGAAATATTATGTGAAAAAGATGGATATATAATTAACTATGAAGGATTTGATATAGATATCACTGCAGATAAAAAGAAGATGCAGCAAACAATCTATAATTTAATTAACAATGCGATTAATTATACTGGTGAAGATAAAAAAGTTTATGTTAAATTATTTAAAATTAATGATATAGTTAGAGTAGAGATTATTGATACTGGTAATGGAATAGATGAAAAAGATATTAAATATATATGGGATAAGTATTATAAAGTAGATAAAAGATATAAACGAGTTACTTATGGAACAGGGCTTGGTCTTTCGATAGTGAAAGATATATTAAAACTGCACAACTTTAACTATGGAGTAGAGAGTAAAAAAGGTAGTGGAACTAAATTTTATTTTGATATAAAAATCAAAAAAATATAAAAATGTAAAAAAGTGTTTTTTGCAAAAATTCACTTTTTTTGTTTTTTTAAAAACAGCAAACCTTTATAAAATAAGGGTTTATATAAAAAATCAAAACAAAAAAATTAAAAAACTAAAAAACCAGAAAAAAATATTTTTCAAATTTCACTAAAAATCTATTGACTATAAAACATGTGAATGATATACTTAAACTGTAGAAAGAATAGGAGTATATATATGACAGAGGTAGAAGAAAAATTAGAATTAGTAGTAGTCAAAAGAAATGGTAAAAAAGTTGATTTTGATGGTACAAAAATAGCTTTAGCTATTAAAAAAGGTTTTGACAGTGTAAATGAACAAGATGAAGAAACAGGAAAGTATAAGTATGATGATAAAGATATTACTAAAGTATATAATGAAGTAATAAAAGCAATAGAGAAAAATTATACTGATAAAATAAAAATAGAAGAAATTCAAGATTTAATAGAAGTATCTTTAAAGAAAAAAGGTTATGAAGAAGTATATGTATCTTTTGCTGAATATAGAGATAGAAGAGCTCAATCAAGAGAAATGTTTATAGATGATAAAAGAATGCATAAATTCTTAAAAACTATTGAAGGATTAGGTCTTAAATCAGCTTCAGAAGATGATACAAAAAGAGAAAATGCAAATGTAGATGGAGATACAGCAATGGGAACTATGCTTCAATATGGTTCAACTGTATCAAAAGAATTTGCAAAAGCATATCTTGTTAAGAAAAAATTTTCTGATGCTCATGATAATGGAGAAATACATATTCACGATATGGACTTCCTTGCAATGGGAACTACAACTTGTATGCAAATAGAACTTGATAGATTATTTAAAAAAGGTTTTTCAACAGGTCATGGTTATTTAAGACCACCTAAAGATATAGCATCTTTTAGTGCTCTTGCTGCTATAGCTGTTCAAGCAAATCAAAATGATCAACACGGTGGACAAAGTATTCCTGCATTTGATTATTTTATGGCACCTGGAGTACTTATGACATTTAAAAAACAATTTAAACAACAAATAAGTGATTATCTTGATTTAGAAGGATTACTTTCTCATATAAGTATGGATAGAGTAGCTCGTGAAATAGATAAATTAGAAAGTATTAATTTTAGTATAGAAATATTTAAACCTATATATAAAGAATCAGAACAAATAGAAAGATTATTTACTAAAGCATATGAAAAAGCACTAGCTAAAACAGATAGGTTAACTTATCAAGCTATGGAAGCATTTATTCATAACTTAAATACAATGCATTCTAGAGCAGGAGCGCAAGTACCATTCTCATCTATTAACTTTGGTACAGATATATCTCCTGAAGGAAGAATGGTTTCACTTAACTTCTTAAAAGCTACAGATGCAGGATTAGGAAAAGGAGAAACTCCAATATTCCCAGTATCAATATTTAAAGTTAAAGAAGGAGTTAACTTTAATACTGAAGATCCAAACTATGATATCTTTAGATTATCTTGTGAAGTATCTGCTAAAAGATTATTTCCAAACTTCTCATTTTTAGATGCTCCGTTTAATTTAGAATTCTATAAACCAGGAGATTATAGAACAGAAGTAGGTTATATGGGTTGTAGAACTCGTGTTATGAGTGATGTAACTGATTTAAATAATCAAACAACAGGTGGAAGAGGTAACTTATCATTTACTTCAATAAATTTACCTAGAATAGCTATTAAACATGGTATTTGTTTAAAAGAAAGAACTAAAGCAGATATGGATGGTTTCTATAAAGAACTTGGAGAGACTATGGAACTTGTTAGGGATCAATTACTTGAAAGATTTGAAATTCAATGTAATAAAAGATGTTATAACTTCCCATTCTTAATTGAACAAGGTGTTTGGACAGATGGAGATAAATTAAAACCAACAGATAGAATGAGAAAAATATTAAAACATGGTAGTTTAACTTTAGGTTTTATAGGACTTGCTGAAACTTTAAAAGCTTTAATTGGAGAACACCATGGTGAGTCAGAAAAAGCTCAAAAATTAGGTCTTGAAATAATTGGATTTATGAGAGAAAAAGCCAATGAGTTTTCTAAAGATTATAATTTAAACTTTACTTTAATAGCTACTCCAGCAGAAGGATTATCAGGAAGATTTGTAAACATAGATAGAGCAATCTATGGAAAAATTAAAGGTGTAACTGATAGAGGTTACTATACAAATTCATTCCACGTTCCAGTTTATTATAATACTTCTATCAAACATAAACTTGAAACAGAAGCTCCATATCATAACTTAACAAATGGAGGACATATTTCTTATATTGAATTTGATGGAAATACAGCTATGAATGTGGATGCATTTGAAAGTGTAATTAGAACAATGAAAGAAGTTGGAATTGGTTATGGTGCAATTAACCATCCAGTAGATAGAGATCCAGTTTGTGGATATGTAGGGGTAATTGGTGATGTTTGTCCAGGATGTGGTCGTAAAGAATTTGATTCAGTACCACTTGAAGAAGTTAAAAACTTTCAATGTGGATGTTAAGGAGGATATATTATGGAAAAATTAGTTGGTGAAGGTGTAGGATTCGAAAGAATTAGAAGAGTTACAGGATACTTAAGTGGAGATGTTAAA
This sequence comes from Bacillota bacterium, assembly GCA_015059155.1. GTDB lineage: Bacteria > Bacillota_I > Bacilli_A > RF39 > UBA660 > UMGS1613. Next base: position 63,489 of record SVAX01000001.1, on the reverse strand, counting down.
CGTTTCAACAATGGTAAACGAGCAGAAGAAAAAGATCGTGTAAAACACACTGGCGTTAAAGAATTGATGTCTACTAGTAAGTGTGCTAAATAATGAAAATTAGACTTGCTGCAGATTTACAAACAGATAGTATAGTAGATGGACTTGGTATAAGAACTGTTATTTGGACTCAAGGTTGTTCTCATAATTGTTATAAATGCCATAATCCGCAAACTCATGATTTTAATGGAGGAGATTTAGTAGATATAGAAGATGTAATAGAAGAACTAGAAAATTTATCTGGTCAAGATGGTGTTACATTTTCAGGAGGAGATCCTATGTTTCAAGCTCGTGAGTGTAGTATACTAGCTAAAAAAGTTCAAGAATTAGGTATGAATGTATGGGCATATACAGGATTTACTTTTGAAGAATTACTTAATAAAGGAAATAAAGATATATTAGATTTTCTAAGTAATATAGATGTACTTATAGATGGTAAATTTGAACTAGATAAAAAAAGTATGGATTTAGAATTTAGAGGTTCTAGTAATCAAAGAATAATAGATGTACCTAAATCATTAGAGAGTCATGAAGTTATATTATATAATTTAAATAAAAGAATGAATAAAAACAAAAAGAAAGAGACACTATATATATAGCATCTTTCTTTTTTTTAAACCATTTTAACGATACAACGTTAATATAATTTACTAATAAAACTATACAATTAACTTAGGTGATTTCAATGAAAATAACTGAAGCAATGTCTGAAAAAATAAATAAAATTTTAAGAGAAAAAGATATAACAATAAATAAGTTAGCTAGTATTTCATGCCTAACACAAAGTACAGTTGATAGTTTAGTAAATGGTAAATCTAAAAATCCTAAATTACTTACAATAATTAGAATATGTGATGGTTTAGGAATAACACTTAGCGAATTTTTTGATGATGAATTATTTATTAATGTTGATAGAGAAGATTAAATCTTCTTTTTTTATTTCCTAAAATTCGACAAATTTCTGCAAAAATTAATGACACGTCGTTAACTTTGTGCTATAATTATCATAGAAAGGTAGGTGATAAAATGAGAAAAAATAAAAAAATAGTAGTTATAGCATTATTATTGTTTGTTGTTTTAGGTATGGGAGTAGGTTATTCCATTTTATCAAAACAATTAAAAATAGAAGGAAGTGCTACTATAGATTCTGACTTTAACGTTGAAATTACTGGAATTGAAAGATTAGATAATGATGGAACTTTTTTTTCTGGAGGAAAGGGAGCAGGCGAAATTTTTATAACAGGCGATGTTGCTGAAATAGAAAAACCATCATATACTTCAGATACTGCTAATTTTAATGTAAGATTAGGATTAGATACATCTATAACATATCTTGTAACAATTGAAAATAAAGGAAGTATAGCTGCAGTATTTGATAATATTGATATAGTAAAAAATGGATCAACAGATATAACTTTAGATACTCCTATAGATCTAACAAATGTTACTTTATCTCCAGGCGAAAATGTTAAATATATTGTTAATTTATCTTATAATTACTCAGATGCATTATCTGGTGAAACTACAAGTGATATTTCGATTACATTTAACACTCAACAAGTAATTGATGAAGAAATAAATTCTGCGCAACCTTATATAGTGTTTGGAACAGACCATCGTGATGAATCCTTTGAGATAGAAGTAATTAATTTGCCAGAAGGGGTAACTTATGGTGAAAACTGTCACTTATATATGTCAGTTGATGACGGGGAATATGAAAAGGTTAGTTATCAAGTTTATACTCAAGGAGAAAGTTATTATAATAACTATTATAATTCTAATAATATTTCGTTTACCCCTGGGGATAATTTAAAAGATGGTAATCTACATTCGCTAGAATTTGTAATTGCATCTGATGAATCTAATTATATTCAATTCGCATCAAATGAAATAACTTTATCGTATTTTGTATATTAATAAATAAAAAGGAGCAAATTATGAAAAAAATAAATAGTAATACTAAATCTTTGTATATAATTATAATTTGCTTTCTTTTTATTAAAATTTTAAGTGCTATAAATATGATTCCTATGATAACAAATATAATACCTATAATTTGGTTTATAATTTTTATTATAGGAATATTTATAACACATTCAGATTATAATCATTTTTATGATAAGAAAGATAAAATATATACAGTTATTATAATATTAATTATATATTTAATAATACATTTTTCTTTAGGATTAATATTTGGATTTAGTTATAATGTATATCAAAATGATAGTTTAAAATATATATTAAAAAATGTATATATATTTATTTTACCAATTATATTTCAAGAATATATTAGGGGAGTACTTTGTAATTATTCTAGTAATTCAAATAAAATAAGGTTTGTTATTAGTATATTATTTATATTGATAAATTTAAATTTTAATAGTTTAAATAGTGTTTTTATAAGTGGAGAATCATTTTTAAAATTTTTATGTCTTAATTTAATTCCTCTTATATCTTTAGAACTTGTGTTAACTTATTTAACTAGTATTGCTAGTTATAAAATATCAATAATATATAAATTAATAATTACTATTTATTCTATTTTTATACCAATAGTACCTAATTTAAATTTTTTTATAAGTGGTATGATAAATACGTCTTTACCAGTTATAGTTTATTTAATTATTGATAAATACCATGAACTGGATATTTCTAAAGTTTATCAAGATCATACTAAGCAAAATTTGCTGAGTTATACACCTATAATGTTAATTATAGTATTAATAATATTAGGTTATAGTGGTGTGTTTAAATATGGATCGATAGCTATCCTTTCAAATAGTATGCAGCCATTATATTCTAAAGGTGATACGATTGTTTATAAAAAATTAAATGAAGAAGAAAAAGATAATTTAAATATAGGTGATATAATTGTTTATTATGATAAAAATGAAAATACAATTATACATAGAATTGTAAATATACAAGATAATGGGATTATAACAAAAGGTGATAATAACGAAAATAATGATAATCAAATAGTAAAATTAAGTGATATAAAGGGGAAATATATTTTTCATATTAAATATTTAGGAAGTATTAAAATGTTTATGTATGAAGTATTAAATGGATAGAAGTGGTGATAGTGTGTTTAAGATGAATAAAATTTATAATAAATTTATAATATATTTAATTAGTTTATTTGGTATTTGTACTATATTATTTATAATTAAAACTAATATAGATAATAATGATAGTTTATCAAATTATATTTTAGATGGAAAAATGAATTATGAAATAGAAGCTAAACCAGGAATGATAACTGGAGATAATACTGGTAATCAATCTTTGTTTGTATCTTCTACAGTAAATAATATTTTAGTAGATTTAGATTATAAATTTACTTTAGATGAAAATATAAATTTTAAATATAAATATGAAATAAATTCTTATGTTATTTCAGAATTAGATGATTCATCAATAGAGAATAAAGAAGTTTTTAGAAAACAACAAAAATTAATAAATTATAATTATACTAATACTTTTTCTAATGTATTTTATATAAAAGATAAAGTTTCATTAAATTATGATTATTACAATAATATTGCAAAAGAATATAATAATTCTGTAAATATAGCGGTAAAATCTAAGTTATTATTAGAATTAAAAGTATTTGTAGAATTTGAAAATAATCAAAAGGAAGAGTATAAATACACTCTTACTTTACCTCTTGAAAAAAACACATTTTCTATAAATAGTAGTAATAAAGAATATAAAGGTAAAGTTTTAAGTAATAATAGAAACATAAAAGAATTATTATTAAATATATTAATAATAGCTAGTGTAACAATATTTATAGTACTTATAATTTTTGAATTAAAGAAGTTTTTTAAATTTAAAAAATCTCATTATTTAGAATTTAAATATAGAAAAATAATGAAGGATTATGAAAATATTGTTGTACCAATAAATGCATTACCAAAAGATAAAGATATTGTATGTATAAAAACTTTATATTTTAAAAGTATGATTGATATACAAAAAGAGTTACATTTACCTATATTGTGCTATAAAAGGGAGAACATTGTTGTATACATGATAATTAACAATAAATTAGCTTACATATATTTTTTAAATAGTAATAAAGAAAAGCTTTGACATTTTTAAAAAATCATGTATAATATTATCCGGCAAAGGAGAGAATTAAAATGTTTGGAGAAAAACCATTATTTGGGCAAGTAGAAATAAGTGTAGATAAAAAAGGTAGAATATGTATACCTGCTACTACAAAAAGAGAGCCAGGAGAAGAATTGGTTATATTATATAATAAACAATTTGATGTACATGAAATATATAGTGTAAAAAGCTTAGAAGATAGATTTAATAAGCTAAATAATTTAATAGAAAATGCCCAAAATAAGAATGATCAAAATTTTTATAAAAAAAGTTTATATGAATTATCTAAATCGATATTAAGAAGTGAAATAGTTGATTTACAAGGAAGAATTTTAACAGGTAAAATTTTTGAAGGCGAAGAAAAAGTATTAAGTACAGGTGCTTATAATCATTTAATTATTAAACCGATAAAAAAGAAGTAATCTTCTTTTTTTTGAGTTATTGTGTTATAATTAGTTAGGTGATAAAATGAAAAAAGGATTAAAAGATATTCTGTTTTTTGGTATTATATTTACAATAATAGATCAAGTAGTAAAAATAGTATTAAGCAGTAAAATTATTGTTAATCAAACTTATGTAGTTATAAAAGATTTTTTTTCAATTACACTTGTACACAATAAAGGAGCAGCCTTTAGTATACTTACAGGTAGTAAGATTTTACTTATATTGATAGGAATTGTTGCTTTAGTAGGTCTTATTATATATATAAAAAAATTAGAAGTTATTGATGATATAGATATATTTACTTATTCTTTGTTAATGGGAGGAATAGTTGGTAATTTAATAGATAGAATAGTTTATGGATATGTAATAGATTATTTAAGTTTTAAATTTGGAAGTTATTATTTTCCAATATTTAATTTTGCAGATATATGTATTGTAGTATCCGTTATAATTATGCTTTTGAGGATGATTAAGGAGGACTTATGGAGATAGTTGTAAGTGAAGATAAAAATATAAGGATAGATACTTATTTAAGTAATGAGTTAGATTATAGTAGAAGTAAAATAAGCAAAATGATAAGTGATGAAACTATTTTAGTAAATGGTAAGAGTGTTAAAAATAGTTACTCATTAAAAAAAGATGATGTAATAACAGTGGGGGAATATGTTGAAGAAGAGATGAATGTTGAACCTGAAAATATACCTTTAGATATTGTTTATGAAGATGAAGATGTTATGGTAGTAAATAAGCCTAATGGAATGGTAGTTCATCCTGCAGTAGGTAATAATCATGGGACTCTTGTAAACGCTTTACTTTATTATTCTAAAAATTTAAGTAATATAAATGGCGAATTTAGACCAGGAATAGTGCACAGAATAGATGCATATACAACAGGATTACTTATGGTAGCTAAAAACAATAAATCTCATGAAATACTAGCTAAAGAACTTAGTAAAAAGGAAACAACAAGAAGATATATAGCTTTAGTTTGGGGAGTAATAAAAGAAGATACTGCGACTATAGATGCTCCAATAGGAAGAGATAATAATGATAGAAAGAAAATGGCAGTAACTAGTATTAATAGTAAAGATGCTATAACTCATTTAAAAGTATTAAAAAGATTTAAGGATGCAACTTTAATAGAATTACAACTTGAAACAGGAAGAACACATCAAATAAGAGTTCATATGAATTATATAAATCATCCTGTAGTTAATGATCCAGTATATGGTAGAAGAAAGCTAATAGATGATAGTGGACAATGTTTACACGCTTTTCAAATAGGATTTAATCATCCAACAACTAATAAGTATATGGAGTTTAAATGTGAATTGCCTGAATGTTTTAAAAATATATTAAGTATATTTGAAGAAGAGAGTATATAAAAAATAGAAACAAATTTAAAATGTTTCTATTTTTTTGATGATGCAGTTTATATTTTGATGCAAGTTTATAACTTTTTTTATATAATAGGAAAGTGCTTGGTAATTTCATAAAAGTTTCACATAAATTTCATTTACAAACAAATGTTCTTTTGTTATAATGTTAATACATTAATGATAAAGGGAGTTTGGTATATGAAAAAAATAATGAAAGGATATGTATTTAGATTATATCCAAATGATAAACAAATAGAACTAATAGAAAAAAGCTTTGGATGTTCTAGATATATCTATAACTATTTCTTAGGTAAAAATAAAAATTATATAAATAGTTATAACGTAATAAAAGAAATACCAAACTTAATAAAAGAAAAAGAATGGTTAAGTGAAGTAGATAGCTGTTTACTTAGATGTAGTATATTTAATTTGGAAGATAGTTTTAAAAGATATAGTAAAGGATTAAGTGAATATCCAAAGTTTAAATCAAAAACAAAAACAAGACCATCATATAGAACAAATAATATAACAAGTACATATAAAGGAAAAACTTATAATAGTATAAGTATAGATTTAGAAAATAGAGTAATAAAACTACCTAAATTAAAAGAAGTAAAAATTAGAGGATATAGAAACTTAAACCAAATAAATGGAAAAATAATAAATGCGACTATTTATAAAGAAGCCGGAAAATATTATGTAAGTATATGTGTAGAACAATATATTACAATTCCTAAACTTATCCCTACAAAAATAATAGGAATAGACTTAGGAATAAAAGATTTAATAATAACAAGTGATGGAGAAACAATAGAGAATAAACATATAATAGAAAAATATGAAAAGAAATTAAAAGGATTAAATAGATGGTTGTCAAGAAGTAAGCCAGGAAGTAAGAATAGATATAAGATAATAAAAAAACTTCAAACAGTATATAAAAAAATAAAGAACGCAAGAAAATATCTCATACATTCAATTTCTAAAAAACTAGTTACTGATAATGATATAATAGTAACAGAGAAATTGAAAATTAATGAAATGGTACAAAACAAAAATCTTTCAAAGAAAATATATGATGCATCATGGTATGAGCTAATAAGACAATTAGAATATAAAAGTAAATGGAGAAACAAAAAGTTTTACCAAATAGAAACATATTATCCAAGTAGTCAAATATGTTCAAGATGTGGATATCAAGAAAAGAAAGTGAAAGATTTAAATATAAGAAAGTGGGAATGTCCAAATTGTACCAACATTAATAATAGAGATATAAATGCAAGTATAAATATAATGTTTGAAGGAATAAAAATATATATGAGGAAAGGAATAGAACTGCAAGTCAGTTAAATTTTGACAGATAAAAATAAGTAGGGTAGCAACTATCCGAAACTGGTCTATGGAGAAGTAAAAACTTCAATGAAGTAGAAAAGCCTAACTGTGAAGTTAGGCAGGTCAAAATTTATTTTGACTTTTGTTCTTAAAAAAACAGATTAACTGTTTTTAATATGGTCTGTATGGTGGGTAAGGTCTTGGAGGATATGGTCTTGGGTATGGAGGATAGTAATAATAATTATTATAGTAAGGTCTTCTACCATAAAATAGTGGAGAAATTAATCCACCTGTTATACCTCCAAGTAAAAATGGCCCAGCAAATCCACCACCAATAAGTCTACTATCGAAACTGCTATTTATAGGTCTACTTATAGAACTATCGAAAGAACTATTCATAGAATTATTAAAACTTCCTGGAATTTGATAAGAATTATACATAAAAAACTCCTTTCATGGTATAATATGTTATGAGAAAGAATTGGTGATAATATGGATGAAAGATTAAAACAACTTAGTAATACTATAGTTAATTATTCAGTTAAAGTTAGTGAAAATGATAGAGTATTAATTCAATATGAAAGTAGTATGTGTAATCCACTTGTAAAATGTTTAATTAAAGATATTTATAAAAATAAAGGAATACCATTCGTAAAATTATTGGATAATGAGATTAGCTCTTTGATACTTGAAAATGCAGATAGTAAAGTTATAGATGAAATGGTAAAAATGAAAACTTATGAAGTAGATAATTTTGATTGTTTTATAAGAATTTGTTATACAGAAAATGAATTTGAAGATAAAAATGTAACTTCAAGTGTTAGAAAAGAATTAGGAAGTAAATCTAGGGAAATAGATGATATTAGAATAAATCAAAGAAGATGGGTACTCTTAAATTATCCATCACTAATTGATGCTTATAAAGCGAAAATGAAATATGATGATTTTTATAACTATTCATTAGATGTTATGAATGTTGACTACCAAAGTATGAATGAAAAAATAAAACCACTAAAAGACTTAATGGAAAAAACTGATAAGGTTAGAATAGTAGGTCCTGATACTGATATTACATTTAGTATTAAAGGAATGCCTGCAATCCCTTGCTGTGGCACAGCAAATATTCCAGATGGTGAACTTTATACTGCTCCAATAAAGGAAAGTGTTAATGGTGTTATAACTTATAATACCCCATCACCATACCATGGGAATACATTTAGTAATATAAGATTAGAATTTAAAGATGGACAAATTGTAAATTGTAGTTGTGATCAACAAGAAGAAAAATTAAAAGAAATATTTGATACAGATGAAGGAGCTCGTTATATAGGGGAATTCTCACTAGGATTTAATCCTATGATAACTAAACCTATGGGAGATATATTATATGATGAAAAAATAATGGGTAGTTTACACTTTACACCTGGAAGATGTTATGAAGATTGTGATAATGGTAATGTATCTAGCATACATTGGGATTTAGTACTTATACAAACTGAAGAATTTGGCGGAGGAGAAATATATTTTGATGATGTATTAATTCGCAAAGATGGAAAGTTTGTACTAGATGAATTAAAAGAATTAAACTAGTATAGATAAAAAACTAAAACATATATTTAATTAGGTGATTTCATGAAAAAAACATTTCAAATGATAGGCCTAATTAGTTTAACTTGTTTTAGTTTTTTTGTGACTGAACAAACTGCTACAGTTGTAAGTGATATGGATGAAATTATGATAGAAATAAAAGCTAAAAAAGATGAATATAAGACCGACTCAATAGATGCTATAATAGATAATAATATAATAATACCTGGAGTAAGTGCTAAAAAAGTTAATGTAAATAAAAGCTATAAAGCTATGAAAGATAATGGATATTTTAGCGATAAATTATTTGTTTATGATTATACCAAACCTAATATTAGTTTAAATGATAATATAGATAAATATGTAATAAAGGGAAATCCAAGTAAAAGAATGGTAAGTTTAATATTCACTATAGAATCAGATGAAGATATAAGAGATTTATTAAATATACTTAACAATTATAATGCAAAATCAACTTTTTTTGTAAGTTACAATTGGTTTAGTAATAATAATAATTTAGTTGAAGAATTGATAAATAAAGGTCATATAGTTGCTCCTTTAATGGAAGATTACAGAGATTCAAATTTTGAATGGATGGATATGGTTTTAAAAAAAATAAATAAACAGAGTATAGGGTTTTGTTATAATGTAAATGAAAATCAAGATAATTTAGATGAGTGTGTATTAAGAAGTAATTATACTATTAAACCTACAGTAATTTCAGAAAATTCACCATTAGTAGATATAAAGTCAAAATTAGAATCAGGCTCACTTCTTTCTTTAAAAATAAATTCACAGGTAAAAAAAGAATTATCTACTATACTTATTTATATCAAATCAAAAGGATATAAACTTACAAATTTAGAAGAGAATATATTAGAATAAAAACAAGTTGTCTATACACTAGACAACTTATGTTTTTTGTGAAATTTTATTTATTTTCTTGAATATTATATATACAAATGGTATAATTACATATAGGAAATATCAGTTGCTGAGTGTCTACCTTTAATCTTGAAAGATTGGAGGTGATAAGATGAAAAAAAGAATTTTTGTAATAAAAATTTTAAGATACATCGCTATCATTTTATCGCTTCTTACCTTGTTGGTATTAGCAATAAAAAAATGACACTTAAGCATTTAGCTTAAATGTCCACTCACATGGGTAGACATTCAGTGAACCAAACTGAATGTTCCCTTTTTTATTATATGCAAGTTTCCTTGACACATTCATTATAACAAATTATATATTGCTTGTCAAACTTTTAAATAAAAGAATAGTGTGTTATAATTATCTAGGTGATGTTTATGCCAGAGTTACTTGCTCCCGTAGGAAATATGGAATGTTTAAAGGCTGCTATAAATGCAGGTTGTGATGCAGTTTATTTATCAGGTAGAAATTTTGGTGCCAGAAGTTTTGCTGGTAATTTTTCTCGTGAAGAATTAGAAATTGCTATTAATACTTGTCATTTGTATGGAGTTAAAGTTTATATAACTGTAAATACTTTAATATATGATGTAGAAGTAGATAGATTTATTGAATATATAGATTATATACACCAATTAGGTGTAGATGCAGTTATAATGCAAGATATAGGTATGATAGATTTAGTTAGAAAGACTTATCCTAATTTAGAAATACATGCTTCAACTCAGGCCAATATACATAATTTAGAAGGTGTCAAACTTTGTGAAGGGTTAGGTATAAAAAGAGTAGTACTTGCTCGTGAAACTCCTATAGAATTGATTAAAGAAATAAAAGATAAAACAAATGCGGAATTAGAAATATTTGTACATGGCGCACTTTGTATGAGTTATTCTGGCGAATGTTTAATGAGTGCTTTAATAGGTAATAGAAGTGGAAATCGTGGAACATGTGCTCAAAGTTGTAGACAACCATATAGTTTAGAAATAGATGGTGATCTTGTTAGTAATAATGAATATTTACTTAGTACGAAAGATTTAAATACTTTAGATAATATTGGAGAACTTATTGAATGTGGTGTAGATAGTTTAAAAATAGAAGGTAGAATGAAAAGACCTGAATATGTATATTTAGTAACAAGTCTTTATCGTAAAGCTATAGATAACTATGTAAAATATGGAGAAACAAAAATAACTGAAAATGATATTAAAAACTTGAAAAAGTTGTTTAATAGACAGTTTACTAAAGGGTTCTTATTTAATGAAGAAAATGATTCATTTGTTAATACATATAGACCTAATCATTTAGGTATTAAAATAGGTACTGTTTTAGATTATAAAAAAGGACAAGCTATAATAAAATTAAATGATAATTTAAATATTAATGATGGTATAAGGATAATAGGTAAAAATGATACAGGTAGTATTGTAACTATTATGTATAAAAATGGTAATAGGGTAAGTAATGCTTTTAAAGGTGATATAATTAGTATTCCTTTTAAAGAAACAATTGATAATAATGCTATTGTATTAAAAACTACTGATTATAATCAAATAAAAGAAATAGAAGATAAAATAAAAATAGATAGAAAAATTAAAATAAGTGGCAAATGTATTTTAAAAGTAGGAGAACCTATAAAATTAATCGTTAGTGATGCAAAAAATACAGTTGAAAAATATAGTGATTATATAGTAGAAAAGTCTCAAAAATCAGAAACTACTACTGATAGAATAAAAGAACAATTAAACAAACTAGGTGATACTATATATGAATTTGATAATCTTGAAATAGAAAAAGATGATAGTATATTTGTACCAATAAATAAATTAAATGAATTAAGACGTGAAGTTATGAATACATTAAACTTCTCAAGGATGTACAAAACTAATTATAAAAAAGAAGCTTATGATATATGTGTGGATAACTTTGAAAAAACTAACAATAAAAATATATTAATAAGTACTTACGAACAATATTTAAAAGTTAAAGATAAATATAATATTATTTATATTGATAATCTTGAAGAATTCAATAAAATAGATGATGATAAATGTGTATTAAAGTTAGATAGAATTAATGAACATTTGAGTGCTTATAATCAAAGATTACTTGTAAGTGATTTGGGTAGTGTTTATAAATATAAGGCTGTGGATACAGATTTTTCACTTAATGTAACTAATTCATATAGTGTTGCTTTTTTACATAGTTTAGGTGTTAAAAAAGTAACTTTATCTCATGAATTAAATTATAAACAAATTAGAATTTTAATAGACAATTATAAAGAAAGATATAATAAGCATCCTAATTTAGAAGTAATCGTGGATGCTAATATAGAAGCAATGGTTTGTAAATATAATATGTTAAAAAAATATAAAGTAGATGAAGGTTATTTAATTGATAGATTCAATAATAAATATAAAATAAAAATCAAAAATAATTTAATGTATATTTATGACTATAAAAGAACTAAATTAGATGAGAATTATTTTGAAATAGGGATTAATAATATAAGAATAAATTCAGAAAATATGTTATAATTATAAAGAGGTAGATAGTGTGAGTATAGAAGTAGAAACTTTAAAGAAAAAAGATATAGATAGTTATATTAAGTTTATAGATGAAATTTTTGGTTATGAAAGCAATAGAGAATCAATAGAAAAAATGATAAGAAAAAATAAAGTTTTAGTAATAAAAAACGAAGAAGAAGTAGTTGCTTCTGTAGTTTTAGAAGAAAGATTTGAATATATTAAAAATCAAAAATATTACTATATAAGTTATTTAGGAGTAAAAAAAGAATATAGAAGAAGAGGTTATGCATCAAAATTATTTGATAAAATTGAAGAGTTAGTCAAAGAAAATGACGTTAAGTATTTAGAGCTTACATCAGGTAATCAAAGAAGACAAGCACATTACTTTTATAAAGATAAGGAATTTAAAATAAAAGATACAATGGTGTTTGTAAAATTTTATAATTAAAAAGTGAATTTATGTTCGCTTTTTTTGTTGACTAAAAAATTTATATTTTATATAATTAAAGTGGTGATAATTATGGATAATATATTTATGCACATAGATGTAAATAATGCTTTTCTTTCTTGGACTGCAGTAGATTTACTTAATAAAGGTTATAAAATAGATATAAGAAATATAGAATCCATAATAGGTGGAGATGAATCACAAAGAAGAGGAATTGTGCTTGCTAAAAGTATGGTTGCTAAAAGTAAAGGTGTTAAAACTGCTGAAACAATTAGAGATGCTAAAAGAAAATGTAATGATTTAAAAATATTTCCTCCTAATTATGCTTTATATCAAGAAATGTCTAATAAATTATTTAATTTAATAAGTAAATATACTCCTGATATTGAAAAATTAAGTGTGGATGAGTGCTTTATAGATTATACAAAGGTAAGGAAGTTATATGGGGACCCTATAAAATTTGCTTATAAATTAAAAAGTGAAATAAAAAATACTTTAGGATTTACAGTAAATATTGGAATAGCTAATAATAAATTATGCGCGAAAATGGCAAGTGATTTTTTAAAGCCAGATAGGGTACATACACTATTTAAAGAAGAAATAGAAAAGAAAATGTATCCACTTCCTATAGAAGAACTATACGGAGTAGGTAAAAGTAGTAGTAAAAGGTTAAGAGAATTAAATATAAATACAATAGGAGATCTAGCTAATAGTGATTATAATAAGTTATATAAATATTTTAAAAATCAAACAGAAAAAATTATTAATAGTGCTAAAGGTATAGATGATAGTATTATAAATATAAAAAAAAGTGAAAGTGAATGTATAAGTAATTCAACAACAACTAGCTATAATTTAAATAGTTTAGAAGATATTTATAAATTTTTATATCCTCTTGTAGAAAATGTAAGTATGACTTTAAGAAAAAATAATAAATATACATCGCTTATAGGAGTTATATTAAAAGATAAAACTTTTAAAACTTATTCACATCAAAGAAAACTAAAAAATCCAACAAGTAATACTGATGAAATATATAGTATAGCTAAAGAATTGGTTAAGGAATTATGGAATGAAGAAGGTATTAGATTAGTAGGAGTTTCTTTAGGTAAATTTTCTAATATTCAAACTCATCAAATATCTATGTTTGAAGATGTTAAAAGTTTAGAAAAAAATAATGAACTTGATAAAGTTGTAGATAAATTAAAAAGTATTTATGGTACTAACATAATAAAGAAAGCTTCTCAAATAAAAAAATAAAAAATTTGTTGAATAAAATGATAAAACCTAGTATAATTTAAATAGGTGATATGGATGATATGGATATGGTTAGGAATAATTATAGTTTTAACACTACTAGAACTTGCTACTAAAAATTTAGTTACTATATGGTTTGTTGCAAGTGCTGTTATTTCTTTAATTCTATCTATTTTTGTAGATATTTATTTTGTTCAATTTCTAGTATTTGTAATATTAGGAATGATTCTTTTAGTAACAACTCGTGATTATTTAATAAACTTTATAAATAATAAAAAAGAAAAAAATAATCAAAAAAGAGGTAAAAATGAAAAATAGTTGGAAGTATATAAAGAATATAATTAAAGTATTATTTTGGCCTATTATATTTTCGTTGGGTACTTTTTTTATAAATTATGTTTTTGTCTCTATATTTAATTCAAATGAACAAGGAACAATGACAAATGGTGAATTTATAAAATATATCAGTACAATAGAATATCAAGAAAAACTTAATAGTTATATAAATTCAAAATCACTTGTGATAGTTTTAATAACAGCTATAATATTTATACCTATTTTATATATAGTATTTAAAAAATATAAAACAACAAATAATTTTAAATTAAAAGATATCTTTATACCAATTACTTTTGGTATAACAATATCACTAATTTATAATATAGTACTATTTCAACTAAATAACTATCTAAATTTTACAAATAATTTTGAAGTTAGTAGTATACCAATAATAATTCAAATAATATGTTCTGGCATTTTAGGACCAATACTTGAAGAATTGGTATTCAGAGGAATTGTTTATAATAAATTGAAGGAATTTAATAAGTCTATTGTTTCTTTAATACTTACTAGCGTTATATTTAGTATATTTCATAATGATATTGTAAATGCAATATACGCATTTGGTGTTAGTTTTATATTTATTTATCTTTATGAAAAATATAAAACTTTAAAAGCTCCAATTTTAATGCATATTTTCTTAAATACAACGATAATACTTATGTTAAATTTGATTATTAAGAATTATATAGTATTTAATTTATATTTATTAATAGTTAGTATAATTATTTTATTAGTATTAAAAATTTATCTAAGAAAAGATGTATGAATAAAAATTTAATACATAGAATAATAATGCAAACGATTTAGTTTGCACTTTAGAACTAGATTTATTCTAGTTCTTTTTTGTACAAAAATAAAAATTTCTTAGACGATAGATTTATAATTATAGATAATAATTTATACCACGTTGATTCTTACTTAAAAGCTCTAATTTGGTATAAACGAAATAGGAGCTAAAGAATATTTAGACAAGATAGTATCTAAAATTAATTAAGAGGTGATAATATGGTAGATACACATTATGATTTGCTTTCTATTTGTTATGTTTGCTATCTAAAAAATGATTATAGTAAAATAGAAGAAATAGTAAAGAAAATAAAAAGTAATAAGGATAATATAAAGTGTATATTTGCTAATCTTTATTTCATGAGTGAAGAAGAAATGAAAGAAGAATTGCACGAAAATTACTATAATCCTAATGTATCTGTATTAGATATGTTTAAAATATCAAAACAAATATTAGAAAGTTATTTGCCAAATATTGATTTTGTATACAGCATAGAAGGTTGTGATTATGTAAATATTAATGATCTTGAATTACTATATAATGAAGGATTAAGATCTATTATACTTGTTTGGAATACTGAAAATAAATATGGTTCAGGTAATAGAACAAATAAAGAATTAACCAAAGCTGGAATAAATTTTATCAATAAAGCTATAGATTTAGGAATTGGTATAGATTTATCACATGCTAATTTAAATACATTTTATGGACTTATCGGAGTAATAAAAGAAAATCAAAAATTAGGTAAAGAAGTTGTGTGCTATGCAAGTCATTCTAATTCTAGAAGATTATGTGATAGAAAAAGAAATCTCACTGATACACAACTTAAATTAATTAAAGAAGTAAATGGACTAGTAGGTGTTTTTTCTAATAGAAATTTTGTAACACCCAATTTCAATTTATCAAAAGAAGAACAAAAGTTAGAATATTTAAAACATATAGTTTATATATCTAATATAATAGGTATAGATAATGTTATGCTGTCTACTGATGATATGAGTTTTTGTGGTGACATAAACTCTGAATATTTAGAAACGTCAATATATAATTATGACAATATAACATATGAAACTAAAGAAACTTTACTTAAATATTTTTCTTTAGAAAATACAAATAAAATTTTATATGATAATACTTATAATAAGATAATAACTAAATTAAATATTAAAGATAATAAAAAGTGTAAATAATTGTAAAAAATAATTGCATTTCTTTTATTTTGTATTTAAAAGTGTTATAATGGTAATGGTGATAACATGATTAAACATATAAATAATGTTGATATCAATTATGTAGATTATGGTGAAGGAAAAAATACGATCGTTTTACTTCATGGTTGGGGACAAAATATTGAAATGATGAAACCAATAGGGGATAAACTACAAAAACAAAATAGAATAATAATAGTAGACCTTCCAGGATTTGGAGGATCTAATGAACCTGATACTATTTGGACTATGTATGATTATACAGAATGTATACATGAATTATTAAAAAGTTTAAAAGTAAGTAATCCTATAATGATAGGTCATTCTTTTGGAGGAAAAATAAGTCTAATATATGCAAGCAAGTATAAAGTACAAAAATTAGTATTATTTGGCAGTCCATTTAAACAAGAAATAAAAAAGCTTAGTACTAAAACAAAAATATTAAAAAGTTTAAAGAAAGTACCTCTTTTGAATAAATTAGAGGGATTTGCTAAAAAACATATAGGTTCTAGGGATTATAGAGAAGCTAGTGAATTTATGAGAAAAATACTAGTAGAACATGTTAATCTTGATATAACAGATGAAGTTAAGAAAATTAAATGTCCTACACTTATTGTTTGGGGTACAATGGATCAGGAAGTACCAATAGAAAGAGCTTATGAGTTAGAAAAATTAATTAGTGATGCAGCAGTTATTCCTTATGAAGGATGTAGTCACTATGCTTATTTAGAAAGATTAGGACAAACAGTAAATATTTTAAAAAACTTTATAGGAGGAGAGTAGTATGACATTGTTTTTAATATCACTAATACCTTATTTAATATTTACAATATTTAAAACAAAAAAATCGTTTCATATGTTGCAGCAAAATTACTATGATGATGACAATAGATATTTTAAATGGATATTAACTAATATATCAAGAATTGCTTATGAAAATGATATATTATTTGTATTAATTACATGTACACTTTTTTTTGAAATAGGTGTTACTATAGGTTCATTTATAATTCTTTATGGAATTATATTTATAAATTATAGAAAGAAAAAAGTAATAGCTAAAAAACCATTAGTAGTAACTGCTAGAATAAAAAGATTATCATTCACAATGTTTTTAATGTATTTTATAATGATAATTCCTTTTATAGTTAACTTTAGTTATGATAATTTAGTATACTGTTATCTATTATTAGGTTTAGTTACTTATCTTAATTACTTCGTAGTAATGACTGCTAATGTTATAAATAAACCAGTAGAAAAATGTGTTTATTTACATTATAGGCATCAAGCTTTAAAAAAACTAAAAAGTATGAATATACCAGTAGTTGGTATTACAGGTAGTTATGGTAAAACAAGTAGTAAAAATATAATAAATGACATATTAAATGTTAAATTAAATTCATTTGCTACTCCTAAAAGTTTTAATACACCTTATGGACTTATTAATTCGGTAAATAATTATTTAGATAAATTTAATGATATATTTATAGCTGAAATGGGAGCTTTTAAAATAGGAGAAATTAAACAAAACTGTAAAATAGTTAAACCTAAATATGGAATAATTACAAGTATTGGAGAAGCTCATCTAGAAAGTTTTGGTTCAAGAGAAAACATAATGAAAGGCAAATTTGAACTTATAGAATCTTTACCTAGTGATGGATTAGCTATATTAAATGGTGATGATGAATATCAATTAAAATATAAAATTAAAAATAATTGTAATGTTAAATGGATTGGAATAGATAATAAAGATGTGGACCTTTATGCTACAAATATTAAATTATCTGGTAGAGGTACAACATTTGATTGTGTATTTAAAGGAGATAAAAATAAATATACATTTAATACTAAATTATTAGGTAAACATAATGTATATAATATACTTTCAGGAATTCTTTTAGGTAAAGAACTAGGTCTTAGTATAGAAGAATTAAAAAGAGGTGTAAGTAGTGTAAAAACTATAGAGCACCGTTTAGAATTAAAAAAATATGGAAATATTAATATTATAGATGACGCTTATAATTCAAATCCAGTTGGTTCAAAAATGGCAGTAGAAGTCCTAGGGCTTATGGAAGGATTAAAAATAATAGTAACTCCAGGGATGATAGAACTAGGGCCTAAACAATATGAACTAAATCATAAGTTTGGTGAATATATAAGTCAAGTTTGTGATTATGTAATATTGATAGGAGAAAAACAAACTAAACCAATATATGATGGATTAATTGATAATAAATTTGATAAAAAGAAAATATTTGTACTTAATGATGTTAGAGATGCTTTTCCACTTATGAATAGATTAGCTACAAAAAACACATATGTACTTTTAGAAAATGATTTGCCAGACTTATTTAATGAATAGGAGAGATGTAAAATGAAAATAAAAGTAGGAGTAATATTTGGTGGCGAAACAGTTGAACACGAAGTAAGTGTTATTACTGCTGTACAAGCTATGGAACACATTAATCGTGATAAATATGATATAGTACCAATTTATATAAGTAAAGATAGAATTTGGTATACAAGTCCAATGCTTATGGATATAGAAGTATATAAAGATTTTAATGATTTAAAAAGATATGCTAAACAAGTTGTGTTAACAAAAATGGGAGATAAATTTTGTCTACAAAATACTAAAGGATTATTTAGAAGAAATATAACTGATATAGATATAGCTTTTCCAATAGTTCATGGAAACAATGTAGAAGATGGAACACTTCAAGGCTATTTAGATAGTGTTGGAATTCCATATGTAGGAAGTAAAGTACTTGGAAGTGCTTTAGGACAAGATAAAGTAATAATGAAACAAGTATTTAAAGATATGGGGCTACCTATAGTAGATTATATGTGGTTTTTTGATAGTGAATATGCTGATGATTGTGAAAAAATATTTGCTGATGTAAAAAAATTAGGATATCCAGTAATAGTAAAACCTGCTACTCTTGGTAGTAGTGTAGGTATAACTTATGTAAAAGAAGAGAAAGAACTTGCTAATGCGATTGAAGAAGCTATGAAATATGATGTTAAAGTAGTAGTAGAAAAAGCAGTTAAAAACTTAGTAGAAGTTAACTGTAGTGTACTTGGAAACTATTCACATCAAGAAACAAGTGTTATTGAAGAAGTTACTAGTGATGAAGAATTCTTAACTTTTGCTGATAAATATATAGGAGGATCTAAAGGTAAATTAAAAGGACCTTCTAAAGGAATGGCAAGTGCTTCTAGAATTATACCAGCAAGAATAAGTAAAGATTTAGAAGAAAAAATAAAAGAAACTTCTAAACAAGCTTTTAAAGCTTTAAATTTAGGTGGAGTATGTAGAATAGATTATCTAATAGATAAAAAAACAAATAAATATTATATTAATGAACCAAATACAATTCCTGGAAGCTTATCATATTATTTATGGGAAAAAGTTGGTAAAAAATATGAAGATTTATTAGATGAAATGATTACTTTGTCTATAAAAGATTATAAAAATAGAAGTAAAAAAGTATATTCTTTTGAAAGTAATATCTTAAGTAATTATGGAGTTAAGGGATTAAAAGGAATGAAAAAATAAAAAGGATTTTTAAAAAAATTCTTTTTTTCTTGATTTATTTTTATCTATACTTTATAATAAGTATAGAGTGTGAATCACTCAAGTAGAAAGTGGAGGAATAATATGGGAAATGTTATGAGCTCCATGTTGCTAGTCCTAATAGGACTTATTGTTGGAATAATTGTTATGTTTATAGCTAATCTTATCAGAAAAAATTCTGCGACTGATAAAGCTGATAAGATTTTAGAAAATGCTCGTATAGAAGGCGAAAAAATAAAAAAAGATTATATCGCTGAAGCTAAAGAAGAAGCTAATGAATTAAGAATAAAAAATGAAGAAGAAATAAAAGAAAAAAAGGCTGAGATAAAAGAATCTGAAAATAGATTAAATACTCGCGAAGAGAATATTGAAAGAAGAGATCAAAATCTTCAAAAGAGAGAAAATTTATTAGATGAAAAAGAGAAAAATTTATTAGATAAACAAAAAGATATTCAAGAACAAGAAGCAAATGTGGAGAAATTAAAAGAAGAACAACTAAAACTTTTAGAAAGTATTAGCGGTTACTCAAAAGAAAAAGCTAGAGAATTAGTAATGAAAAAAGTAGAAGATGCTATGACTCTAGAAATTGCTGCATACATAAAAGAAAAAGAAGCTGAAGCTAAATTAGAAGTAGATAAAAAATCTAAAAATATGTTAGTTGAAAGTATGCAAAAGTATGCTAGCGATGTTGTAGAGGAACAAACAGTTACTGTTGTAAATTTACCAAGTGATGATATGAAAGGTCGTATTATAGGTAGAGAAGGAAGAAATATCCGTACAATAGAATCTGTAACAGGAGTAGATTTGATTATAGATGATACTCCAGAAGCAATAGTTCTATCGTCATTTGATCCATTAAGAAGAGAAATAGCTAGAATTACTATTGAAACTTTAATTAAAGATGGAAGAATACATCCAGCACGTATTGAAGAAATTTATGACAAAACTTGTAAAGATATGAAAGAAAAAATAATAGAATATGGACAAAATGCATTATTTGAACTTGGAATAACTAAAGTAGAACCTGAACTTATAGAATTAATAGGTAAGCTACAATTTAGAACAAGTTATGGACAAAACGCACTTAGACATTCTATTGAAGTCGCACAACTTTCAGGAATTATGGCAGGTGAACTTGGCGAAAATGAAATGCTTGCTAAAAGATCAGGATTACTTCATGATATAGGTAAGGCTATTGACCATGAAATTGAAGGTAGTCATGTTGAAATAGGTGCTAATATAGCTAAAAAATATAAAGAAAATGAAATTGTTATAAATGCAATAGAATCTCATCATGGTGATAGTGATGCTAAAAGTATTATTTCTGAACTTGTAGCTATAGCAGATACTCTATCAGCAACTCGTCCAGGTGCTAGAAATGATTCATTAGAAAATTATGTACAAAGATTACAAGATTTAGAAAATATAGCTAATGATCAAAAAGGTGTTGATACAGCATTCGCTATGCAAGCAGGAAGAGAGCTAAGAGTAATTGTTAAACCAGAAGAAATAAATGATTTAGAAAGTCATAAAGTAGCTCGAGATATTAAAAATCGTATTGAAGAAGAGTTACAATATCCTGGAACAATTAAAGTTACAGTAATAAGAGAAACAAGAGCAATAGAAGAAGCTAAATAGTTTTCTTCTTTTTTTCTTAAAAACTATTGTATTTATTAATAAAATATGGTATTATTAATAACGTGATCCGCTGATTGTATATTTTTTTGTTCATGATCATAGATTAGATAAAGGAGAGTGACATTGTGAATTTAGTTGAAAAAATTACTAAAAAACAAATCAGAACTGATTTACCAGAATTCAGAGTTGGAGATACAGTTAGAGTTGATATTAAAATCGATGAAACTGATGCTTCAGGTAAAAAGAAATCAAGAATTCAAGCTTTCGAAGGTTTAGTTATGGCTATTCAAGGTTCTGGAATAAGTAAAACTTTTACAGTTAGAAAAGTTTCTGGAAATGTTGGAGTTGAAAAAACTTTACCAGTTAATTCACCAAGAATTGATACTATCGTTGTTGTTAGAAAAGGTAAAGTAAGACAAGCTAAATTAGGTTATATTAGAAAGTCTTCTAAAACACCAAAGATTAAAGAAAGAGTATAAAAATAAGGCTTTAGCCTTATTTTTGTTAGGTGATAAAATGAATAAAGAAAAATTAAAAAAAATAATAAAAGAATTATATCCTTATGTAGTAATAGTCGTAGTAGTAGTTCTTTTTAGAACGTTCATTGCTACTCCAGTAAGAGTAGATGGTTCTTCTATGGATTCTACTTTAAAAAATGGAGATATATTAATATTAAATAAATTAGATACAGAATATGAAAGATTTGATGTAGTAGTTGTTAATGTAAAATTTGATGGTAAAACTTCTAAATTAGTTAAAAGAGTAATTGGGTTACCAGGAGAATCTATTGAATATAAAGACAATGAACTATATATCAATGGAGAAAAACTTGAAGATGTTGCAACTGCTCGCACAAATGATTTTTCATTAAAAGAATTATATAATGTTGATAATATTCCGGATAATTATTATTTTGTAATGGGAGATAATAGAGGTTATTCTAGAGATAGTAGAGATTATACTGTAGGTTTAATAAAAAAAGAAGATATAGTTGGAACTACAACAATAAGAATATTTCCATTTACTAAAATAGGAAAATTTAATTAGTACTAGAAATAGTGCTTTTCTTTATTTTATGATATAATTTAAATACAGGTTTTATGTGTTTCAAATGATTGGTTTTATAATATCTTGATTAAAATATCAAATATTAAGCAAATAAAAAACATCAACTTTTCTAATTATTTTAGAAAAGTTTCAAAAATAGTTTATCAAATTTAATAAAGAAAGTGATTTTATGAATGATAATAAAACAAATATCAACGGGAAATGGGAACCAAAGAAAAAATAACTTATACAATTAGTAGAAAAGGAGGTAACAATGAATAAAATTGGAGATAAATATACTAACAATATTTTTGAGAATATTAAACATATAGATGAATACGAAAATGAATATTGGTATGCTAGGGAACTTTCAAAAGTTTTAGAATATAGAGATTGGAGAAATTTCTTAAAGGTTTTAAATAAAGCAAAAGATGCTTGTAAAAATTCTGGGTTTAATATAGATGAACAACTTGTTGAGGTCAACAAGTTGTCAAAAAGAAACAATAATGCTGTTGCTAATATACAAGATTATAAATTATCAAGATATATATGTTATTTGATAGTTCAAAATGCTGATCCAAGCAAAGAAGTTGTTGCCTTAGGACAAACTTATTTTGCTATTCAAACTAGAAAACAAGAAATAACGGAACAAGAATATGATTCGTTGTCAGATGATGAAAAAAGATTTTATCAAAGAAAATTAACAAAGCAAGGTAATTATACACTACAAAAAGTTGCATCATCTGCTGGCGTTAAAAATATGGCTGAGTTTCATAATGCCAGATATAAAGGCTTGTATAATGGAGAAACTGCTGATGATATTTTTAAAAGAAAAAAATTACGCTATAGAGAAGATATTTTAGATAATATGAATGAAGATGAATTAGTTGCCAATTTATTTAGAATAAATCAAACTAAACAAAGGCTTATAAGAGATAATGTGCAAGGAGAAAAAGAAGCAAAAGACGTACATTATGAAGTTGGTAAAAAAGTTAGAAAAGCAATTGCTGATATTGGTGGAATGATGCCAGAAGAAATGCCAACGCCTAAAAATAGTTTAAAAGAACTTGAAAGAGAAAAGAAACAATTAGAAAACCAAGGAATTAAGAAAATCGAAAGCAAAGTGGGTGGTAAGAATGAATAACGAAAATAAAACTAATATAAACTGGTATCCAGGTCATATGGCTAAAACTAAAAGATTAATAAGTGAAAATATAAATTTAATAGATGTTGTATATGAAGTAATAGACGCTAGAATGCCATATTCATCTAAAATAAAAGACATAGATAACTATATAAAAAATAAAAAAAGAATACTTATTATGACTAAAATAGATTTATGTGACATAGATGAAACTAATAAATGGATTAAATATTATGAATCTTTGGGATATACAGTAATAGGTTTAAATTTAGAAAAAAATACTAGTTTAAATAATTTAATAAATCTAACTAATAAATTAATGGAAGAAGAAAATCAGAAAAGATTAGAAAAGGGGATGTCTAAAAGAAAAACAAGGGTTTTAGTAGTAGGTATACCAAATGTAGGTAAGAGTACTTTAATAAATAGATTAGTAGGTAAAAAAGTAGCTAATGTAGGTAATATGCCTGGAGTAACTAAAAATCTTAGTTGGATAAGAATTAATAATGATATAGAACTTATGGACACTCCAGGTATACTTTGGCCTAAACTTGATGAAGAAAGTGTTGCTTTAAATTTAGCAAGTTTAACTGCTATTAAAGAAGAAATACTTCCTATAGATAGAGTAGTTATTTATATCTTAAATACTTTAGATAAATACTATAATAATATTTTAAAAGAAAGATATGGTATAGATAAAGTAGACAATGAAGAAATAGAAGGAACTTTAGAAACTATCGGTAGAAAAAGAGGATGTTTAGTACGAGGTGGAGTAGTTGATTATGATAAAGTTTATAATGTAGTTATAAATGATATAAAAACGGGTGCTTTGAAAGGAATTACATTTGATAGATATGAATAAAAATATGTTAGTTTTAGCTTATCTAGGAGATAGTATATATGAAACATATATTAGAAAATATTTAATAGATAAAGGAATATGTAAAGTAAAAGAATTACAAAGTGAATCTATAAAATATGTAAGTGCTAAAGGACAAGCATCTTATTTAAAAGAAATGATGGATAATAGTTTTTTTAATGAAGAGGAATTAAATATAATTACTTGTGCTAGAAATCATAAAAATAATCATAAACCTAAAAATTGTGATATAATTACTTATAAGTATGCAACAGGTTTTGAAGCATTAATAGGGTATCTATATTTAGAAGAAAAAATAGATAGAATAGAAGAAATAATAAACTATATATTAGGGAGGTAGTTATGCTAGTATTTGGTAAAAATGTAGCTTTAGAATATTTAAACAGTGATAAAAAAATATATAAAGCATTTATACAAAATAACTTTAATGATTATGACTTGTTAAATAAAATAAAGCATAAAAATATTAAAGTTCAAACATTAACTAAATTTGACATGGATAAAAAAGTTAATGGATTACATCAAGGAATAATACTTGATGTAGAGGATTATAAATATGCAGATATTTATGATATTATAAGTGATACTGATAGTTTAATTGTAATGTTAGATCACATAGAAGATCCACATAACTTTGGTGCCATTATTCGTTCTTGTGAAGCAGCAGGTGTAGATGGAATAATTATACCTACTGATAGAAGTGTTGAAGTAAACTCTACTGTAATAAAGACTAGTGTAGGTACTACTGAAAAAATGAAGATTGCTAGAGTTACTAATTTAAACAGTACAATAAAACTATTAAAAGAAAAAGGTTATTGGATATTTGGTACTGATATGGATGGTACTGATTATACTAAGTTAGATTATAAAGGTAAAACATGTATTATATGTGGCAATGAAGGATCGGGAATGTCTAAACTAGTAAGAGAAAATTGTGATTTTATAGCAAGTATTCCAATGCAAGGTGAAGTAAATAGTTTAAATGCATCAGTAGCTACTGCAATAATAGTATTTGAAGCAGTTAAGCAAAGAATATAAAAAAAGGTGAGTGATTTTATGGAATATAAAGATTTTAATGATTATGAACTTTTAGATTATATTGCTGAAGGCAATGAAGATGCAAATAATATAATAATAAAGAAATATGAACCATTAATAAACAAAATTGCCATAAAAATGCTTCCATACTGCAAAAATAATGGGTTAGAAAAAAGTGATTTAGTACAAGAAGGAATGATTGGGTTAAATCATGCAATAGAAAGATATCATGAACAAAAAGATGTATTATTTTATACATATGCAAAAAAATGTATAGAAAGAAAAATAATAAGTGTAGTAATATCTTCTAATAGAAATAAAAATAAAATATTGAATGAATCTATTTCATATGATGACGATGAGAATTTACTACTTAGATTTATTAAATCTGAGACACCTAGTCCAGAAGAAGAAATATTAAATATAGAATTAGAAGAAGATTTGTTGCAAAAAATAAGAGAAGTGTTAACGGATTTAGAAGAACAAGTATTCTCTTTACTTATATCTGGATTTAAATATAAAGAAATAGCTGAGATATTAGATAAAGATGGGAAATCTATTGATAATGCTATACAAAGAATAAAAATAAAAATAAAAAATATTTTGAAAGAAGATTGATTTTCAATCTTTTTATTTTATTGTTTTCGTAGTATAATGATAGTGGTGATTATATGAATATTGAAGATATTGAGGTAAAAAGAGAATTAAGAGTAGTATTTATGGGAACTCCTGATTTTAGTGTGCCAGTATTAGACGCGCTAATAAAAAATTATAAAGTAAAAGCAGTAGTAACTCAACCAGATAAACAAGTTGGTAGAAGTGGAAGAATAGCTAAGCCACCAGTAAAAATCCTTGCTCAAGAAAATGATATATTAGTTATTCAATTAAATAATATAAAAGAACAATATCAAGAAATAATAGATTTAGATCCAGATTTAATAGTTACATGTGCATATGGTCAAATACTTCCAAAAGAACTTTTAGATTATCCAAAATTTGGTTGTATAAATGTACATGCTTCATTATTACCTAAACTTAGAGGAGGAGCACCTATTCATAGAGCTATTATAGAAGGACATTCTAAATCAGGTATAACAATTATGTATATGGCTCCAGGTATGGATGATGGAGATATTATAAGTCAAAAAGAAGTAGAAATAACTGATATAGATACTGCAAGTACTCTTCATGATAAATTAAGTAAATTAGGTAGTGAATTATTAATAGAAACACTTCCTAGCATAATTGATGGTACAAATAAAAGAATACCTCAAGAATTAAGTAAAGTAACTTATGCTCCAATAATAAAACCAAATGATGAAAAAATAGATTTTAGTAAAACTAGTAGAGAAATATATAATCAAATAAGAGGATTAAATAGTTTTCCAGGTGCTTATTTTATGTTAGATGGAAAAAGATTCAAAGTATGGGAATCAATTATAGTTGATGAATACTTCCCAACTAATTTAGATGGTGAAATAGTAAAAATATATAAAGAAGGTATAGGTGTTAAAACCCATAATGGGGTAATAGTTTTAACTGTTATACAACCAGAGGGTAAATCAAGAATGAAATCTAAAGATTATTTAAATGGATTAAAAGAATCATTAGTGGGAAAAATAATAGGATAGTGATAGTATGGATTTTTTTAGTAAAGTAAGGGATAATTTAAAGGATCCTAAAAAGAAAGCTTTAACTCAACTAGGGATATATGCAATATTTTTTATATTTGTTTTTATCGTTTTAAATAATAGTGGAAATTCTTCAACTATGGATTATATACCAGAAGAGACTACTGATATTGTTTCAAACTATGAATATATTTATAAAATAAACAATAATGATGTTATAAATCAAATAACAGGAACTTTAAAAAGTGATGAAGATTCATTTAATTATAATTCGCTTAATTATATAAAAAAGGATAGTATTATTTATTTTAATAATACACCAGTAACAATAGATTTTGATGTTGATAGATATAAGTATGATAAAACAGAGTTATTAATAGAAAATAGTGATTCTAAAACTACATACACAGATAGTAGTAAGATCGTTTATAATATGAGTGCTAATGAATATTTTACATTATTAAATGAAGTAAATAATTGTAGTACTATGGATTGTACTATAATAAATGTATCTATTGCAGTGGAATCAGATACTTATATAAATCATGTAATAATAGATTTAAGCAATTATTATGGATATAAATATATAGTAGAAATAAATTATAATAATATAAATTCAATAGAATAAAAACTAAGTTTATCATAACTTAGTTTTCAATTATCTTATTTAAAATATTTATTGCTATATTTTTAGTTTTATTGTCTATATCTAGAGTAGGATTTAATTCAACTAAATCAATAGATGTAATTAATTCTTTGTTTTTTAATATTTCATCAATTAGTAAATACATCTCATTATCATTTATCCCATTATCTTCAGGGATACTAACTCCTGGAGCAATACTTGGATCCATTACATCTAAATCTAAACTTATATGTATTCCGTTAGTATTATTAGAAGCAATTTCAATTGCTTTTTTCATTATAGCATCTGCACCTTCATTTTTTATGTCTTCAGTTGTATATATTGTTACCCCAGCATCTTTAATATTTCCAATTTCATTTGAATCTATACTTCTTGCTCCCACAATAACACAATTTTTTGGATTTATAAAATTATTTGTTATAAAGTTAGTAAGTTCTTCACATTTATATCCTGTAATAGCTGCAAGAGGTAACCCATGAATATTACCTGATTCAGTCGTTTCAAAAGTGTTGTAATCTCCATGTGCATCTATCCAAATAATGCCTATGTTTTTATAATATTTTTGACTAGCTAAAGCACTACCGATGCTACAACTATGATCTCCACCAATAAGTAAAGGAGTTTTATTATTATTTAAAATTTTTGTTGCTGTATTAAATATGATTTCAGTAAAATTATTTATATAAATTTCATTTTTTCTTAAGTCATTAGGATTTAAACTTTTTTTTATATTTTCTTTTTCCAATATATAATTTTTAACATTAAAATTAGGAGCCAATATTAATGGGCCTTTTTCAGTCCCATTTATATTTACTCCTAAATCAGAACACGCACTTATAAAATTTATATCTTTCACATAATCACCTTTGAACTTCTCTATTATTAATCATAAAATAATTAACTAAATTTGTCAAGAAAATAAAGAAATTACAAAGAAAATAAGTAAATTAATTGTAAAAGAATTAAAGTTTGTTATATAATATAGATAGTGGTGATAATATGAAAAAATTAAATGAACTAATTGATTGTAATTATGATATAGAAATTAATGGTATAAAAATAAACTCTAGAGAAATAGAAAATGGAGATTTATTTGTTTGTACTGACATGGGTACTTTAGATAGACATGATTTTATAGATGATGCGATTGAAAGAGGAGCTGTAGCCATAATTGTAAAAAAAGATGTTGGAGAAAAGTCGGTTCCTATAATAAAAGTAGATAATCCAAATGATTTACTTCATATAATAGAATCTAAATTTTATGATGCGCCAGAAGAAAAGCTTACTATGATAGGAGTAACAGGAACAGATGGAAAAACTAGTGTAGCTACTATGGTACAAACTTTATTAGGTGATGAGTTTTCTGGATATATAGGTACTAATGGATATAGTTGTGCTAAATTTGATAAAGCTACCAATAATACAACCCCAGATGCAGATAAACTTTATGGTTATTTAAGAGAATTTGTTGATGCTGGTTGTAGGTATTGTTCTATGGAAGTTTGTAGTGAAGCTTTAATGCGTGGTAGAGTTAAAAATATAGAATATGATGTTTCTATTTTAACTAATATAACAAGTGAACACTTAAATATTCATGGAACACTAGAAAATTATATAGCTGATAAGTGTAAGTTATTTAGTCAAACTAAAAAAGATGGTTTTTGTATATTAAATAAAGATGATGAACACTATGAGCAAGCTAAAGAAGCTGCTAATGGAAAAGTATTAACTTATGGAGAAGGTACTGATAATGATTTATACTTTAAAAATATAAGATTATATCCAGGTAGAAACTTATTTACAATTGTTTATAAAGATAAAGAATATGAAATAGATAGTCCTATGGCAGGTTTATTTAATATATACAATTTAAGTGCAGCTATTCTTACTTTATTTGCTTTAGGTTATGATTTCGATTATATTCAATCTAGAATACCACTATTAAAAGTAAGTGGAAGACTTGAAATGATTGATATGGGACAAGATTTCTACCTTATGGTAGATTATGCTCATACTCCAAATGGAATAACAAAATTACTTGAATATGTAAGATTGCTTCCAATTAAAAGAAGTATAGTAGTAATAGGTCAAGCGGGTGAAAGAGATCCGTATAAAAGAAAAACAGTAGGTGAAATAGTTTCTAAAAATTGTGATCTTGCTATATTCACTTATGAAGATCCAAGATCAGAGGATCCAAAAGATATTATAGATATGATGATAGAAAATATAAAAGATAGAAATAATTATGAAATAATAGTAGATAGAAGTACAGCAATTAAAAGAGCTATTGATGTAGCAAGAGAAGGCGATATGGTAATGGTTCTTGGTAAAGGTAATGAATCATATCAAAAATTAAAAGATAGAACAATTTACTTTAATGATATAGAAGAATGTAAAAAACATTTAGGTGATAGACTAAAAGTAACAAATAGATAGGGTGGTAATATGAAAAAATATAATGTATTTTATTTATGGGTTGTAGAAAAAAGAGGGTATAAATTTATATGTAAAAAGATAATAAATAATGAATATAAAGAAATATTAACAGGAGAAAAGATATTATTAGAAGAAAATGATCAAGTTGAATCTTTAACTAAATATTATTCTATATTAGCTATAGCAACATATAAAAATGGACAAATACTAAATCCTTTAATGCTATCTAAAAAAGATATATTATTAAAATATATTAAAATAAATGAAAAAGATATTAATAAGCCATATGATCCAGTTGATTTTATAGAAAAACAAAAACAAATGTTAGAAGAATTAAAAGTATTAGAAAAAGAATGTCCTGAACTTGCTAAAAAAGAAGCAGTAGAAAGCCTTCAAAGAGCTGGTATACTTGATGAAGAAGGTAATTTAAAAGAACCATATGCTGAAAGTGTAAGAGAAGATATTATACCTGCTAAAGAATTAAATAAGCAAAAAACATTAGATAAAAAATAAGAACACTATTTCGTGTTCTTTTTTGATAATACTTTTTGTTTTTCTTTCTTATAAGGCCATGATTTTATTGTTGTATCAATTAAATCATTATTATCAAATATAATTTCTTCTTTGTTTAATAGTAATAATGGTTTATTTAAAGCATATGCTACACCTAAATCAAAAACGCTACCAGTACTTGATTGGTCATAATAAATATCTATTTCTTCAGAAGTAGCTACAGCATTAGCATTTTGTCTACATATAGCATATCCACCAAACAAATCACTTTGTATAGTATGAAGGTGAGGAGCGTGTATAATAAATCCTTCAGTATTTTTTTCTTTAACAAAATTTTCTATCCATTTTTTTTGGTTACCAGTTGCATTTCTAACAGGACAAATTAAAAATATTTTATTATCAATAGGATTATTATTTATTTTTTCTACTTTAACACCAAGTCTTTTTATATTTTCAATTCTTTTATCCATTTCAGTTCCAACATTAGAATAATTAAAATTATTATCACCAATTTTACTCCAAACATAAGGCATCATAGAAAAAGATTTATTTGTTTCTTTTAAATTTAATTCTTCTTCATTTAATAATTTTATTTTAATTCCATTTACAAATAACATACCTAAAATAAACAAACATATTTTATTATTAGGTTCTAATATAATTTCTGCCTCTTTTGAATTTTGAATTTTTATAAATTCCTCATCAATATTTATTTTATCATAGTTTAAATATCTTAACATTTTCAACTCCTCCTAACAACATTATATCATATTTTAATGCTCGTTTTTGTTAAAAAATATAGAACAATAAAAATACGTGTTTTTATAAAATTTATATTGATTTAGCATATATACAAATGGTATAATTATTAATAGGGAATATCAGTTACAGAGTGTCTACCTTTAATCTTGAAAGATTGGAGGTGATAAGATGAAAAAAAATTTTTGTAATAAAAATTTTAAGATACATCTCTATCATTTTATCGCTTCTTACCTTGTTGGTATTAGCTATAAAAAAATGACACTTAAGCATTTAGCTTAAATGTCGCCTAAAACTTTTAGGTAGACATTCAGTGTAGCAAACTGAACATTCCCTTTTTTATTGTATGAAGTTTCCCTCATCTATATACATTATAATAAATTATATTATATTTGTCAAATCAGTAAAAACACAAACGCCTCTTTAATTCATAAACTATATTGAGGTGTTTTTATGAATATAAAAATTGATTCTAGAAAAGTTATAAAAGGAGATACTTTTATAGCTTTAAGAGGAATAAATAATGATGGACATAAATACGTAATAGATGCTATAAAAAATGGAGCTAGTACAGTAATAGTAGAAGAAGGAGAATATAATGTTAATACTATTGTAGTTAAAGATACTAAAGAATATTTAAAAGAATATCTTGAAAATAATTACTATGATGAAATAAAAAAATTAAAACTTATTGGTATGACAGGAACAAATGGAAAAACAACCACATGTTTTTTGTTGTATCAAGCTTTAAATAAAATAAATAAGAAATGTGCATATATTGGAACATTAGGTTTCTATTTAACTGATGAAAAAAGAATGCTTACAAACACTACACCTAGTCTTTATGAATTATATGAAATGTTACTTGAATGTGTACAAAATAATTATGAATATGTAGTAATGGAAGTAAGCAGTCAGGGAATATCTATGGGTAGGGTAGATACACTTGTTTTCGATTATGTAATATTTTCTAATTTAACACAAGATCATTTAGATTATCATGGTACAATTGATAACTATGTATTAGAGAAACAGAAACTATTTAAAATGACTAATAATAGTTTTGCTATTATTAATAGTGATGATAAATACAAAGATTATTTTATTTTAGATAATAAAAATATAACATATGGAAAAACTAGTAATGATTACAAAATAAGTGATATAAATTGTACTATAAAAGGATCTAGTTTTAGATTAAATGATGAAGAATATTTTACTAAATTAATAGGTGAATATAATATTTATAATATAACTGTTGTAATAATTTTGTTAAAATTACTTGAAGTAGAAAAAATAAAAGAGGTAATAGAAAATTTAGATTCACCTAATGGTAGAATGGATATTATAAATTATAAAGACAATGTAATAATAATAGATTATGCTCATACTCCTGATGCAGTAGAAAAGATAATAACTAATGTATCTAAATTACCTCATAATAAAGTAATAACTTTAATAGGTTGTGGAGGTAATAGAGATCGTTCTAAAAGAAGTATAATGGGGGATATTGCTACAAAATATTCAGATTATGTAATATTTACTAGTGATAATCCAAGATATGAAAAGCCTAAAAAAATACTTAAAGATATAACTTGTAAACTTGACATAAAAAATTATAAAATTATTGAAAACAGAGAAAAAGCTATAAAGAAAAGTATACAAATGTTATCAAAAAATGATATACTATTATTGTTAGGAAAAGGACATGAAGATTATCAAATAATAAGAGATAAAAAAATTCCTTTTAGTGATAAAGAAAAAGTAATGAAATATTTGAGGTGAAATATATGTATCAACTAACTAGAGGAGTGCTCGCACTAATGATTGGATTTATAATATCAATTGTATTTGGTGTAATTTTAGTGCCACTCTTAAAAAAATTAAAAGCTAGACAAACATTAAGCAGTTATGTGTTTAAAGCTCATAAAGAAAAAGCAGGTACTCCTACTATGGGTGGATTAATATTTATAATTCCAACAATACTTGCAATTATAGTATTACTACTTTGGAATAAAATTGAGTTTTCTGCTAACTTATTTATAGTTATGTTTGTATTTTTAAGTTATGCATTATTAGGTTTTATTGATGACTACTTAATAATAAAAAGAAAAAATAATGAGGGACTTACTGTAGTTCAAAAATTAATAGGTCAAATATTAATAGCTATAATATTCTTTATAATATATATGAAAAGTGGTGCTGAACCAATTGTTGAAATATATACTTTAGGTATAGAAATAAATCTTGGATGGTTCTATGGAATATTTATATTGTTTATGTTAGTAGCAAGTTCAAACGCAGTTAATATTACAGATGGACTTGATGGTCTTGCTGGAGGGCTTTCTTTAATAGCTTTCTTAACATTTGCTTTAATAAGTGCAAATTCTCCTGCCATACAAGGGACAAGTGATATATCAGTTTTCTGCTTTGTTCTTGTTGGATGTTTACTTGGGTTTCTTGCTTTTAATTCAAGACCTGCAAAAGTATTTATGGGAGATACAGGAAGTTTAGCTTTAGGTGCTGTTATGGCTACAATAGCAATCATAACTAGTCATGAATTAACATTTATAATAATAGCTGGAGTATTTATATTTGAAACTTTAGTTTGTTTGATACAAATAGTAAGTATGGTTTTTTTTCACAAAAAAGTTTTCTTAATGACACCGTTTCATCATCATTTAGAAAAACTTGGTTGGAATGAAAGAGATATCGTAGTAGTATTTTGGTGTATAGGATTACTACTTAGTATGGCTGCAATCGTATTTGGAGTATGGTATTAACCATACTTTTTGA
Organism: Bacillota bacterium; assembly: GCA_015059155.1. Taxonomy (GTDB): domain Bacteria; phylum Bacillota_I; class Bacilli_A; order RF39; family UBA660; genus UMGS1613. The sequence continues at coordinate 28,995 of SVAX01000001.1, read as the reverse complement.
TATAATTTAGAGGTGGTAGTATGAAAAAGAAACTTATATTATTCTTATTATTAATAATAGGGGTGTTTTGTTATTATAAGTTTTTTTATTTAAATGATTTAAAAAGAGTAGTAGAACAAACAGAAGATGATTATTTTTATGTAGAAAAATATACAGTATTTGGAACACATTTAAATATTAGTGGTTGTATAGATGAAATTTTAGAAGGAGAATTATCCTTAATATTAAAAAATACTAAAGAAGAAATTGTTATAGATGGTTCTTTTGAAAAAGAAGATGATAAAACTTGTTTTGTGTTATCTGATAAAAATAATGAAGGGATAAATTTAGATGAATTAGACTTAGGTAAGTTTTTGTTGTTAGTAAAAGAAGACGATAAATATTATACTTTAGAAAATAATACTGATTATAAAGATATAGAGTATTATACGATAACTAAAAATAATAAAAATAATAAAATAAATATAGATTTTAATGAATATATTAATAAAAGTTATTTAAGTTTAAAAATAGTAAATACATCATTACCTAAAGATGTTTATGATATTACTATAGATCCAGGACATGGAGGAAATGATATAGGAGCTAGTTATGCATTAAATGGGGTAAATTATCATGAATCAGATTTAACTTTAGAAATATCTTTATTATTAAAAGAGGAGTTAGAAGATTTAGGATTAAAAGTTAAATTAACTAGAACTAATGATATTTACTTAGATGCATATGGTGATGAAGGTAGAGCAGTTATACCAAATAAAGTTGATTCAAAATATTCTTTATCAATCCATTTAAATAGTTTTGATGGTTATATGAATTATGGTGGTGTAGAAGTATATACACCGAATGATATAAATTATGATTTTGCTCAAACTCTAGCTCGCAATATAAGTGAAATAGTAGGTTTTTCAAAAAAACTAACAGATAAAATATCAAATGGAGTATACTATACTTATTTTACAAAACAAAATATTAAAGATTCTAGTAACGATATGATAGCTAACAATATGAAACCTTATGATATTAAAGTAGGGTCACCATATATGTATATGATTCGTGAAGTAGGTGGAATTAATACTGGAGCATATATAGATGGAAGAAACGAAGAACATGGATTAAATAAATATTATAATTCTAACAAAGTAGCAGAACCTTATTTAATAGAATTAGGTTATATGAATTACAAAAAAGATTTAGAAAATATAGTGAATAAAAAAGATGCATTTGCTAAAGCAATATCTAAATCAATAGAAGAATATTTAAATATTTCATAAAATTTACACATTTTCGACAACTTTCATACACATATAAATTATATAATGTATTTGCAAGGCGATAAAACCTTGTAAGGTAAATCCTTAAACAAACACTCCTTACTACTGTAAAAGCCAGGAATGGCTTTTATTTTTCATAATTAATAAAAGTGTAAAGTTATAAGTTAATAATTATGTTAAAATAATAGAAATTCCTATTATTTTTTTTCTATTTTTGATATAATTGATATAGGTGTATTTATGAATATATATGGAATAACGTTTGAAGAATTAGAAAAGTATTTTATAGATAGAAATGATAAAAAATTTAAAGCTACTCAAGTTTTTGATTGGGTATATAGAAAAAGAATTAAAAACTTTGAAGAAATGCGTAATGTATCAAAAGAAACTATAAATACAATGAAGAATGATTTTTATTTTGACAGATTAGAAATAATACAAAAACAAGAAGATATAGATGTAGCTAAATACTTATTTAGACTTAAAGATGGAGAAAAAGTAGAAGCTGTTGTTATGTATCATGATTATGGCACAAGTATTTGTATTTCAACTCAAGTAGGTTGTAATATGGGATGTAAGTTTTGTGAAAGTGGAAGATTAAAAAAAGTTAGAAATCTTGAAACATATGAAATGGTACTTCAGATACTTATGGTGGAAGAAGATATAAAGACTAGACTTTCTCATATAGTTTTAATGGGTATAGGAGAACCTTTTGATAACTATGAAAATGTTATTAAATTTATAGACATAGTAAATTCTGATAAAGGAATAGCTATAGGTAGTAGACATATAACTGTATCTACGTGTGGTATAGTACCAAAAATAAGAGAATTTACTAATTATGATAAGCAGGTTAATTTAGCCATAAGTTTACACGCTCCGAATAATCAGATAAGAGATAAGATTATGAACATTAATAAAGCTTATCCGATAGAAGAAATAATGATTGCTATAAAAGATTATATAGCAAAAACAAATAGGAGAGTAACTTTTGAATATATAATGCTTAAGGGTGTTAATGATAGTACTTTATGTGCCTTAGAATTAAGTAAATTACTTAAAGGAATGAATTGCTATGTAAATTTAATACCTTATAATGAGACTAGTCATATAGAGTATAAAAAGAGTAGTCAAGATGATATTATGAAATTTTATGATGTATTGAAGAAGAATAATATTGGAGTTACAATAAGAAGAGAGTTTGGTAGTAAAGTTAATGCTGCTTGTGGACAATTACGTTCACACTATGAGGAGGTATAATATGGATTATTATTATATAACAGATCCTGGTAAAGTTAGGGAAAGAAATGAGGATAGTGTATCTATAGTAGAAAATGGTGCAAAAGAGAAATTACTTATAGTTGCTGATGGAATGGGTGGACATAAGAATGGGGAAGTTGCTTCTTCAATCGCCCTAAATCTTATATGTGATAGATTTAAGGGGATTAGTAGTGTAGGAAATAAAGAAGATGCTATTAATTGGATACAGAGTACAGTTAGTGAAGCTAATGTGGCAATCTTCAAATATGTTTCTGAACACCCAGAAAGTCAAGGAATGGGTACAACTATTGTGCTAGCTGTACTTACTCCATCTTTCTTACTGATTGGAAATATTGGTGACTCTTCAGGGTATATATATAAAAATAAGAAACTTCATAAAATTACTGTTGATCATACTTTAGTAAATTTACTTTTAAAAAGTGGAGAGTTAACAGAAGAAGAAGCTAAAAATCATCCTAAGAAAAATGTATTAATGAAAGCTTTAGGTAGTAGTACTAATGTGGAGATGGATATATTTAATGTAGAACTTAATATAGACGGAATATTCTTATGTAGTGATGGATTAACTAATATGTTAGATGATAATCAAATTGCTAGAGTATTAAGTGATAGTTCTAGTTTACAAGAAAAGTTAGAAAAACTTGTATTTAAGGCTAATAATCGCGGTGGAAATGATAATATTTCAATTGCATATTTAGTTAAGGAGGATAAACATGATTAATAAAGGGGAACTTATTGATAATCGTTATAAAATTGTTAAATCTATTGGCGAAGGTGGAATGGCTAATGTTTATTTAGCTTGGGATACTATACTTGAAAGAGAAGTAGCTGTTAAAATTTTAAGAGGAGATTTAGCTGATGATGAAAAGTTTATAAGAAGATTTCAAAGAGAAGCTAATTCAGCTAGTTCACTTAGACATCCTAATATTGTTGAAATGTATGATGTAGGAGAAGATAATGGAAAATATTTCATAGTAATGGAATATGTCGATGGTAAAACATTAAAAAGTTTAATTAAAAAAAGAGGATCTTTAAATCTAACAGAATCAATAGATATAATGATGCAACTTGCTAGTGGAATAGCTTGTGCTCATGATAGTTATATAATTCATAGAGATATTAAACCACAAAATGTTATGATTCTTGAAGATGGTAGAGTTAAAATAACGGATTTTGGTATAGCTATGGCTTTAAACAATAATGAACTTACTCAAACAAATTCGGTTATGGGTAGTGTACATTATCTACCTCCGGAACAAGCAAGTGGTAGTGGATCAACTATAAAAAGTGATATTTATTCATTAGGTATTTTAATGTTTGAACTTTTGACAGGTAAGGTGCCTTTTAAAGGAGATAATGCAGTTGAAATAGCTATAAAGCACATGAAAGATCAAATACCTAGTGTATGTAGTATAAATGAAACAATACCACAAAGTGTTGAAAATATAATTTTAAAAGCATGTGCTAAAAACCCTAAAAATAGATACGATAGTGTTTCTGAAATGTATGAGGATTTAAAAACTTGTTTAGATCCACTAAGATTTGAAGAAAAAAGACTTGTATATAGATATCCAGAACACAATACAGATAATACTAAGACAATTACTAAATTAGAATCAAGGGAAATTAAAAATAAAGATTTAGAAGTTGAAGATACTGAAAGTAATGATAAAAAATTAAATATAGCTTTAATTATTGTTGGAATAGTATGCGTTAGTATTGTAATAATAGGTCTAGTATTTATTTTAATAGCTAGTATGGATAAAAATAAAGATGTATCTGTACCAAACGATCTTGAAGGTTTGACTGAAAAAGAAGCTTGTAAAAAAATTGAAAAGGCAGATTTGATTTGTAAAGTGAAATATGCTTACGATGAAGAATATGAAGAGGATGTTGTAATTAAAGTAAGTCCAAAATCTGATACTAAGATTAAAACAGGAAATACAGTTACAATTACAGTAACATCTTTTGAAGATACAATCGAAGTAGAAGATTATACAGGAAAAAAATTAGATGTAATACAAGCAGAATTAGAAAGTTTAGGTATAAGAGTAGTTCCAACTCCTCAAAAAGTTACTAAAGATGATGATATAGAAGAAAATAGTATAATTTCTCAAAGTGTAGAAGTAGGAGATAGACTACACAAACAAAACGGTGTAATTGAACTTGTTTATGCAACTCTAATAACTGTTTATCCAGATTTTACTGATGGAACATATACTAAAGATTTAATACAACAATTTTGTGATGACAATGAAATAACTTGTGTTTTCAAAACAGAAGAAGATAATAATTATGAAGAAGGTGCTATAATTTTACAATCAAGAGGTGTTGGAGATGAAGTTAAATCTAAAACAACTCTAACAATAACAATAGCAACTAATACAAAAGAAGTAGAAGACACAAATGAAGATATAAATACAGAAGAAGGATTAGAAATAGAATAATGGTAGGAAAAATAATTAAGCAAATAAGTAATGATTATACAGTAAAAGTAGATGATAAATTATATATTTGTAAGCCTAGAGGAAAATTTAGAAATTTAAATATTACCCCTTTAGTAGGAGATAATGTAGTAATAGACGAAGAAAATAATTATATGCTTGAAATATTAGAAAGAATAAATGAACTTGATAGACCAAGTGTTTCTAATATAGATCAAGTAGTAATTGTAACGAGTGTTAAAATACCTGATTTTTCCTCTAATCTGCTTGATAAGTTGTTAACGATAATAGAGTTTAACAATATTAAACCTATTATATGTTTTACTAAATTAGATTTATTAAATGAAGAAGAATTAAAATCTATAAAAGAAATAATGAAATATTATAAAAGTATAGGATATGACGTATATAGTAATACTGATCCTAATTTAAAAGATATATTTAAAGACAAAATAACTGTATTTGCTGGACAAAGTGGTGCAGGAAAAAGTTCTTTATTAAATAGATTAGATAATACTTTAAATCTTGAAATAGGTGAAGTATCAATAGCTCTTGGTCGGGGTAGACATACTACTAGACATACTGAGTTAATTGAAGTACTAGGTGGGTTAATTGCTGATACTCCAGGTTTTTCACAGGTAGATTTTAGAGGTATGAAAAAATCTGATATAAGAGATAATTTTATAGAATTTAATGAATATAGAGAGTTTTGTGAATATAAAGATTGTATGCACATAAATGAATTAAAGTGTGCAATAAAAGAGAAGATAGAAGATAATACCATATTAAAAAGTAGATATGAAAATTATTTAAAATTTGTAGAAAAAGGTGAATTATGAAAATAGCTGCTTCTTTCTTAGATATAAAAGAACCAAAAATGGAAGAACTTAAATATTTAGATAGTCTTGATATAGATTATATACATTTAGATGTGATGGATGGAATATTTGTAGAAAATAAAACATATACATATGAAGAATTTTATGATATAACACGTTTTACTACAAAACCAAAAGATATTCATTTAATGGTAAGTGATGTTAAAAAATATATAGATGAATTTGCTCAAATGAAACCAAAATTTATAACTTTTCATTATGAAGCAGTTAGTGAAGTAAGTAGTGTTATAAATTATATTAAAGAATTAGGTATAGGTGTAGGAATATCAATAAAACCTACAACTGATGTATCAGAAGTAGTTAAATATTTACCTTATTTAGATTTAATACTTGTTATGAGTGTTGAACCAGGAAGAGGAGGTCAAGCATTTATAGAAGAAAGTATTAAAAAAATAGAACAATTATATACTTTAAGAGAAAAAGAGAATTATCACTATCAAATAGAAGTAGATGGTGGAATAAATAATGAAACTATAAAAAAATGTAATAAAGCTGATATATGTGTAGTAGGCAGTTACATTACAAGACAAGATTATAAAGAAGCAATAAGAAAATTAAGAGATTAAACTCTTTTTTCTTGCTAATTTTAAAATTTTATTATATACTAGATAGGAATTGGAGGAAGATTATGGAAAAAAATAAAAGTTTAAAAGAAATTGTTATAAAAATAGAAGGAGAAAAATGGGAAAATGCTTTAGATAAAGCTTTTAAAAAAGCAAATGCTAATGCAAAAATACCAGGATTCCGTCCAGGTAAAGCTCCTAAAAATGTTTATTTAAAAAATTATGGAATAGAAAGTTTATTTATGGATGCTTCTAACTATGCAGTAGAAGATGCTTATAATCAAATGTTAGAAGAAAATAAGAATCTAGAAATAGCTGCTCAACCTGTATTAGATATTAGATCTATAGATGAAAAATATATTGAATATGTATTTACTATTACTTTAAAACCTGAAGTAAAACTTGGTAAATATAAAGGATTAAATGTTAAGAAAGAGGCTGTTAAAGTATCTAAAAAAGAAATTGAAGAAGCAGTAGATCATATGAGAGAGCACTATAAAGAAAATGTAGTTAAAGAAGGTGCTGTTGAAAACGGTGATATAGCTATAATTGATTTTGAAGGATTTAAAGATGGAGTTGCTTTTGATGGTGGAAAAGGTGAAAACTATTCATTAGAAATTGGTTCAAATACATTTATTCCAGGATTTGAAGATCAAATAGTTGGTATGAAAGCAGGAGAAGAAAAAGATATTAATGTTTCATTCCCTGAAGATTATCATGCTGAAGATTTAAAAGGAGCTCCAGTAGTATTTAAAGTTAAGGTAAACGAAGTAAAAGAAGTTAAAGTGCCGGATTTAGATAAAGAATTCTTTGAAGATTTAGGAATGGAAGGAATTGATTCTAAAGAAGCTTTAGAGAAACAAGTAAAAGAAAATATAACTGCTAGTAAAGAGGCTAAAGCTGAAGACAAATATACAGAAGATTTGCTTGCTGAAATTGCTAAAACTACTGAGGTAGATGTACCAGAAACTATGATAAATGATGAAACTGAAAGAATGGTTGATCATTTTGCAGAACATATAATGATGCAAGGGATATCTATTGATCAATTCTATCAATATACAAATTCTTCTAGAGAAGCTTTAAAAGAACAATATAAAGAAGAAGCAGAAAAAAGAATTAAATATAGATTAATTTTAGAAGAAATCATTAAAACTGAAAAAATAAAAGTAACTGATAAAGAAGTAGAAGAAAAAGTTGAAGAATTAGCTCAAAAATATAATATGACTAAAGAAGAAGTAAAAAAACAATACGGAGAAAACTTAGATTACATTAAATATGATTTAGAAGTTACTAAAGCATTTGATGCTATTAAGGGTGATAAATAATCACTCTTTTTTTTATATATTTAATTGAATCTTAACATATTTTAAATAAATTATTTTTTTTCTTGATTTAACATTTTAATTAATATATAATTTAGATAGGTGGTTTTATGAGTCAGATAATAGAATTATTAAAAAATATTAATTATCAAGTTTCTAAAGAATTATTATTTAATTATAAAAAATTAAATATAACTGATAGTGAATTAATCGTACTTATTTATTTAATTAACCAATCTAATAATATTTATAATCCTAAACAAATAGGTAATGATTTAAAATTAGAATTAAACAATGTTTTAGAATTAATAAATTCATTATGTGAAAAAAATATAATAAAAATAGAAATGAAGAAGATAAATAATATTAGAAGTGAGATTATTAATTTAGATTCTTTATATGAAAAGATAGCTTTTGCTTTAACTGAAGTAGAAGAAAAAAATGATTCTAATTTATACAGTGTGTTTGAAACTGAATTTGGTAGAACTTTATCACCTATGGAATTTGAAATAATAAATGGTTGGATAGATACTGGATACACAGAAGAATTAATAAAACTTGCCTTAAAGGAAGCTACTTATAACGGTGTAAGTAATTTAAGATATATAGATAAAATAATATATGAATGGGGTAAAAAAGGCATTAAAACTAAAGAGGATGTAGAAAATAACAGAAAACAATTTAAAAATAATAATACAAATAAAAATAAAGAATTATTTGATTACGATTGGTTAAATGATTCAGGAAATAATTAATTATTTAGATAAGTTATTTCCTAATCCTAAATGTGAATTAGAATATGAAAAAGATTATGAATTATTAATTGCTGTTATGTTAAGTGCTCAAACTACTGATAAAAGAGTTAATATGGTAACACGTGTATTGTTTAAAAAGTATGATAGTTTGGATAAACTTAGTAATGCTGATATAAATGATATTATTGAGATAATAAAGCCCATTGGAACTTTTAATAAAAAAGCTAATAATATAATAAGTATAGCTAAAAGTTTAGTTAATGATAAAAAAGGAATAGTTCCCAATGATAGACAGTATTTAGAAAGTTTAAACGGAGTAGGCAGAAAGACTACTAATGTAGTTTTATCTAATTTATATAATGTTCCCTGTATTGCGGTTGATACTCATGTTTCAAGAGTAAGTAAGAGACTTGGTATAGCTAGTACTAATGATGATGTGTTGACTATTGAGGAAAAGTTAAATAAAAAGTTTCCAAAAAATGCACTTACAAGATTACATCATCAATTAGTATTGTTTGGGAGATATCATTGTAAAGCAAAAAAACCATTATGTGAAAATTGTGAATTAAAAAATATTTGCAAAGAAAAGAAGAAAGGTTAAACTTTCTTCTTTTATAAACTCTAATTCTCAGTTGTTGAATTATCAATAGGCGGATTAGTCTCTTCATTTTCAGGTATATCAGGGTTAGGAATAATAGGTGATGAAACTGTAACATTTACCTTAACAGATTTACCATCACTCATATTATCTTTAAATATTGAATAAGCAGTTTTAATAACATAAGTGTATTCTCCAGATACATCAGGAGTAATTTCATACTTATTTGTACTAACATAATCTATTAGATTTAAATTACCTTCAGTATCTTTTAAATAAACATTATACCCAATATTTCCTATATGTAAACTATTATAATGTAATCTATTATTAACAAATGTATCTAAATAGTCCTCATTTTCAAATAGACTTGAAAAATGTTGTTTTAAATAACTTTCTTTATTTATTTCAGGAGTATCTACATTATCCCAAGTTAGTGTAATTAAACCATCAGTAACTTCTGCTTTTAAATTAGTAACATCATTTAATTTAGAGAATCTTGTTGAAACTTGAGTTGGCTCAGTGCCTTTAATAAATAATTCTTTTTCTATTAAATCCGAAGGTGTAAATTCACTTGGTAGTGTAGCTTCAACGCATCCCCATTCAACTTCAACTTCAACAACACCACTTGGTCTTGTAAATGAAGATTTGTTTGTAAATACTTTTTTACCAACCGCTTGGAATAATCTATTATGTTGACCACTACTTAATTTATTATAATATTCATTACTTATTCCATTATAACCATACCATACACCGATTGCATATTCAGTATTGTATCCAACTGTCCACAAATCATTAACTGCATTTGATGGCATCTTATGAGCTTTCATAGTGGCATCATCATAGTTAGTTGTACCTGTTTTAGCTGCATACTTAATTCCATTTATATTATGATATGAACCAACAGCATGAGTAGCAGTAGTAACTAGCATATCACTTATTATATATGCAGTTTCTTCACTCATTGCTTTAGTTTTACTTATTTCATTAATATATTCTTCTCCGGAATCTTGAAATACTATTTTAGTGAAAGTGTAAGGTTTTATATAGGTTCCTCCATTAGCAAATGCGGCATAAGCAGCAGCCATAGTTAATGGCGATTCACCTGTGTATCCACCGATAGCATGGGCTTCATGTAAGGTATTAGCTCTATTTGCATCAATAACATCATCAGGATCTTCATTATTTATACAATATTTTCCTTCAAGAGAATAACCATCATTACAAGAATATATTTCAGGAGTAAGACCTAAATTTGTAACAAATTCAATTATTTGAGATTTATTATTTTTCTTAAATGCTTTTAATGCTGGGATATTTCTTGATCCTTTTAGAGCAACTCTCATTGTTTCAAAACCTTCAAACTTACCATTCCAGTTATTGATAGAAGTACCATCGGAATAAGTAATTGGTTCATCTACAAGTACTTGATATGAGCTCCAATTATTATATTCGATAGCTGGACCATAATCGTATAAAGGTTTAGCAGTAGATCCAATTTGTTCTTTACTTTCAGTAGCATAATTCCATTGATCTATTCCATCAACATTTCTTCCACCACCAATAGCAGAAACACTACCATCTTTTACATTAATAACTGCAACACCTGCTTGAACAACATCATTTTCCCAATTATAAGATTCTCCATTCATAATATCATTTATATAATTTTGGAAATCAGTATCCAAAGTAGTATAAATAATCATAGGAGTACTATAAGGATTCATCTTAGTCTTGTCCTTTACTTCATCAACAACAGTATCTATAAAAGATTGATAAATAGATAATTCTCCAGTAGAATATCCACTTTGTTCTTTAGGAATAACTATTTTTTCAACAGTCATTTCTTTAGCAATATTATATTCATCTTTTGAAATGTACCCATGTCTTAACATTAAATTTAAAACAGTCTGTCTTCTTGTTTCTGTAGCTTCAGGATATTTATATGGATCATATCTACCTGGAGCTTGGAAAAGTCCAGCAATCATTGCGGCTTCTGCAAGATTCAATTCTTTAGTACTTTTTCCAAAATAGTTTAAAGATGCTTGCTCGACACCATGAGCATTTTTACCTAACCAAGGAGAGTTTACATAAAATTCAATTATTTGCTCTTTAGTATAATTTTTTTCTATTTTAAACATAGAAATATATACGTCAGTAAATTTTCTAATAATACCTTCTATACCACTTGCTTCAGTAGAAGTATGAGTATTTTTTGAAACTTGCATAGTAAGGGTAGAAGCTCCTCCTGCATTGCTTTGACCTAGTAATTGTAAGAAAGAAGCTTTTAAGAATCTTGCCCAGTCAACACCATTGTGCTCAAAGAATCTAGAATCTTCAGTAGCTACTATCGCATCAATTAATACTTCAGGTATTTCATCATAACTAAGTATAATACGTTTTTCAGCACCTAATTTAGCAACCTCTTTACCATTTTTATCTAGTATTATAGAAGGTTCAGATACATATAAAAGTTCTTCATTAAAATCAGGAGCACTAGATACTATATAACCAAAGAAAACAATAATTCCTATTATACCTAATATAAAACAAGTTAATAGAATTAATAAAACTATTTTCCATCTTTTTTTTAATCTCTTCTTTTTCTGATTTTTAGTTAAATTTTTATTTTTTTCTTTTTTACTAAAAAACTTAATAGAGAAATAAATAAGGTTTAAAACAACAAATAATATTATTGCTTTTATAATTCCAATAGACAAAGAAGCTATTATAGAAATTATTAAACTCATTATAACAATTATAATATCTATACCATTTTTACTCCACAATTTTTTTAAATTCTTTTTTAAATTATTTATTTTTTTCATAATTCAACTCCTTTTTTATCAATTACTTTTAAATAATCTAATCTTGGGTTTATTCCTTCTTTAATTATATAACCTTTTTCATCAAAATATGAAATAGGGATAGAAGCACGCTTGTTATTTTCTATAAAATATAATAAGTCTTCTATAAATAATAAATAAGTTTTATTTAATTTTGTAAATCTTACAATTATAAAACCAATCCCACCATGATTATAAATTTTTTCTAGATGAGTTACTTGATGATTATGTATATTATTAAGTGGAAAACTAGTTAAACTTTTAGTTTCTTTAGCTTCAAAGTCAATATATTTACCTTTATAAATACCATTATAATCAGTAGTAGATGGCACTTTAAAGTGAGCTTCCTTAATAACTGCATCACGTCTTGATTTATAATCTACTTTATTTATAGTAATTGGTGTAGGTTTCTTATGTACAATAGCTATATCACTATATCTATAATATTCATTGGTATCATTTAAATCTGCTTCTAAATTCATCCCTCTATTACTATGTGTGTTTAAATTTACAAATTCTTTTTTTATACCATTTGGATATTGCATAAAACCACCTTTAATAATTATACTATAAATTTCATAATTTTTCTACTTATTAGATATTAATAAATTAAATTTTACATAATTTACACAAGTTCTATTTTTATCTAGTTTTGTCGAACTCCAACACCTAAAAATAAAATCGTGCTACTATATATTTGAGGTGATACTATGAATACTAATTCACATATTGAAAATGTATTCAATAATATGATAAATGATGTAAGTTATATAAAATTATCTACTTACCAAATAAAAGGTAGGTAGTTTTTTAATTGTATTCATTGACAAACTATCTTTTTTTTGAGATAATTACATTGAATAAGAGTGAGGTGGAAAATATGTACCGAGATCGTATAGTGTTAACTAGTCGTGATATTTTAGAAAAAGAATTTAAAATAGATACAAGAGGTTATCGTCCGCAAGAAGTAGATAGATTTCTTGATATGATTATAAAAGATTATGAAGAAATGAATTCTATAATGAGAGAATTAGAAAGAGAAAAGAAACAACTTGTGGAAGATAATATAAGTTTAAAACAAGAAGTTAGAAACCTAAAAACAAAAATAGAAGTTTTAGCTGAATCAGAAGGTAGTAGTACTACTAATGCTGATATGCTAAGAAGAATTTCTAAATTAGAAAAAATAATTTATGGTAAAGAATAATATTTTGACAAATGCTGCATTCTTAGTAATGTAGAGGAAAGTCCATGCTCACACTATCTGTGATGATAGTAGTGTTCGCGCTAGGGGAAAAAATAACCCTAGGTAGCTTTGCTAACGGCTCTGAAATAACCTAAGTCTAGTATATGGTTAGATTAAGTGTAAAAGTGCCAAAGTGACGAAGAAATCAGAAATGATGGAAGTGGAACGTGGTAAACCCCGCGAGTGAGAAACCCAAATTTTGGTAGGGGAACTCGGGCTAGGGAATAAGAACCGAACCTGGGACCGAAAGGTAGATAAATATTTGTCGCTCTTTATGAGAACAGAACATGGCTTATAAAATATTATTTTTTTTATATTTATATAGTATAGAATTGAGGTTATTATGAAAGAAATAGGTGAAAAGTTAAAAGAAGCTCGTGAATCAATGGGAATAACTATTGAAGAAGCATCGGGGGATTTAAAACTTAGGCCATCTCAAATAGAAAATATAGAAGAGGGGAATAAAGAAGCTTTTAAAGATATATTTTATCTTAAAATGTTCATAAAAAATTATTCTAAATATTTAGGACTTGATCCTGATGAAATGATAGAAGAATTTAATGAATATCTATTTGATTTCACTTCTAAAATATCTATAGAAGATATAAAGAAAGCAGAAAAAGAACAAATAAAAAAAGATAAGAAATTAAAAACAGTAAAAATAGCTTCTCCTTATACAATAGAAAAGCAACAACAAAAATCTATACCTAAATTTTTAATAATAGGTGGTATTGTATTATTAATCATGATAATTATTTATGTTGCTGTATTGTTAATAACTAAGGATGATGAAAAAGTAACTAATACAATTGTAATGGAAGGAGTAAACGTCCATGAATTTGCCTAATAAACTTACAATAGCTAGGATAGTAATGGCTGTATTGATAATTATTATATTACTAGGAGGAGATTACACAGTTTCTTTGTTTGGATTTGAAATTCCAAAATTATTTATAAATGAAACAATAGTTGTAGACTTAAAATATATAATATCAGGATTCTTATTTATAATCGCATCACTTACTGATTTCTTAGATGGATATATAGCTCGTAAATATAATTTAATTACTGATTTTGGTAAATTAATAGATGCTATTGCAGACAAAATATTAGTTAATTCTGTACTTATAATTTTGGCTGCTCAAGGATTTATACATCCAATTATTCCAGTAGTTATAATAATTAGAGATAGTGTTGTTAACTCCATAAAGATGCTTGCTGCTAGTAATGGTAAAGTAGTTGCTGCAATTAAATCAGGAAAAATCAAAACAGCTTGTTTAATGGTTGGTATAGTACTTACTTTATTCTATAATCTTCCATTTGAACTTTGGAATATATCAGTAGCCAAAGTATTATTATTTATAGCTACAATACTTTCTATAACATCTGGAGTACAATATTTTGCACTAAATAAGCATTTAATAAAGGATAAATAGTTATCCTTTTTTTGTTATTTTTATAAAAAAAGTTCATATGATTTACTGGTGATACCATGAAAAAAAATAATGTTGGGACAATCTTTTTTATTAAATTATTAATATCTATAGTAATAACTTTAATAATTTTAATAATCATTAAAGCAAGTAGTGATTTTAAAAATACATTTTATAAGCATATTTACAGTAATAATATATCGTTTATAAAATTAAAAGAAGTTTATAATAAATATATAGGTGATTTTGATATATTTGATAAAGTAGTTAAAACAGAAACTGTATTTAACGAAGAGCTAATTTACGATTCTAGTGAAGTATATTTAGATGGAGTTAAACTAAGCGTTAGTAGCAATTATTTAGTACCTATAAATGAAAGTGGTATTGTAGTTTTTATTGGAGAAAAAGAGAACTATGGAAATACAGTAATAATACAAAGAATAGATGGAATAGATGAGTGGTATGGAAATGTAGAAAATGTAAATGTTAAATTATATGATTATGTTAGTGAAGGTGAGTTATTAGGGGAAGCAAATGATAATTTATATTTAGTGTATAAGAAAGATGGAAATGTATTAAATTATGAAGAATATCTTAAATAAAGTGTATCTGCATCCTATATTTTTATTGACATTATTTATATTTACATCGATAGGATATTTTAGATTTATAACATATTTTATGTTACTTATAATAATACACGAATTAGGTCATATACTTATATCATTAATATTTAAGTGGAATATAGATAAAATTATAATACTTCCTTTTGGAGGTCTTACTAAATATAATGAAATAATAAATAGGCCTTTAATAGAAGAATTTTTAATATCTGTTGCAGGTATTACTTTTCAAATAATTTTTTATATATTAATAAAAGATATAGTGGATTATAAATATTTTAGTGCGATAAATTACTTTATAATATTGTTTAATTTACTACCTATATATCCTTTAGATGGATCTAAAATATTAAATATTTTTTTTAATGTAGTAACAAGTTATAAAAATGGTTTATCACTTACAATAATAATATCATATATATTTATAATAATATTTAGTTTATTATTCTTTAATGTTAATAAAATAATTGCTTTTGTACTTGTGTTTTTAATGTTAGAAGTAAATAAATTACATAAGGAAAGGAAAGAATTATTTAATAAATTTTTACTTGAAAGACATTTGAATGAATTTAAGTTTAGAAAGAAAAAAACAATAGATAGTGTAAATAAAATGAAAAGAGATTATAGGCACCTTTTTTATATAGATGATAAATATTTAACAGAAAATTATTTTTTGAAGAAAATGTTTGACATTAGAGGGAATTTGTGATATTATTTTAAGCGTGTAGGACCTCATTCTACAACCACACAGAGAAGGTTTTAAACACTGATTGTGTACCTTAATGGTGAGTCTTAGTAAATTTAAAGGAGGTAAGAATATGAAAGCAGTTATAGAAACTGGTGGAAAACAATACTATGTTGAAGAAGGTACAGTTCTTTATATTGAAAAATTAGATGCTGAAGCTGGATCAAAAGTTAAATTTGATAAAGTTTTAATGGCAAATGGAACTGTTGGTATGCCTGAACTTGCTGGTGCTTATGTTGAAGGTGAAGTAGTTAAAAACGGTAAAGGTAAAAAAATTATAGTTTATAAATATAATCAAAAGAAAAATTACCGTAGAACTCAAGGACATCGTCAACCATACACTAAAGTTGAAATTAAAAAAATAGTGGTAAAATAATGATAAAGATAAACATAAATAAAGATGAAATAACTATTAAAGGACATTCTGGCTATGCTAATGAGGGTTCTGATATAGTTTGTGCATCTATTTCAAGTATCGCAATAACTACAGTAAATTCTTTATTAAGGATTGATGAGGACTGTATAGAATATCAAGAAAATGATGGATACTTAAATATAAAAGTAAAAAAGCATAACGAAATTATAGATAAATTAATTGAAAATATGATTGATTTATTTAAAGAATTAGAAAATGATTATAAAAAATATATAGAAATTAGATAGGGAGGTGCCATCTATGAAATTGATGACATTAAATATCCAATTATTCGCACATAAAAAAGGTCAAGGATCTACAAAGAATGGTAGAGATTCTGAAGGTAGAAGATTAGGAGCTAAAGCTGCTGATGGAGAATACGTAACAGGAGGATCTATTTTATATAGACAAAGAGGAACTAGAATTTATCCAGGTGTTAATGCTGGTATTGGTTCTGATGATACTGTTTATGCTAAAATAAGCGGATATGTAAAATATGAACGTTTAGGAAAAGATAAAAAACAAGTTAGTGTTTATGAAACAATATAAGAGAGCAATCTCTTTTTTCTTTACAATAACAAAAAAATATGATATTATGCACTGTTAATCAATAAAGTTTCACAAATAAATAGAATTTTTAAATATAAAAAATGTATACTTTTAGTAAAGTATATTTTTTTCTTTTAATTATAAATAAAAACTTATTTAATTTAGTTTTAATATGTGTTAAAATATATGTATGATGAGTCTTCATGTAAGTTAGGAGTTAGATATTATGGAATTTAATAAAAAATTCTTTAAGAAAAATATAAAAACAATTTTTATAATGGTCATAGCTATTATAGTTTTTATTGTTATTAATATTCTAATAACTAACAACACAACTCATGGTTTAGTTGAAAAAGATTTACCAATAACTGGTGAAGGAAAATATGAAGGTATTGTTATAACAGAAATAATGACATCTAATAATGGAGCGGTTGCAAGTGATGATGGTACTGTCTCTGATTGGATTGAAATATATAATGGCAATGATTATGAAGTAAATTTAAAAAATTATGGTTTAAGTGATGAGTCTAGTAAAACAAAATGGGCTTTTCCAGAAATAACAATTGAACCTAAATCATATATAGTTGTATATTTAAGTGGAGAAAGTAAGAATGGCTTGTATGCTAATTTCAAACTTAAAGGCAATGGTAGTGAAAAATTATTCTTAGTAAATACTCAAAGTGAAAGTATAGATGCGGTTGATATTTTAACTATAAAAAGCAATGAAGTAATGGCAAGAGATTTAGAAGGTAATTGGTTTTCTTCTAAAAAAGTTACTCCAGGATACCCAAATACAGAAGAAGGGTATAAAGAGTATCAAGAATCATTGCTTGCTGAAAGTGATATCAAAATAAATGAATTTTTACCTAAAAATGATGGTAATTTTAAAAATAGTTATGATAATTATGTAGGTTATATTGAAATAATAAATACTGGAAAAGATAAAGTAAATCTAAAAAATTATTGTATTTCTAATACTATTAATGCCCCATTCAAATATTGTTTAGGTGATATAACTTTAAAAGAAGATGAAGTATATGTAATATATATGGGAGATTATGATGATACACAGGATGAAATTTATTCTAATTTTGATTTAAAATCTAAAAATGGTATAGTTTGTCTTACAAATTCAAATGGTAAAATAATTGATAAAATAGAATATAAAAATGTGGGTAATGGACTTGCTATGATAAAAGAGGATGGTAAATTTAACATATCTAATAGTATAAGTCCTGGATATGAAAATACTTCATCAGGGATAAAAAAGTTTCAAAAAGATAAATTAAAAACTCCTAGCACTTTAATAATAAATGAAGTTATGAATAATAATTATTCATATATGCCACATAATGGTAATGAATATTATGATTGGATAGAATTAAAAAATAATTCTAAATCCACAATTAATTTGAGTGATTATTATTTAACTAATAGTACAAATACAATGAAAAAATATAACTTACCTGATGTAGAATTAAAATCTGGTGAAATTTACGTATTAATGGCTAGTGGAGATACAAATTTAAGTAATAATAGTTATAAACATATTAATTTTAAAATATCTGATGTTGAGTCTTTATATCTAACTAAAGATAATGAAATTATAGATTCAATGGTTATTGCAAATGTTCCATTAGGGTATAGTTTTGGAAGACATAGTAATTATGGTTTGTATTACTTTTCAAAACCAACTCCTAAATCTGAAAACGGGTCAGGAACTTCAAGTGTTGCTTATATTCCAGAATTTAGTGTAGAATCTGGAGTATATAATGGTAGTGATGGAATAAATTTAGAAATATCAGGAAATGGGACAATTTATTATACTTTAGATGGTAGTACTCCTACTACTAAATCTAAAGTATATAGTGGTCCTATTTTTCTTAAATCAACAACGGTAGTAAAAGCTATTAGTTATACGGAAGGAAAACTTACTAGTGAAGTAACAACAGCTTCCTATATTATAAATGAGAATCATACTTTACCTGTTATGTCAGTTTCTTTAACTCCCAGTAATTTTAATAGAATACAAAGAGATCCTTGGAATACAGAATTAGAATATTCTGCTTATGCAGAATTTTATGAAGATGGAAAAAGTTTTAGCATCCCTTGTGGTCTTAAATTATTTGGTGGTTCGACTAGAGGACTTGCCAAAAAAAGTTTTGCGTTAAAATTTAGAAAGAGATATGGAGAAGGTAGTTTAAATTATCAAGTATTTGAAAACAGAGATTATTCTAATTTTAATAGTTTAATATTACGATCAGGATCTCAAGATCAAGATTCGGCTTTTTTTAGAGATATACTTATGACATCACTTGTAGATGGAAAAACTAATTTAAAAGTACAGGCATATAAACCAATAATTCTTTATATAAATGGAGAATACTGGGGAGTTTATAATATACGAGAACAAGTAGATGACGATTTTATTTCAAATAATTTTAATGTATCTAATGAGGGAACAAATATAGTAAGAATAGATAATGATATAACAACTGGTGATGGTAAAAAATATTTTGATTTATTAAATTATTTAAATACACATGATATAAGTAAATCAAGTAATTATGAATATGTTAAAGAAAGATTGAATATAGAAAGTTATGTTGATTTTTGGATAGCAGAAAACTGGGTAACTAATAATGATATAGTAAATACAAGATTTTACTATCATCCAGATATAGATAACGGTAGAATAAATATGATATTTTATGATTTAGACTTTGCTATGTGGAATTATTCTAACAATTATTTTAATTTTTCAGTACAACCAGAAGGTATGAGCAGGTTACAAGTATCGACACTCATGATGAGAAAATTAATAGTAAATGATGAATTTAAAAAAACATTCTTAGAAAGACTTAGTTATCAATTAAAGAATGTTTGGAACGAAGAAAGAGTGTTAGAAAGAATAGATACTATATACAATAATTTAAAACCAGAAATGGAAAGAAATCAAAAAAGATGGGGAATGACTTATTCGCATTGGGAAGATAACGTTGAAAGTTTGAGAAAATATACTAGACTTAGAGAGGATTACTTGAAAAAACAAGCGAAAAGTTTCTTTAAATTAAGTGAAAGTGAAATGAAAGAATATTTTGGTGATTAATATGAGAAAGTATAGGAATGAAATAAAGTTTGTTATTAATAAAGATAGCGCTGAAATATTAAAGAGAAAACTATCATTACTTATGGATATTGATAGTAACTCAAGTTTACAAGATAATAGTTATTTAATTAGAAGTTTATATTTTGATAATATAAATTCTGATGCCTACTATGAGAAAATAGATGGTGTAGAGTATAGAAAAAAATATAGAATTAGATTATACAATAATGATTGTAGTTTTATAAGATTAGAATGTAAATATAAACATGAAAATATGACTTCTAAAGATCAGATATTGATAGATAAAAGTATTTGTGATAGAATTATAAATGGTAATATAGAAGATCTAGACATAAGTGGCAATAATTTATTAACAAAATTTGTTATAGATTATAGATTGAAAAATTTAAGACCTTCTATAATAGTTGATTACAAAAGGCTTGCATATACTTATCCAATATCTGATGTTAGAGTTACTTTTGATTCTAAAATAAGATCAGGAATGTATAATTATAATTTATATGATGAAGAATTAGAAACATATAAAGTAATTGATGATAATCAAGTTGTGTTAGAAGTTAAATTTAACGAAATATTACCTGAGTCAATTGCAATAGTTTTATCTACTGTTCCAATGATTAGACAGGCATTTTCGAAGTTTGCAACTTGTAGAAGTATAAAATAAAGGAGAATTGTTATGAGTTTTATGGATATGATTAAAAAAAGTGTTATTTCAGAATTTACAGGTACGATTACTGTTGATAAGATTTTATTATCACTTTTGGTCGCATTTGTTATAGGAGTGTTTATTGTTTTCATTTATAAAAAAACATATAGTGGAGTAGTTTATTCTAAATCATTCTCACTATGTATAATATTACTTGGAATGGTTACTGCAATGGTAATTAGAACAATAAGTTCTAATCTAGCTTTATCATTAGGTATGGTGGGTGCACTTTCTATAGTAAGATTTAGAACAGCTATAAAAGAACCAACTGATACAGTATTTATGTTTTGGAGCATAACTGCTGGAATTATGGCAGGAGCAGGCCTTTATATAGTAGCAATCATAGCTTCACTTGGAATTGGTATTTTATATTTTGTCGGATATATGTTAGGATTTAAAGCTAAACATCAATATTTATTTATTGTTAAATATGATGCTAGAATAGATGAAACTATAATAAGGCAAGTAAAAAAATTACCAAAAACTAAATTAAAAAGCAAATCAATATCAAAAAATATTGTTGAATTAACATTTGAATTAGAATTAAAAAATGATGATGCTAAAGTATTAGATAATTTTAAAAATATTGAAGGTGTAACAAGCGTTAGTGTAATAAGTTATCAAAATGATTTTGGTGCTTAAAATAGAAGAGGGATAATATGTCAAAAATAAAAATAAAAAAAGGAAAAATATTTATAGTAATTAGTATAGTGTTTTTGTTATCTTTAATATTATATTTTGGAATTAGATTAGTATATTACTATAATTTAATGGTGTAGTATGAAAAAAGAAGAAGAATTATTAAAAATAAAAAAAGAATTGGATGAATTAATAGATTCCATTAAAGTTGATAAAAATAAAGTAGATATTAATGATAATAATACTAACAATGAAAATAATAATATTCCACAGATGTCTAAAATATTTTTTGACGAAGAAAAAAATCCTATAATTTACAAAGAAAAAACAGAGGAAGAAAAAAAATTAATAGATGAAATAAAAAAAGAAGAACAAATAAAAAAAGATGAAAATATAGAAGAACAAGAAATAAAAAACAAAAAAAGAACTAGAAAAGCTAAAAAGAAGAAAAAAAGCAAAAAATGGGTAATAACTTTTTCTATTTTAGATGTTATTGCGATTGTTTGCTTATTCTTGATGTATGGACCAATAAGTTATTTTAGGAATCTTTGGGTAACTAGTGCTATGACAACTATGACTCATAAGTATTTAGCTTATATTTTCTTTAATGAAGAACAAGTACAAGAAATTATGGCAAATAATATAGTAATTGAAGTAGAAGGTAATACCAATCAAGATGAGATTGAGTTTAAAGAACCAGAAGAAGAACAAATTGTATATAGTTCACCAGAAGAAGAACAAGTTTTAAAAAAAGATCCAGGAAATGATTTATATAAAGTTATTGATATAGAGGGTAGTGGATATAAAGGACATTTACTAGTTGTTTATGATGCTTCTAAAGTGCAATTAGTTCAATCTCCTAGTAAAGCCTATGGATTGACTATAGAACAATTTGTTGAAAAAAATAATGCAATAGCCGGTATAAATGCTGGAGGTTTTTCTTATAAAAAATCAACTGGTTATTCTCCGGCAGGAGCTTTAATACTTGATGGTAATATTATAAGTACTGGTGTAACTAGTTGGGGCGGAGGTATTATTGGATTTACTCATGATAATGTTTTAGTATTAACTAAATCTACAGCACAGGAAGCTGTAGAAATGGGTGTTCGAGATGCTGTATCGTTTGGACCTTTCTTAATTGTTAATGGTGTGGCTTCACAGTTTAAAGGTAATGGTGGTTATGGAATTGCTCCTAGAACGGCTATAGGGCAAAGAAAAGATGGAATTGTCTTAATGCTAGTTATAGATGGAAGAAGACCTGGACATAGTTTAGGTGTAGATATGGTAGAACTTACAAATATTATGTTAAAATATGGCGCTTATAATGCTAGTAATCTTGATGGTGGAGGATCGAGTTCTATTGTAGTAAACGGAGAAACATTAAGCGTAGCAGGTGGATCAGGATACTCGGGAGATAGATATCTACCTAATGCTTGGTTAGTAATGCCTTAAAAGTCAAATTTA
Source organism: Bacillota bacterium (assembly GCA_015059155.1). Lineage (GTDB taxonomy): Bacteria > Bacillota_I > Bacilli_A > RF39 > UBA660 > UMGS1613. The sequence continues at coordinate 6,063 of SVAX01000001.1, read as the reverse complement.
TTTTGACTTTTTTTTGTAATTAATTACATAAATTTGATATAATAATAATGGTGATAAAATGAAAAAATTAAAAGCACTTATAACAGGAGCAAGTAGTGGTATAGGACGTGATATGGCACGTGTTTTAAGTAGCAAAGGATATGATCTAATATTAGTTGCACGCAATAAAAAAGAATTAGAAAAATTAAAAGATGAATTAAAAACTAATGTGGAAATAATATCTATGGATTTAAGTGATGTAGATAATTGTAAAAAACTATATGAACAAGTAAAAGATAAAAATATAGATATTTTAATTAATAATGCAGGTTTTGGTAATATTGGTTCATTTAGAAAAACTGATATGGATAAAGAACTATCTATGATAGATCTAAATATAAAAGCAGTACATATATTAACAAAATTATTCTTGAATGATTTCGTTGAAAGAGATAGTGGGTATATTTTAAATGTATCAAGCGCATCAGCTTTCCAACCAGGACCTTTAATGGCTACATATTATTCAACTAAGAGTTATGTATATCATCTAACACTCGCTTTATATGAAGAATTAAGACATATAAAAAGCAATGTTAAAGTAAGTTGTTTGTGTCCAGGGCCTGTTAATACAAATTTTAATGAAGTTGCTAATTGTGAATTTAAGATGGAGGGCTTAAGTAGTGAATATGTAGCTAAATATGCAATTGATAAAATGTTAAAAAATAAATTGTTAATTATTCCTGGATTTACAATTAAATTAGTTTATATATTTGGAAGATTTATTCCAAATAAATTAAAAATGAGAATAACATACAACATTCAGCACAGGAAAACTAAATAAAAATTCATATACTAAAGTGTATATGTTTTTTTTATGAGGTGATTTATGAAAAATATAAAAGGGTTAATAGGTAATACACCATTAATAAGAATAAGATATAAATATAAAGATATAGAAAATTATATTTATACAAAATTAGAATATTATAATTTAACTGGTAGTATAAAAGATAGGATAGTTTATTATATATTAGATAAGTCTATAAAAGAAGGTAAATTAAAAGATAATATGCCACTTATAGAAGCAACAAGTGGTAATACAGGAATATCATTAAGTGCTATAGGTGCTTATTTAAATCATCCAGTATATATATTTATGCCTGATTGGGTAAGTAAGGAAAGACTAGATTTAATGCGATTATATGGTGCTAATGTAATACTTGTTTCTAAAAAGGATGGTGGTTTTAAAACCTGTGTAGAAAAAGCTTTAGAATTTTCTATTAGCCATAATGGTTTTTTACTTAATCAATTTAGTAATCAGTATAATATAGATGCTCATTATAACACTACAGCTAATGAAATAATAGATAAATTAAATGTAGATTGTTTCATATCAGGAATAGGTACAGGTGGTACTTTAATAGGTATTGGAAAAAGATTAAAGGAAAAATTTAATGCTGATATTTATGCTCTAGAACCTGATACTATGTCATTAATTAAAACAGGTAATATATCTAGTCATAAAATAGAAGGTATAGGGGATGATTTTATACCTGATATAGTAGATCTAAATTTAATAAAAGATGTAATACTTGTAAGTGATGTGGATGCTATAAATATGAGTAAAAAATTATCTAAAGAATTAGGAATTGGTGTAGGAATATCTAGTGGCGCTAATATGATAGCTGGTATACTTTTAAAAGAAATGGGATATCAAAATGTATTAACTGTATTTCCAGATGATAACAAAAAGTATTTAAGTACAGATTTAACTAAAGATATAAAATTAAAAAGTGATAATATTTCTAGTAAAATAGAATTATTAGACTATGAAGTTATTTAATAGAAAACACCTTTAAGTGCTTTAAAAGTATTGACATAAATAGCAGTTTATGTTAATATTTAATTGTGAACACGAAAAGGTGTTTTTATTTTAGAAAAAATCATAAAATTAAAAGTAGGTGAAATATGAAAGCAGTAGCAAGATTTTTTGTAAATGTAAAAAAAGAAATGAAGAAGGTTAGATGGCCTAAGAAGAAAGAAATGATTAAATTTTCTATTGCCACTATAGCAATTGTTTGTTTCTTTATGGCATTTTTCTCGTTATCAGATGGAATAATAAGTGGAATAGTGAAGGTGTTTAGTTAATGGAAAAAGAATGGTATGTAGTTAACACCTATTCTGGGCATGAGAATAAGGTAAAAGAAAAATTAGAAATGCGTGCTAGTTCTATGGGAATGGAAGATTATATATATAGAGTAGTAGTTCCATCTCAAAAAGAAGTTGTAATTAAAAACGGAAAAGAAGTAGAAAAAGATTCTAAAATGTTTCCAGGTTACATATTAGTAGAAATGGTTATGACTGATGAAGCTTGGTTTATAGTACGTAATACTCCAGGTGTTACAGGATTTATCGGATCAAGTGGTAAGGGTGCTAAACCATTCCCATTAACAAAACAAGAAGTTGATAAAATACTTGGAAATATGGGAATGAGCAGAATTGATGTTGTTAATGAAATTAACGAAGGAGATACTGTTAAAGTTATAAGTGGAGCATTCTCAAATATGTTTGGTAAAGTTAAATTTGTAGATATGGTTAACCAAAAAATTGAAGTTGCTCTTGACTTATTCGGGCAAGAAACAATTGTTGAAGTATTATTTACTGAAATAGAAAAAGCTTAAAAAGATATTTACAAATAAATAAAAATATGTTATTATTATAGGGCTATATTGATTTTAATATAGATTTTGTGGGAGCTAATGATCAAAAATAATTATGTATTTTTGAAAAGCGGAGCATTTGGACCACAACGAAAAAACAAAATTTATAGGAGGTGTTTTTCGTGGCACAAAAAGTTAAAGAAATAAAATTACAAATTCCAGCAGGAAAAGCAACACCAGCTCCTCCAGTAGGAACTGTACTTGGTCCAGCAGGAATTAATTTACAAGAATTCTGTACAAAATATAATGATGCAACTAGAGATAAAATGGGAGATATATTACCAGTTGTAATTTCTATTTATGAAGATAGAACATTCGATTTCGTAATCAAAACTCCTCCAACACCATTCTTAATAAAGAAAATATGTAATGTTAAGAAAGGTTCTGCTAAAGGAGCTAAAGAAGTTGTTGGAACTATGTCTCAAGCACAACTTAGACAAATAGCTGAAATTAAATTACCAGATTTAAACTGCTATACAATAGAAAAAGCCATGGAAATTGTTGCAGGTACTGCAAAAAACATGGGTGTTAAAGTAGAAGAAAATTAATTATAAATAATAATTATGATATATAGAATAGAAAATGAAGTGAATTCCGCTTTTCAATTTTCAACTTTCTACACTATTAGTATCATATAAAAAAATATTAAATAGGAGGTTAATATGAAAAGAGGAAAGAAGTATTTAGAAGCTGCTAGCAAAATAGAAAAAGGAAAAGCTTACTCTATAGAAGAAGCAGTAAAATTATTAAAAGAAACTAAGACAGCTAACTTTGATGAATCTGTTGAATTAGCTTTAAGATTAAACTTAGATACTAAAAAAGCAGATCAACAATTAAGAGGAGCTACAGTACTTCCAAATGGTATAGGTAAAACTAAAACAGTTTTAGTTATAGCTCGTGGAGTTAAAGCTACTGAAGCTAAAGAAGCTGGAGCTGATTATGTTGGAGACCTTGATATGATTGAAAAAATCGAAAAAGAAAACTGGTTTGATTTCGATACAATGATAGCTACTCCAGATATGATGCCTGCTTTAGGTAAAATTGGACGTGTTTTAGGACCTCGTGGATTAATGCCAAACCCTAAAACAGGAACAGTTACTATGGATGTTAAAAAAGCTGTAGAAGACGTTAAAAAAGGACGTGTTGAATACAGAACTGATTCATATGGTAACGTTGCAGTATTAGTTGGAAAAGTTTCATTTGATGATGAAAAATTAGTAGAAAATATTAAATCTTTTGTATCACTAATTAATAAAACTAAACCTAGTACAGTTAAAGGTAAATATATGTTAAATATATCAATAGCTAGTACAATGGGTCCTGGTATTAAAGTTGATACAGCAAGTTTTGAAAATTAATTATTTACAAATAAAGAAAACTGTGTTATAATAACGTCAGTTGGAAAAATAGTACCGTAGACAGTAGGGGATTCGTCTTAATAATCCTACCGAGGAACAGAAGTTTAAGTTCAATCAAAGTCTACGTGTTCTTACGTAGACTTTTTAATAAAAATGGTACTTTTCATAAGATTAGGAGGTGTTTTATGGCAAATCCAAAGATATTAGAAGCTAAACAAGTAGTTATTGATGAAATAGCAAATAATGTTAAAGAATCTAGTTCATTTATCTTCTTAGAAAATCATGGTTTAACAGTTGCTGAAACTATGGAATTAAGAAGAAAATTAAAAGAATCTAATTCTGAATTAAAAATTTATAAAAATACTTTAGTAGCTCGTGCTCTTAAAGATTTAAATATTGATTTAGAATCAGAATTAAATGGTCCAAAAGTTGTTGCTTTTGGTAAAGATGTTATTGAACCAATTAAAGCCGTAGCTGAATTCGCTAAAAAACATGATAAATTAGAGATGAAAGTTGGTATCGTTGATGGTAAAATAACTGGATTAGATGAATTAAAACAACTTGCAACTATTCCGTCAAGAGAGGGATTACTTACAATGTTTGCGAGTGGTTTACTTGCAATTCCAAGAGACTTTGCAATATGCTTAGATTTACATAGTAAAAATTTAGAAGGTTAATTAAATAAAAAAATATAAGATAAGGGAGGATAAGAATTATGGCAAAATTAAGCGCAAAAGAAATTATCGATTCTCTAAAAGAAATGACTCTTTTAGAAATCAAAGAAGTAGTAGATTTAATGAAAGAAGAATTTGGTGTTGATCCAAGTGCGGTAGCTGTTGCTGCTGCTCCAGCTGCTGAAGCTGCAAGTGAAGGACCAAGTGCTGTTGATGTTGTATTAGCAAGTGCTGGTGCTAACAAAATCGCTGTTATCAAATTAATCAAAGAAGTTACAGGATTAGGTTTAGGAGAATCTAAAGCTATCGCTGATAACGGTGGAGTTGTTAAAGAAAAAGTTGCTACTGCTGAAGCTGAAGAATTAAAAGCTAAATTCGAAGAAGCTGGTGCTACAATCGAATTAAAATAATAAATAATTTATGGTTTTAAGCCTGTACTAAAATTAGTATGGGCTTTCGCCGTTTTTAAAAGTAGGTGAAATATGGCATACTATTTTGATAAAAATACAAATGTAAAAAGTAATGAAGTTACTACTAGAGCAGAAATAGGAGGTAAACTTTATACTTTTAAAACAGATAATAATGTGTTTTCTAAAAAAGGTTTAGACTTTGGTACTAGAACTCTACTTGAAAGTATAGATATTAAAAATATTAGTGGTGATGTGTTAGATTTTGGATGTGGATATGGGCCAATTGGTATCTATATTAAATCTAATACTGAAGCTAATGTTGATATGATTGATGTAAACGAAAGAGCTTTAAATTTAGCTAGAAGTAATGCTAGTATAAACAAAATAAATGTTAATATTTTTGAAAGTGATATTTATAGTAATGTAGAAAAAAAGTATGACTATATAATTACTAATCCACCTATAAGGGTAGGTAAAAAAATATTATATGAAATATTAATTAAAGCTAAAGAACATTTAAAAGAAAATGGACACTTAATATTTGTAATAAATAAAGATCAAGGTGCTAAAAGTACTATGAGAGATATGGAAGAATATTATAGTGTAAAACTTATAGAAAAAAATAAAGGTTTTTATGTAATTGATTGTCAAAATCATTGACATATTGCCAAGTTTGATATATAATTATAAATTGGCGGCATATATTATTCTGCTTATTATATGCTTTCTAGAAAATATAGTTTATGGGGTGAAAAAGTGGCTTATACAGTAAAAAAATTCGGTGATTACCGTGAAAGAAGAAGTTATGGAAAAACTAAAAACGCAATTGAATTAAACAATTTATTGGAAATTCAAAAAAAGTCATATGATTGGTTTATGACTGAAGGAATAAAAGAGGTATTCGATGATATCTTTCCTGTTG
>SVAX01000005.1 GCA_015059155.1 Bacillota bacterium | reverse complement strand
AACTACTATTCAATCTATTATGGAAAAGTTATTGAAAGATTATCTTTTTGATAATTTGGATACTATTATGAAATCAAAAATTGATTAAAAAATTTACTTAATTTATAAAAGGGGGTAATAATATGAACTATATAATTAAACACAAATTTAAAAACAATAATGAAAAAGAAAGAAAAGAAAAATTAAATACTATTTTAGCTAGACTGATATATAAAACTGGTTCTAAAAAATAATGGCTGTAAAAATAAAAGATATGCGTTATAATTTAGATGTGTTATAAGACTTTTTAAAAGGAGGATATCATAAAAAGTATTATGAATGCAGTAGAAAGGGCTGGTTTATATGTTAGGATTTCTGAACAAGATAAAGTAAAATTAACTAAAGCACAATTAAGTAAAAGTATTGAAAATCAATTGAAGATGTTAAAAGCAGAGTGCATGGAACGTAACTGGATTATCGTTGATGTATACTGTGATGAAGATATTTCTGGTGCGGATAAAACAAGGCCAGAATTTAATAGAATGTTAAAAGATTGTGAAAATGGTAAAATAAATGTTGTACTTTGTAAATCACAAGATAGATTTGCTCGTGATATAGAAATAATTGAAAAATATATTCATGATAAATTTATAGAGTGGGGGGTTAGGTTTGTAACTGTAGTAGATCATGCAGATTCTAATGATCCGAGTAATAAAAAAAATAGACAAATAACAGGACTTACAAATGAGTGGTATTTAGAAGATTTATCTAATAATATTAAAAAAACTTTTAATACTAAAAGAAAATGTGGAGATTTTGTAGGTAGTTTTGCGCCTTATGGTTATTTAAAACAAAGAGATATGAATAATGTTATTCATTTAATAATAGACCCTATAGCTAGCGAAATAGTAAAAAGAATATATAATGATTATATTAATGGATTAGGACTTAGAACTATAGCTAAAGGCTTAAATGATGATAAAATATTAAGCCCATCTGAATATAAGTGGAATAATGGAGAATATATAAATATTCCAACAAAAAAATATGAAAATACAGTTCTTTCTAAGTCGGGTGGTTATATTATTAAGTGTAGTTATTTTAATGAAAATTTAAAATCTGGGACTACTATAAATCATATCTGTAAAATTGATTGTGATAATAATTTAATAAATAATATAGAACTTAAATTACACAAATCAAATGCTATTAATATTTTTTACACAACTGATAATATAGAAGAATCAGATATATTAAATTCATTCAATACAGATATTTGGATTAAGGTAGATAATGTTATTCCTAGTAATGTTAAATATATTTGGTGTTGTTATAAAGTTGAAAAAAAGTATGAAGAATTATTTACTTCTTTTGAGTTAAATATAGAAAAAAATCAAGATAGAAGTATAATTGATTTAGAAAACATCGCTTATATAAATTTAGAAAAAATTTATTGCTTTAAAAAAGAAATTAGATACATGAGTCTATGGTCTAAAAGAACTATTGAAAATATATTATTTAACCCAGTATATATTGGAACACTCGTACAAGGAAAAACAACTACAGTTAGTTATAAAAATCATACTAAAATAGATTTACCAAAAGATAAATGGCATATAGTAAAAAATGCACATGATCCAATAATTGATATGGATACTTGGACTAAAGTACAAGATAGAAAAAATAAAAGATTAAGATGTAGTCAAAATAAAACAGTTAATAATTTTAGTGGAATACTTAAGTGTGCTTATTGTGGTAAGACTTTTATATCAACTAAATGTGGAAGAAGTAATGATAAAAATCAAGTAAGTTATTATGTTTGTAGTGATAGGTCAACTAAGTTTTCTAATTGTATTAATAATAAACAAATGAGAAAAGATGAATTAGAAAGTATAACTATTCAAGAAATAAATAAATTAATAACAACATATAAAGATAATGAAAAAATAGAAGAATTATATAATTTATTTAAATTAAATGATGAAAATTATAAATCAAAGCTAGATGCTTTAGAACTTGAGAAAAAGGAATTATTAAAATCAAAAATAAAAAAAGAAAAATATAGTAAAGAACTATATGAAAGTAAGTTAAATGGATTAATAGATACTGAAGAATATTTTATATTTAAAAAAGAATATAAAGAAGAACTTGAAAAAATTAACGAAAGGTTATTTATAATTGATAATGAAATAAACTTAATATATGAAAAAAGGTATAAAATAAAAAATAAAGATTCTATAATAAAAAAATATAATAAAATAGAATCTTTAACTTATGAAATAGTTCATGAATTTATTAGTGAAATAAAAATTGGTATAAAAGAAAATAACAAAAGAAATATTGAATTCCTATGGAATTTTTAAAAAACTTAGATTACTTTTAAAGAACATCGTAGTTATCCTTGGTATCCACCGTAATAATACATAAGTTACCTCCAATCTAGTCAATATATCATATTAAATTTTAAACATTTTGTTCATTAAAAATACCCATACTTGTTAATTTTTTAAATATGTGCTATTATATATTTAGAGTAGGTGAATATATGAAACCAATAAAAAAAGCTATTAGAACTTTTTCAGATATGGATAAAGTTTTATTTTTTACATCATTAATATTAATAATATTTGGTTCTTTAAATATAGTAACCGCATCAAGCCGTGAAGCAGTAGTAAATGCAGATGCTAATATGTTTTATTATTTTTTTAAACATATTATTATTCTTGTTATAAGCTTAGTTGCTTTTTTAATAGTACTAAAAATACCTACTAAAGATTATAAGAAATGGTTACCATTAATATATATTGCAGTATTTGGTATGAATTTATTTTTAATACTTAAAGGGGTAGCTACTAGAGGAGCAAATAACTGGATAGATTTAGGATTTATGAAAGTTCAACCTAGTGAATTTGCTAAACCAACACTTATTCTTACTATGTCATTAATGTTTCAAATGTATTTTAAAAGATTAAAAGATGTACGAGAAAAACATGATATAATTATTTGGAAAATAATAGGATTTGGATTAATATTTCCAATACTAGTATTCTTACAAAAAGATTTAGGTACAGCTATTATATTATTTGGAATATTTGCAGTGCTTTTTGTATTTAGTCCAATATCAAGAAGTGAAAAAATTAAAGCAAGTTTGATATCAATTGGGATACTTGCAATTTTATTAGTAGCTAGACTTTCAATAACAGGTTATATTTTATCAGGAGCACAAACTTCAAGACTTAATAATTTCTTTGATCCATGTTCTAAATATGAAGATACAGGATATCAAGTTTGTAATGCTTTTATAGCTATTAATAATGGAGGACTTACTGGAGTAGGATTAGGAAAAAGTACTCAAAAATATTCATATATACCAGAGCCACATACAGACATGGTATTTGCAATTATAGCAGAAGAGAACGGAGTGTTAGTATGTTCTTTAATATTTATGGCTTATTTAATTATAATATACAGAATACTTAAATTATCAATGAAAACTAAAAGACTAAGTCATAGATATATATGTATAGGTGTAGCTACTTACTTTTTCCTACATATATTAATAAATCTTGGTGGATTATTTGGAATAATACCTCTTACAGGAGTACCACTTCCTTTCTTAAGTTATGGTGGTAGTTTTACATTATCTCTTATAATGACTTTTGCAGTTATACAAAGAATACATATAGAAATGAAAAATGAAAAAATTAGAGTTTAGTGTTGCATAAACTTAAAAAATAGTGTATATTATTAATGTACTTATTTCTTGGTGGGAAAAATCTCCAATTTTTCACTAGGTATAAGCGAATATAAAGAGAGGAGAATAAATATGGCTTTAACAAAAGAAAGAAAAGCAGAATTAGTTAAAAAGTTTGGAAAAGATCAAAATGATACTGGATCTATAGAAGTACAAATAGCTATTTTAACTGAAGAAATTAATACTTTGACTGAACATTTTAAAACTCACAAACAAGATAATCATTCTAAACGTGGTTTACTACACAAAGTTGGTCAAAGAAAAAGCTTACTTAATTATTTAATTAAAACAGATGTTAATAGATATTCTAAAGTAGTTAAAGAATTAGGATTAAGAAAATAAAAATTTAGAAAAAACGTAGACACTCTTTTTTGAGTGTCTTTAATTTGAATAGAGGGAGGATTTATGAAAAAAACATTCGAATTAGATTTTAGAGGAAGAAAATTAGTAGTAGAAACTGGGGAACTTGCTAAACAAGCTAGTGGTGCTGTTGTAGTAAGATATGGAGATACAGTAGTACTTTCAACTGTAGTAGTTAGTAAAACTGCAAATGTACTAAGTGATTTCTTCCCATTAATGGTTTTATACCAAGAAAAGTTATATTCAGTAGGTAAAATACCTGGTGGATTTATAAAAAGAGAAGGTAGACCAACAGATGCAGCTACACTTGCAGCTCGTATGATTGACAGACCTATGAGACCTATGTTCCCAGAGGACTTTAAAAATGAAGTGCAAATAGTAAATACTGTTTTATCAGTAGATCCAGATAATTCACCAGAAATGGCAGCTATGTTTGGTTCTTCACTTGCTACAAGTATTTCAAAAATACCATTCGATGGACCAATTGCTGGTGTTAAAGTGGGAAGAGTTGATGGAGAATTTATAATTAATCCAACAGTAGAACAAGCAGAACTTTCTGATATAGAATTAACAGTTGCTGGTACTATAGATGCTATTAACATGGTAGAAGCAGGATCAAAAGAAGTATCAGAAGAAGATATGTTAGAAGCTTTAATGTTTGGTCATGAAGCTATAAAAGAACTTTGTAGTTTCCAAAAAGAAATAATGGCTGAAGTTGGCCTTGAAAAAATGGAATATGAAGTACTTGAAATAACTGATGAAGTGAGAAAAGGTGTTACTGAATACTGTGCTGAAAGATTAGATGAAGCTTTACGTATTAAAGATAAATTAACTAAATATAATGCTATTGATACATTAAAAGAAGAAGTAGTTGCTAAATACGAAGAAGAAAATAGTGATTTAGATGACGAAGAGTTAAAAAAATTATTAACTTCAGTAAAATTAGTATTTGGTGAAATTGAATATGAAATATTTAGAACTATAGTAGTTAAAGAAAAGCAAAGAGCAGACGGAAGAGCAATGACTGAAATTAGACCAATTTCAACTGATATAGATTTACTTCCAAGAACGCATGGTTCAGCTTTATTCACTCGTGGTGAGACTCAAAGTTTAAGTGTTACAACTTTAGGTGCTTTAGGTGAACATCAAATACTTGATGGGCTTGATTTAGAAACAGAAAAAAGATTTATGCTACATTACAACTTCCCACAATTCTCAGTAGGAGAAACTGGTAGATATGGTGCTCCAGGTAGAAGAGAAATTGGACATGGCGCACTTGGTGAAAGAGCTTTAGCTCAAGTAATACCATCTGAAGAAGAATTCCCATATACAATACGTGTAGTATCTGAAATACTTGAATCAAATGGTTCATCATCTCAAGCAAGTATATGTGCTGGATGTATGAGTTTAATGGCTGCTGGTGTACCTATTAAAGCTCCAGTTGCTGGAATTGCTATGGGATTAATTACTTATGGTGATGATTATACTATTTTAACAGATATTCAAGGTATGGAAGATCATTTAGGAGATATGGACTTTAAAGTAGCAGGTACTCGTAACGGTATATGTGCTTTACAAATGGATATCAAAATTAAAGGCATAACTAAAGATATCTTAAAAGAAGCTCTTGCTCAAGCTAAACAAGCAAGAATGGAAATATTAGATAAAATACAAACTCAAATACCAGAACCTCGTAAAGAAGTTAGTAAGTATGCTCCAAAAACTGTAACATTTATGATTGATCCATTAAAGATTAAAGAAGTTATTGGTAAAGGTGGAGAAACTATTACTAGAATTATTTTAGAAGCAAGTAATGTTACTGCTGTTAATGATATAAACGCAGTTAAAGTAGATTTAGAAGATGATGGTAGAGTAGTTATTTATCACACTGATAAAGAAATAATTGAAAAAACTGCTAATATGATTAAAGATATAGTAAGAACTCCAGAAGAAGGAAAAATCTATAATGGTAAAGTAGTTAAAATAATTGATTCAGGCTGCTTTGTAGAAATTTGGCCTGGATGTGAAGGTATGGTACATATTTCAGAACTTAATACTGAAAGAGTAGAAAAAGTAACTGATATAGTTAAAGAAGGAGACGAAATTATAGTTAAATGTTTAGGATATGATAAACGTGGAAGACTTAATTTCTCAAGAAAGGCAGCTATTAAATAGTTGCTTTTTTAATATTTTAAAAAATTTTTGTATAAAAAAAGGAAATTTAAAACTTTTGTAGAATGATATATATGAGGTGAATATATTATGATTGAAGAAAGTTTTAAAAATGTTGTAAGCGATATAAAAAATGAAATAAAATCTACACAAATAAAAACTATGTTTGAAGCAAATAAGAATTTAATAATGCTTTATTTTAGATTAGGAAAAATATTATATGAAAATAATAAATACGGCAATAAATTTATAGAAAATGTTTCTAAAGAACTTAAATTAACTTTCCCAGAATTAAAGGGGTTTTCTTCTAGAAATCTACGTAGTATGAAATTGTTTTATCAAGATTATAAAGATGATGAAAATTGGCAACAACTTGTTGCCAAATTACCTTGGGGACATAATTTATTACTTATAGAAAAAATAAAAGATAAAAAAGTTAGAAAAATATATGCAAATACTACTATAGAAAATGGCTGGAGTAGAAATGTTTTAAAATTTCAAATAGATACAAACTATCATTTAAGGATTGGCAACAGTTCTAATAATTTTTCTAATGTTTTACCACTTGATAAAAGTGATTTGGTTAACAATGTAATAAAAGATCCTTATATATTTGATTTTATAACACTTAAAGATTCTTATAATGAAAAACAATTAGAAAATAAAATGATTGATAGAATAAAGGATGTATTAATTGAACTTGGAAAAGGTTTTAGTTTTGTAGGTAATCAGTATAAAATAACAGTTGATGATAAAGATTATTTTATTGATTTATTATTTTATCATTTAAAATTAAGATGCTATATTGTGGTAGAATTAAAAGTAACAAAATTTATTCCAGAATATGTAGGCAAAATGAATTTCTATTTATCTGCAGTAGATGATTTAATAAAAAATAAAGATGATAATCCATCAGTAGGATTAATTTTATGTAAGGAAAAAGATAAAATAACTGCTAATTATTCATTAAAAAATATAAATAATCCAATAGGAATTAGTTCGTATCAACTTTTACCACCTAACATTCTTGAATCTCTACCAACTGAAGAAGATTTAAATCTTTACATTAATTTAGAAGAGAAAAGTAAATAGTTGCTTTTTAATTTGTATTGTGATAACATATACATTAATTGAGGTGGGAATATGAAAGATAATAAAAATGTTGTAGAACAAACTTTAGCTATTATTAAACCAGATGGAATAAAGAATGCTATTAAAATAATAGAAATGATTTATAATGAAGGTTTAAAAATAGAAAAGTATGAAGTAAGAATGTTAGATGAAGAAATTTTAAAAGAACATTATGCTCATATAGTAGATAAACCATTTTATCCTAAATTAGAAAATTACATGTTATCTAGCGAAGTTGTACTTATGATTTTGGAAGGTGTTAATGCTGTAGATAAATTAAGAAATCTTATGGGACCAACTGATAGTACTAAGGCACAAAAGGGAACTATTAGAGGAGAATTTGGCACAGATATAACATATAATGCTATACATGGATCCGATTCAAAGGAAAATGCTGAGATAGAAATAAATAGATTTTTTAGACAAAAACAAAAGAGAATTTAATTCTCTTTTAATTTTTCATAAACATCTTTAGGTTCTTTTATATTTTCAGGATATTTTACTAGTTCCATAGTTTTAACACCTTCATAAAATGGTTTTAAATGCATATGATAATGTTTGACTTCTTGAGCACTTCCATTATTTTGAAGTAGTGATAAACCTACACAATTTAGTTTTTCTTCTAATAATTTTTTAATTTCTTTAGAAACTTTATTTATATGATTTAGTGTTTCTAAATCTATATCATCTAAATCTTTAAAATGTTTTTTAGGTACTATAAGTGTATGACCATCACTATCAGGATTAGCATCCAAAAAAGCATAAACTACATCATCTTCATAAACTTTAAAACTAGGTATTTCACCATTCGCTATTTTACAAAATATACAATCCATATAATCATCTCCTTAATTATTGTATCAAATATTTATATTGTTGTCACTATTTAAAATATTATACAAATGATGAATATTTTATTGAAATGTGTGGTATAAGTTTGCTATAATATATATAGGGAATACTAACAGTTGAGTACTTGCCAACTTCCAAAGGAAGGAGGCTGATAGTATGTTTAAAAAGGATTTATTAATCTTTTCATTAATCATTATTATCTTATTACTTATAGCCTTACTTTTTACTGTTGTAATATAGTAAACTATAATATAAAAAGTACTCAATCTAATCATAGATTAAGTACTCTACACTAAGTACCATTGGTACAACAGGGTAAGTACTCAACATGACCAAGTTAAGTATTCCCTTTTTTATTATATTCAAGTTTCCTTGACATATTCATTATAACAAATAATACATTTGTTGTCAATTAAACAAAAAAAGAGCTAAGCTCTTAGGTGAATACTGCGAATATTCATGATATTATGATTAAATTTAATTTTTTTAAACAAATAAAATTCTAAATTATTTCTTTTTTTTCTTTTATTTAGTATAATGGTTAAGGAGATGAAGTTCATGAATGCATTAAAAATAGAAAATTTAACTGTTAAAGTAGAAGATAAAATAATATTAAAAGATTTTAATTTAACTATTAACGAAGGAGAAATCCATGTATTAATGGGGCCAAACGGTATAGGTAAAAGTACGCTTACTAAAGTTATAATGGGTGATCCTAACTATATAATAGAAGAAGGTTGTATTTATTATAATGATCTCTTAATAAATGAAATGAGTGTCGATGAAAGAAGCAGATTAGGTATATTTTTGGGAATGCAATTACCTATGGAAATAGAAGGCGTTAGTAATGCAGACTTTCTTCGTAGTGCTTTAAGTATTAGAGAAAAAGAAAATTTTAAATTATTTGAATTCATAAAAGAATTAGATAAAACAGTTGATGCTTTAGAAATGAAAAAAGATATGATTCATCGTGGTATTAATCAAGGTTTTAGTGGTGGAGAGAGAAAGAAAAATGAAATACTTCAAATGTATATATTAAAACCTACTTTAGTTATGCTTGATGAAATAGATTCAGGGTTAGACGTAGATAGTTTAAAAATAGTAGGAGATTCTATTATGAATTACTATAAACAATATAATCCAGGAATGCTTTTAATAACACATTATCAAAGATTATTAGATTATGTTAAACCAACTCACGTGCATATAATTAGTGATGGTAAAATAGTTAAAACCGGCGATTATTCTTTAGTTAAAGAAATTGAAGAAAAAGGATTTCAAAACATAAATTCAAAAAAAGTTACTTCTATTGGTGTATGTGCCATAAGGGAAAAATTGAAAAATGAATAAAATAAAAGTAGTTGATGATATATTAGAAGTAGCTAATGTATCTAAAAATATACATATAGAATATTATAGAAAAGAATGTATATTTGGTATAAATGAAGTAAAAATAGTAGTAACTAAAGATTCAGATTTAGATATAGAAATAAAATTAAAAGAAGAAACTAAATTGAATTTCAATATTAATGTAAAAGAAAATGTTAATCTAAATTTAAATGTAGTGACTAAAGGAAAGAACGGCAAAGTACAATATAGATATAATTTAGAAGAAAATTCTTTTGTAAATGTATTCAAATTTCAAAATGTAAAAAGTATAAAAGAAATGATAATAGCTAAACTATCTGGTGATAACGCTAGAATAGATTATAATTTTAAAACTATAAGTAATAAAAAAGAAACATATGATTATCACATTTTCCATGATGCTAAAAATACTATTAGTAATATAAAAAATAATGGAGTATGTATTAAAGATGGATTAATTATTTACCAAGTATCATCTTTTGTACCAAAAGATATAACAGGGTGTGTAGTTAATCAAAGTAATAGAATAATTAATTTAACAAATAATAAAAGTGAAATAATGCCTAATTTGTATATTGATTCATCAGATGTGGAGGCATCTCATAGTGCTTTAATAGGTAAGTTTAGTGATGATGAGATGTTTTATTTACAAAGCAGAGGAATTGATTATAATAGTGCATTAAAGTTATTAATAACAGGATTTTTAAATAGTGATATTGATGATAAAAAAATGTTGAAGGAGATAAATAAAAATATAGAAAAGTATTGGAGGTGATACTTTGAATAGAGAAGATTTTAAAATATTAGAAAGTGATATAATATATTTTGATAATGGTGCTACTACTTTAAAACCATATATTTTAAGTGATAGTTTAACTGATTATTATAATAATTATAGTGCTAATGCACATAGAGGAGATTATGATATTAGTTTAAAAGTAGATACTATGTATGAAAATACAAGAGAATTAGTAAAAGATTTTATTAATGCAAAAAGTACTAATCAAATAGTATTTACTAATAATACTACTGATTCTTTAAATAAAATAGTATTTGGTTATTTTAAACATAATTTAAACAATAATGATGAAGTATTAATTACTAAAGCAGAACATGCTTCAAATGTATTACCATGGTTTGAATTATCTAATGATATTGGTATTAAGATTAACTATATTGAATTAGATAAAGATCATAAAGTAACACTAGAAAACGTAAAAAAAGCCATTACTAATAATACAAAAGTTATAAGTATTGCTCACGTTACTAATGTAGTAGGAGATATTAGACCAATAAAACAAATAATAGAATATGCTCATAGTAAAAATATAAAAGTAGTAATAGATGGTGCTCAATCAGTACCTCATATGAGAATAGACGTTAATAATTTAGATATGGATTTTTTAGCTTTTTCTGCACATAAAATGTGTGGGCCAACAGGTGTAGGTATTTTGTATTGTAAAGAAGAATTACTAAATGATATAAAACCTATTATATTTGGAGGAGGCATGAATTCATCATTTACATTTGATGGTGAAAAGGAATATAAAAAAATGCCATATATACTTGAAGCTGGAACTCCTAATATAGCAGATATAATTGCTTTTGGAAGTGTTATAAATTATTTAAATAAAATAAATATGAATAACATAGAAAAGTATGAAAAAGAATTAAGAGAATATGCTTTAAATAAATTAAAGTCTATTAAAGATATAATAATCTATAATGAAAATTCAGAAAGTAGTATAATTACTTTTAATATAAAAGATATATTCTCTCAAGATCTTGCTATATATTTAAATAAATATAATATATGTGTAAGAGCAGGTAATCATTGCGCTAAAATATTAAAAGATGAATTAGGTATTAAAAATACTTGTAGAATGAGTTTATACTTCTATAATACAAAAGAAGAAATAGATAAATTAATTGAAGTATTGAATAATCCTAATATAATAAGAGAAATAATATAATCAAGAAATTTTCTTGATTTTTTCTTTAGTACTAGTTTTTAATTATTATTTATTATATAATTAAATTGGTGATTTTATGGCAGTAATAAAAATAATGGATGAAATTCTTTCTAATAAAATAGCTGCTGGGGAAGTAGTAGAAAGGTGTTCATCGGTAGTTAAAGAGTTAGTTGAAAATAGTATAGATGCTTTATCTACAGAAATTAAAGTAGAATTATTAGAATCTGGTATAAAGGAAATAAAAGTTATAGATAATGGTATTGGAATGGAAAAAGAAGATGCTATTATGTCGTTTAATAGACATGCTACAAGTAAAATAATTGATGAAGATGATTTATACCACATACATACACTTGGATTTAGAGGAGAGGCACTAGCTAGTATAGCTTCTGTATCTAATATAGATCTTTATACATCTAAAGGAGATATTGGAACTCATGTAAATATAAAAGGTGGTAAAGTAATACTTGTAGAAAATAGTGATGCTAGAATTGGAACTATTATAAGTGTTAAAGATTTATTTTTTAATACACCAGCTAGACTTAAACATTTAAAAAGTTTATATACAGAGTTATCTAATATAATGGATTTTATGAATAAAATAGCTTTATCACATCCTGAAATAAGATTTGTAGTAAGAAATGATGGTAAGGAATTACTTAAAACTGATGGTAGTGGTAATTTACTTAAATGTATTAAAAATATATATGGGATTAATATAGCTAAAAAAATGATAGATATTAATGCTTGTAATAATGATTATAAAATAGATGGTTATATAAGTTTACCTGAAGTTTATAGAACTAATAGAAATAATATAATAACAATAGTAAATGGTAGAATAGTAAAAAATACAGAACTTAATAGAACAATAAATGATTCTTACCACTCTTATAAACCAGATAATTATTATCCGATAGTAGTACTTAATATTGAAGTAGATACTACTTTAGTAGATGTTAATATACACCCAACAAAGATGGATATAAAATTTGGTAATATAGAGGAATTATTAGATTTGGTTTCAAATACTATAAAAGACAAATTAAAGAAAAAAACTTTAATACCTCATATAGAAGAAAAACCTATCATAGTAAAAGAAACAAAGAAATATGAAGAAATTAAATTAGATTTTGATACTCCTATAGTAAATGATGTAGAAGAAGAATATATAGTTAACAATGAATTAATAGAATTAGAAGAAGAAACACAAATTCACGAAGATGTAGTAGAATTTCCTATTATGTATCCAATAGGTTTAGTACACGGCACATATATTATTTGTCAAAATGAAATAGGAATGTACTTACTTGATCAACATGCTTGTAAAGAAAGAATAAATTATGAAATAGTTAAAGAAAAATTGAATAGTAAAAGAAAAGAAAGTATTTCAATGATGTTTCCATTAACTATAGAATATACTAATTCAGAATATATAATATTAAAAGAAAATTTTGATTTCTTAAAAGAATTAAACTTTGATATAGAAGAGTTTGGTATTAATTCTGTAATAGTAAAAGCTCATCCAGTTTGGTTACCAAAAGGTAATGAAGATAATTCTATAAAGAAAATATTAGAACTTGTTATAGCTAAAGAAAAGAATTTTAATTTAGATAAATTCAATGACAATGTAGCTGCTACTATGGCTTGTAAGATGTCTATTAAAGCTAATACTGCTATTACTATGGAAGAAATGGAAAACTTAATTAATGATTTAAGAAAATGTAAAAATCCATTTAACTGTCCACATGGTAGACCAACTACGATATATTATTCAAAAAGTGATTTAGAAAAATTATTTAAAAGAAGTGGCTTTTAAAAGACTCAACTTGACATTATTTGAGTCTTTTAATTTATATTAATGATTGTTTTTGAATATAATTATGGTATAATGAATGTAGGTGATAAAATGAGAGTAGTTATAAGTGCAGGAGGTACTGGGGGACATATTTATCCAGCTTTAGCTATTATAAATAAAATAAAAGAAATGGAACCAAATAGTGAATTTTTATATATAGGAACTCATAATAGAATGGAAAAAGATATAGTGCCTAAACATAATATTCCTTTTAAATCTATAGAGATTTATGGATTTAATAGAAGAAATTTACTTAAGAATTTTAAAACTATAAAATGTTTAATAAAAGCTAAAAAAGATTGTAAAAAAATGATAAAAGAATTTAATCCTGATATAGCTATTGGAGTAGGTGGTTATGTAACTGTTCCTGTAATAATGGCTTCTCATGAATTAGGTATTAAAACATTTATTCATGAGCAAAATAGTGTTGCTGGTAAAGCTAATTTAACTTTATCTAGATATGCTGATATAATAGGTGTATCTTTTAAATCTAGTATAGATGAGTTTCCTAAAGAAAAAACAATATTTACAGGTAATCCTTGTAGTGAGGATGCTATAAAGAAGACAGCTTTATCTAAAAGTGAATTTAAATTAAGTAAAGATAAAAAATTAGTATTGTTTGTTATGGGATCACTAGGTGCTAGCAAAGTTAATGAATTTTTAATAGATACTATGAAATTATTTAATAATAAAGATTATGAAATATTATATGTAACAGGAAATAAAGACTATGATAAGATAAAAGAAATAAAATTTCCAAGTAATGTTAAAGTAGTACCTTATATAGATTCAATGACACGTATTATGAAAAATACAGATTTAATAGTAACTAGAGCAGGTGCTTCAACTTTAAGTGAAATTATTGCTTTGGATTTACCTAGTATACTTATTCCAAGCCCATATGTACCAAACAATCATCAATATAAAAATGCATTAGATTTAGTAAATAATAATGCTGCTATATTAATCGAAGAAAAAGATTTAGAAGGAGATATCATAGTTAGAAATATCGATAGAATTATTAACGATGATAAAAAATTAAATGACATGAAAAAGGGTTTAAAAACTTTAAAGGTAGACAACAGCGCAGAAATAATTTATAAAAATATAAAAAAATTAATAGATAGGAAGTAAATATGAATATAGTCAAAGAAATAAAACAGTTGCACGTAGGTAAAGTAATTGAATATTATGAGTTAAAAGATCATACTACTTATAAAGTAGGTGGTAAAGCTATATGTGCAGTTATTCCTGAAGATGAAAAAAAATTAATAACTCTTTTATCGTTTCTAAGAGATAATAACATTAAATATAAAGTATTAGGTAATGGATCTAATGTTATATTTAATGATTCTGGATATAATGGAGTTATTATAAAATTAGATAATTTTAATCATTTAAATATAACAGGAAATAAAATAGTAGTAGGTGCAGGTTATCCTTTAAATAAACTTGCTTTACGTGTATCTAGATTAGGTTTTACTGGTATGGAATTTGCAGCAGGTATTCCAGGTACAGTAGGTGGAGCTGTTTACATGAATGCAGGTGCTTATAAGAGTGATATGGGTTATATTTTAACTAGTATTAAAGTTTTAACACCTGATTATCAAATTAAAGTTATGAAAAATAAAGAATTAGATTTCCATTACAGAACTTCCTTCTTACAAAATAACAAAGATTATATTTGTTTAGAAGCAACTATTAGTCTTATTAAAGGTAATAGTGAAGAAATAATTGAATTAATAAATGAAAGAAAGAAAAGAAGATTAGAAACACAGCCACTTGAATATCCTTCTGCTGGATCAGTATTTAGAAATCCAGAAGGAGATTTTGCTGGTAGATTAATAGAAGAAATTGGTTATAAAGGTAAAAGTATTGGTGGAGCTTGTGTTAGTGAAAAACATGCTAATTTTATAATAAATACTGGTTCTGCTACTGGTGAAGAAGTAAAAGAACTAATTAATGAAATAAAACAAAAGATAAAAGAAAAATATAATATTGAACTAAAAGTAGAACAAGAATTTGTAGAATAGGGTGACTAAAATGGCTAAAAGTAAAAAGAAAAAAACTAAAAAAAGAAAATTAAATAAAAAAAGATTTTTTCTGTTTTTAATGTTTTTTCTTCTTTTAGTCCTTTTTATTTATAAATTACTTAATATCAATATAAAAAATATTTATATAAGAGGTAATGACTTATTAACTGATCAAGAAATAATAGATATAGCTAAATTAGAAGATTATCCAAATAGTATCAATAATTTGTCTTTATCAATCGAAAAAAGATTAAAAAAGAATAAATATATATTATCAGCGAATGTAACTAAATATAATTTTACAACAAAAGTAATTATTGAAATAAAAGAAAATTATCCTTTAGTTTATTATCAAGTAGAAGATAAAACTATCTTATTAAATGGAGATAAAGTTACAGATAAATTTACTGTTCCTACTGTTATAAACCAAATTCCTAATACAATATATGATGAATTTATACATGTATTAAAGAAAGTAGATAAAACAATTTTATATAGAATGTCTGAAATACAATATTCACCTAATGACGTAGATGAAGAAAGATTCTTTATACTTATGAATGATGGTAATTATGTATATTTAACTTTAAATAAGTTTTTATCTATAAATAAATATATTAGTATGGTTAAATCATTTAATAATAAAAAAGGTATACTTTATTTAGATAGTGGGGAATATTTTGATACTTTTGATTAACGAAAAGATAGATTTTTCTATCTTTTTCTAGTATAATTGTTTGAGGAAGTGATTGTATGAAATTTTATATTTATACATTAGGTTGTAAAGTAAATACTTATGAAAGTAATGTAATGAAAGATAAATTAATTAATAATGGATATATAGAAGGTAATGAATCTGATTCTGATATATATATAATAAATACTTGTACTGTTACTAATACAAGTGATAATAAATCTTTGAAAGTAGTAAGAAGGGTAATAAAAAATCATCCAAATTCTATAGTAATTGTAGTAGGTTGTATGACACAAGTAAATTCTAAATTACTTGATGATTTAAATGTTTCTATAATACTTGGAAATAGTGGTAAAAGCAAGATTGTAGATTATATAGAAGAGTATAAGAAAAATAATAAACCAATAATAAAAATAGATGATATAATGGTCAGTGATTTTGAAGATATGTGTTTAAATAACTTTAATAAAACAAGAGCATTCGTTAAGATAGAAGATGGATGTGAAAACTATTGTAGTTATTGTATAATCCCGTTTGCTAGAGGTAAAGTAAGAAGTAAGAAACCAGAAATAGTAATAGAAGAAGTAAAAAATTTAATTAAAGAAGGACATAAAGAAATAGTATTAACTGGTATTCATACAGGACACTATGGAGCTGATTTAGCTAATTATAGTTTTTCTAAATTACTAAATGAATTAATTAATATTGATGGGTTAGAAAGACTTAGAATATCTAGTATAGAAATAACTGAATTAGATGATGATTTTATGGATGTATTAAAAAATAGTAAAATACTAGTAGATCACATGCATATACCACTTCAATCAGGTAGTGATGAGATATTAAAATTAATGAATAGAAAATATGATAAAAACTATTTTATAAATAAAATAGAAAGAATCAGAAGTATTAGACCTGATATATCAATAACTACAGATATTATAGTAGGATTTCCTGGTGAAACTGAAGATTTATTTAATGAAACATTAGAAACAGTAAATAAAATAAGATTTTCAAAAATACATGTATTTCCTTTTTCTCTTAGAAAAGGTACTAAAGCAGAAGAATTACCTAATCATATAGATGATGTAACTAAGAAAGAAAGGGTTAAAAAACTAATTAATATTAGTGAAAGTTTAGAAAAAGAATACTTTAATAAGTTTGTTGGTAAAGAAATAGAATTCTTACCTGAAATATATAAAGAAGGCTATATAATTGGACATACCGGTAATTACTTATTAATAAAGAAAAAAGGAAATATAGTTGACTTAAATATATTAAAACAAGTTACTATTGAAAAAGTAGAATATCCATATTGTTTAGGAAAGTAGAAATTTTCTACTTTTTTATATTAAAAAAGCATTCATTACTAAGGAATGTTTTGAAGTTTACAGAAATTGCTAAAAAAACTATATTTTTTTGTAAAGTTTACAAAAAAGAATATAAAAATATTGAAATAATAATTATATACGTGTTACAATAAAAATGTATAAAAATAAGAAAGGTAGGATAAAATGAGAAGTGAAAGAAGAAAAAAAGTAATGACACTTGGAATACTAGCAATATCAATATTAACAATATCAATAGGTTTTGCAGCATTCTCAAGTAATTTAAACATCAAGACAAGTGCATCAGTAAGTCCAGATGCATCAAATTTTAAAGTAGTATTTTCAAATAAAAGTAATGCTGTAGATACAAGTAATGTAATTCCAACAAAAACACCAACTACAATAAGTGCGAGTGATGGAGTAATAAATAATACAACAAATCCAACATTAACAGGATTAGAAGCAGACTTTACAGCTCCAGGACAAAAAGCAGTATATAATTTATATGTATATAATGCAGGAGAATTTATAGCGTATCTAAACAGTGTAACATTAAAAGGAAATAAGAGTTGTACACCAGGAGAAGGAGCTTCAATTCAATTAGTGGGACAAGCTTGTGAAGATATAACTGTAACAGTAAAAGTAGGAAATGATAGTTATAATAAAACAACTACAGGAATAACAGGAAAAAGTATAGGAGTAGGAGAAAGTACACCAATACAAATAACAATAGAATACCTAAGTGGAGGAGCTTTAGCAGATGGACCATTTAGTGTAGAATTTAATGATATATCATTATTCTATGAAACAGTAGCAGGACAAGGAGAACAATATACAGGAGAAAGTGGAACATTATATACAGGTGTAATATATAGAAATTCAGAAGAAGATCTATCTATAGACGATTCTATTGATACAATATCAGAATATGAAACAAGTTTATCAAACATAAGTCAAAATGTTTATTTAAAACATGAAATAGTAAATAATATAGTAACAACTAGTTATGCTTGTATAACAAACACAGAAAATGGAATAAGAAAAGATGTCTGCTTAAGAGCAGGTGAAGAATATTATGCATCAAATCAAGAAATAATTCATAATATAGAAAGTTATGTTGTGTCTGCTGGTGGTAGCTGCAGATTCAATGATTCGTATTCCTCTTGCGATGCGTATGTTTTTGATACTGGTCTTGAGTATGATCTTGAGTTCTGGGCATATTCTGATGGCAGTGTGGGTTCGCTTTATGGTGATGATAGTGTTACTTGCAGCGTTGAGTCTGATGGTCGTTCGTCATGCGGTATTTAGTAGTAACTGTACGCCCAGTTATAACAGTACAACTTTAATATAAATAAAAATATAGAGGTTTACTTAGTAAACTTCTTTTTTATTCAATTTAAAATAAATAAAAGTTAAAATATAACATAAACTTTAATAGGTGGTAGAATGAAAAAAGAAGAGTTTAAACAATTTGTAAAGAATAATCCTAAACTTATTAAATTTGTAAAGAATAATGAAATGACATGGCAAAAATTTTATGAGATGTATGATTTATATGGAGAAGAAGAAAGTGTATGGAAAGACTATATTGGTAAAGATGAGAATACTATAAACAATACTGATAATAACATAGAAAATAAGTCAAAAGCAGGAATAGCTGGATTAACTTTAAGTGAAGTTGTTAATTGGTTTAAAAATGTTGATTTAGATGGATTACAAGAAGGTATTGGTAATTTTCAAAGGGTACTAGGTGTAGTTCAAGATTTCTCTAAAAAGGATAATACTAATACGGAAAAGCAAGCATATAAACCTAGACCTTTATATAAACATTTTGAGGATTAATGACTTTAGATCTTCAATTTAAATTAAAAAGTAATCCATTATATATTAAGTATTTGCACGAAAATTCTCATTGGTATAAAACATTAAATAGAAATCCAGAAATGTTTAATACTTTTATTGAAGAAATGAAAACTGCATATAAACTAAGACCAAGTGACAGACTTAATAAAGCTCTTTCTACTTTTGAAATGGTTAGTGCGATTATTTCTTCTTTAAATTCTTGAGTTTTTGTGATAAAATTATATTGGTGATAAAGTGAGAGTTATAAGCGGTAAATATAAAGGTAAAAATTTAATAGGATTTGATATAGATGGTACAAGACCTACTATGGATAGAGTAAAGGAATCTTTATTTGGAATAATACAAAATAAAATAAAAAATAGTGTAGTATTAGATCTTTTTGCTGGTAGTGGTTCTCTTGGTATAGAGGCTTTAAGTAATGGTAGTTGTGAAGCATATTTTATAGATAATAATATAGAACTTATAAATATAATAAAAAAGAATACAAGTAATATGGATGATAAAATTCATATTATGAAAAGTGATTATAAAAGTGCTTTAGAATTATTTAGAAATAGTAATATAAAGTTTGATATTATATTTTTAGATCCTCCATATAAATTAAATTTAATTAACGATTGTTTAGAAAAAATAGTAGAATATGATCTACTAAATAAAGATGGCATAATAGTATGTGAATATGAAACTGAAGAAATAGAAAATAATAATTTAAAATTAATTAAAGATAAAAAATATGGCAGTAAAAAAATAAAAATATATGAGTTGTAAAGTTTTGGAAATATACATGAGTGGGGTGTACAAGTTCACTCTTTTTTGATATAATGTAATATGAAGGTAGAGGTGATATGATGAAAAGAATTTATAAATATTTATTTATGATTATTTTCTTCATATCATTTTTATTTATAAATAAAGTAAATGCAGATTATGAAGCTACTGTTTTTAATGGAGAGAATGCAAAGTGTTCTTTAAGAAATGATTCTACTGGCTATTGTTTTTATAAAGATTCTTCTTTTTCTTCAGTTACTCAAGGTGTTTTATGGTTAGACAATGGAGATAAAGTAACTGTTATAACAGGTCATGATATAGCATCCCCAGATAGTGATTTATGTCCAGGTAATTATGTTTATGCAAAATATAATAGTTTAAGACATGGTGAAAAGTATGGATATTATTGTAATACTTATTTAAAAAGTGATTCTTTCTTAACTGAAGAGTTAAAACAAGAATTTGCTAATGCAGGTTTTCCTGAAAGCTATTTTGAATCTTTAGCTTATTTAAAAACTGCACATCCTAATTGGATTTTTAAAGCTATAGATACAGAATTAAAATTTTCTGATGCAGTGAATGGGGAAATATCTATTCCAGGAAATGCTTTGGTTCAAACTAGCTCATCTAATAATTATGCTTATTTTTCTATAGACCCTCAATCTTTTGATTATTACAATGATAAATTTGTAGAATATGATCAGATAGGAGGAAGTAATCCTTGGTGTGAGGCAAATTACGATACGGTAGCTTATTATATGGATCCTAGAAATTTTTTAACTGATATGCATATATTTCAGTTTGAAGGATTATCATATGATAATAGTATTTCAGATGAAAATTACCAAAGTTTAATTTTGCAAATTTTTAAGAATGATTATTTATCAAACTATGTGGCAGATTTTCTGGAAGCAGGAAAAACATCTAATATGAGCCCTGTTTATTTGGCTTCATTATCTAGACAAGAAGTCGGAATAGGTGAAACTGCTAGTACTGCTATAGCAGGTACTTATAATGGAATGTATAATTTTTATAATATAGGAGCTACTGGTGGTGAAAGCCCTGCTATAAATGGGTTAAATTATGCAGCAAAAACTGATATTGCAACATTAAGACCTTGGGATACTCCTAATAAAGCTATTGTTGGTGGCGCTATATGGATGAATGATAAATATATTAGTGTTGGTCAAGATACAAGTTATTTTAAAAAATGGAATGTTATTTATAATTACTTAATTTCTACAGGAAAAGTAAGTGATCCATATACTAATTTCTATCATCAATATATGACTAGTATAATGGCGCCTTCTAGTGAAGCAACAACTACTTATAGATCATATTCTAATGCAGGATTACTTAATACTGGATTTATATTTTATATACCTGTATATGATGATATGCCAAGTTCAACTAATAGACCCACTACTGGTGGTTGGCCAAATAATTATTTATCTAGTATAAGTATTAATGATAATAATATAGCTGAATTTGATGGTGCAACTGAAAAATATAATTATTATTTGGATATTAATACTGAAGAAATAGAAATAACTGCTATACCAGTTTCAAATAAAGCTCAAATAACTGGAACAGGAAAATTTGAAATAACAGAAAACACAACAAAAGAAATAATAGTAACTGCAGAAAACGGTAATACTAAAACTTATAAAATAAATATTATTTTAACAGGCCAGAAAATAGAAGATCCTATAGATGTAGTTACGACTTTAAATAACGCAGGTATAAAAAATGGAGATAAATATATTAGCGGTTTAAGCATTGGAACTAAATTAGATGTAATAAAAAATAAGATTCAAAATGCAAATAAAGATGCTATAGTAGAATTTGATAACAATGATATCATTTCAACTGGTAATAAGATAATTATTACTGTTGGTAGTGAGGTTAAAACTTATGAAACAGTAATTTATGGTGATGCTACAGGTGATGGAGCTATTGATGCGATAGATTATGTTAGAATAAGAAAATATATAATGGGCACAGCTAATTTATCTGGCGCATATAAAGAAGCAAGTGATGCAAATAAAGATGGATTTGTAGATGCGATAGATTATGTTAGAATTAGAAAGTATATAATGGGTACAGCTGATATAGAACAATAGGAGGTAATATGAAGAAAAAAATAATTTTATTAATTATAATGTTTTGTTTATTTATTGGTATAAGTAGTGTAAATGCGGGTTCTCTTAGTATTAATGGTAGTAGTTCTGTATATGTTAATTCTACAGTAAAAGTTACTATTAATTTTAATAATATAGCCGGTAGATTTAAAATAACATCATCAGATTCTAGCATTTTATCTGGTGGAGCAGAGGATTTTTATGATAATCAAACAATTACTCTTAATTTTTCTGCTAAATCAGCAGGAACTGCTACAATAACAGTATCTCCTGTAGGAAAAATAGGTGATTATGATAACGAACAATATACTGGTGGAGCTAGGTCTTTAACTATCAATGTAAAAAAGAAAAATACTCAATCTAGTATTGACGTAAACAAGACATACAGTAAAAATAATTATTTAAAAAGTTTGAGTATAGATGGATATGAATTAACACCTGCTTTTAACAAAGATACTTTGGAGTATACGGTAGAACTTGAACCTGGAACAGAAAAAATAAACGTAAATGCAGTTTCTGAAGAAAAAGCCGCTAGAATAACAGGTGCTGGAGAAATTAAAATTAGTGAAGGCACTAATACGATAAGTATAGTAGTAACAGCTGAAAATGGAAATGAAAGAACATATAAAATAACTGCTAATGTTGAGGAAAAAGATCCAATAGAAATTAAAATTAATAATAAAACTTATAGAGTAGTTAAGAAAAGAGAATTGTTAACTTTAAAGGATGGTTATAAAGAAACCAGTATTAATATTAATAATTTTGAAATACCAGCAATGCATAATGAAGTAACTGATGTTACTTTAGTAGGATTAAAGGATGAAGAAGGAAATATAAATTTGTTTTCTTATAATTCTAAAACTGGAGAATATAAAGAATATAAAGAATTTACTTTTGATTTGATGAATTTATATATTCATGATACTAAAGATACTAAATATAAAAAGGTTAGTATAAAAATAAATGATGTAGGTGTGACTGCATATAAACTTGAAGGAATTGAAGATTATTATTTAATTTATGGAACTAACACTTCAACTGGTTATGAAGGATATTATTTATATGATATGAAAGAAAATTCTATACAAAGATATGATACAACTTTATTAGATAGATTAACTAACGAAAAAGATAAATATTTAACTATGGTTATAGTTCTTAGTTGTGTATGCTTTTTAAGCATGTTATTCTTGCTTATAGAACTTAATCGTTATAATAAAAAGAAAAACGAAGTTTGACTTCGCTTTTTTTAATACATAATTATATAAATATTGAAACTTATGAAAGATAAGATTGCCAATATATTTAAAATGTTAAAAAATTTACTCACTTTTTTTGGAGTTATCACTGAAAGTCCAAATAACAATACTAGCAAAACTATAATACCGCCTGTAATTAAATAATTAATTTGCTTATCTTGGTAATTAGTGAGTGTTAACAAATATATATAATAACCAATACATAATAAATTAACTATTCCAATAATATTTAAAAATGAAACTCCATTTTTTTTCTTTTCGTTATTTTCTTTTTTTGTTTCTTCAAAATTAAATTTCATTTGTCTGGTAAGTTCAAGTATTTGTGTTTTACCAAGCTCTTCCTCTTTTTTGTCATTAATTTGATTTTTATACTCATTTTTAGCTTTTTCAAGTTCTATAGTTAAATCTTTTGTGCTTTTTTTCTTTTCTTGTACCATATCTTCTATATCATTATTATTAGAGTCTAAAAACTTTTCTTCATTTTTTATTTCTCTTTTTCTTCTTTCACTTCTGCTCATTAAATCTGTAAAAGAAGAAGTTTTATCTAAGTCGTTTTCTTTTATATCAGACAAATCTATTCTTTTCTTATTCATGCTATCACCATTATAATTATAACTCAAATTTTATAAAAAATAAAGTTATGTTTACAAATGTTGACTATTTTTTCAAAAAGAGTTTTAAATACTTTGTAAATATGATCAAATATGATATAATTAAATAGGTGATGTGTATGAATAAAATTAATTTAACGACAATACTTTTAATGGTATTTATACCGTTTGTGTTTGTTACTTTAATAACTCCTATAATTAAAAAAATAGCAAGTCATGTAGGAGCTATGGATATACCTGATAAAAGAAAGGTACATGAGTTTCCAATGCCAAGACTTGGCGGTCTTGGAATATATGCTGGTTTTCTACTAGGATATATGATATTTGGAGAGCATACTGCTACAATGAATTCAATACTTATTGGTAGTTTTGTGCTTATAATAACTGGAATAATAGATGATATTAAGCCAATGAAAGCTTCTCATAAATTGGTAGGTCAATTAATTGCTGCTTTGATAGTAGTTTTATATGGTAATTTACTACTTAGAGACATTAGTTTTTTTGGTATGTATATAAACTTTGGGGCACTTGCTTATCCAATAACAATAATATTTATTTTAGGATGCATAAATTGTTTAAATTTAATTGATGGGCTTGATGGGCTTGCATCTGGAATAAGTGCGATATTCTTCTTAACTATTGGAATTATTGCTTATTGTCAAGGTAGAATAGGTTTATCTGTTGTGATAACATTTATTATGTTTGGATCAACTTTAGGATTTTTAGTTCACAATTTTCATCCTGCAAAAATATTTATGGGTGATACTGGATCAATGTTTTTAGGTTTTATAATATCAGTAATAACTCTTTTAGGATTTAAAACAATAATTAGTACATCCATTATAATACCTTTATGTATATTAATAGTGCCAATACTTGATACACTATGCGCTATAATAAGAAGAAAATTAAAAGGTGAGAGTATAGGTACACCAGATAAAAGTCATTTTCATCATCAATTACTTAGAAGAAATTATGGAGTAAGTGGTACTGTAATAGTTATTTATATAATAACTGCTTTATTTAGTGCTGCTTCAGTAATTTGGCTTCTAGTTGATAAAGAAATTGGTTATATAATATATGGACTACTGTTATTTGGTCTTATGATTTTTGTATTTAGAACAGATATATTGTTTGAGCAAAGGAGAGAAAAAGATAAATGAAAACATATTTAATAACGGGTGGCGCAGGTTTTATTGGATCTACTTTAGCTGAAAGATTATTAAAAGAAAATAATAAGGTTATTGTTATAGATAATTTTTGTGATTTTTATGATCCAAATATAAAAGAAAATAATATAAAAAAAATTTTAACTAATGAAAATTATACTTTATATCGTGCTGATATAAGGGATATAGTTGAAATGGAAAATATTTTTAACAAAAATAAAATAGATGTTGTTGTTCATTTAGCTGCTATGGCTGGTGTAAGACCTTCTATTGAAAATCCAATTTTATACCAAGAAGTAAATGGAATAGGAACACAGAATATTCTAGAGCAAGCAAAAAAACATAATATAAAAAATTTAGTAATGGCTTCTTCTAGTAGTGTTTATGGAAATTGTAAAGAAGTGCCTTTTAAAGAAAATTTTATTGTGGATTATGCTATTAGTCCTTATGCAGCTACTAAAAAAGCTAATGAGGTAATGGCTCATGTATATCATAATTTGTATAATATGAATATAATTATGCTTAGATTTTTTACCGTTTATGGGCCTAAACAAAGACCTGATTTAGCTATTAACAAATTTACTAGATTAATGCTTGAAGGTAAAAAAATACCAATGTTTGGCGATGGAACAACTTCGAGAGATTATACTTATGTTGATGATATTGTTGATGGTATTATTAAATCTGCAAATTATGTAGAAAATAATGATAATGTATATGAAATAATTAATCTAGGTAATTCTAGTCCAGTTTCACTAATTGAAATGATAAATACAATTGGAGAAGTTTTAGGTGTAATTCCTGATATTGAAATATTGCCTATGCAAGCTGGTGATGTAGAAAGAACTTATGCAGATGTAAGTAAGGCAAAAAGATTGCTTGGTTATGAAGCAAGAACTCCGTTTAAAGAAGGAATAAAAAAATTTGTTGATTGGTATAAAGGAGATAATAAATGAGAAAGAATATAAAAAAATTTATTATTTTTTTGCTTCAAAAAAGAAATACTAGAAGAAGATATAAAAAAGAATTAAAAGATTTAAAGAATAAAAAACATTTATATGAAAAGGTGAACTTTTCTAAAAAAGAAGAAAATGAAATAAAAGAATATTTCATAAATAATTTAGGTAAAAATTTTTCAAATAAATGGCACAGATTATATCAATCATATACAGGCCAATATGATAAAACATATTTTCCTGAAGTGTTATATAGTACAAAATTAGAATCTAAATTAAATCCAATTAACATAGCCTCTTTTTTAGAAGATAAATCGTTAATTGAATTATTATACAAGGATGTAAAAGGTTTAATTATTCCAGAGACTATTGTGATTAATTGTAGTGGCATTTATTATAATAGTAAAAGGGAAATAATATCTTACGATGAAGCAATTAAATTATTTAATAAGACAGATGAAGTTGTATTTAAAACAACAATTGATTCTTGTTCTGGTAGAAGTATTAATATCTATAGATTTGAAAAAGGGATTGATAAAGCTACTAATGCATCAATAGAGGAAGTTTTTGATAAATATAAAGAAAATTTTATAGCACAAAAATGTGTAACTAATTGTGAAGAAATTAAAAAAATACACCCTAATTCTTTAAATACTTTTAGAGTGATGACATACACTATTGAAGGTAAAATGTATCATGCACCGTTGTTATTAAGAATTGGTCGTGGGGGTAATAGAGTTGATAATGCTCATGCCGGCGGAATGTTTATTGGTGTAAGCGATGATGGAAAATTAAATAAAACTGCGTATACGGAATATGGTGAAGAGTTTACTGTTCATCCTGACTCAAAAATTGAATTTGAAAATTATCAAATTCCAATGGTAAAAGAAATGATTAATATAGCTTATACTTGTCATGGATTAACTCCTCATTTAAAGATGGTATCTTGGGATTTCTCTATTGATGAAAATAATAAAGTTGTATTAATAGAAATCAATACAACTGGTCAATCAATTTGGTTATCACAAATACCTCACGGATGTGGAATTTTCAAAGAAAATACTGAGTATATGTATAGTTTAATAAAAAAATAAGGTGATATAATGTTAAAAAAACTATTAAAAGTTCTAAAAAATCCAAAGAAAGTATTAATATTTTTATCTTCTAAAGGAATAATTAAATATAATGATGAAAAATATTTAAAATTTGTTTATAAAGAAAGAATGGGAGAAGAATTAAATTTAGATGATCCTATAAAATTTACTGAAAAATTACAATGGTTAAAATTATATAACAGAAATGCAGATTACACTAAATTAGTTGATAAATATGAGGTTCAAGATTATATAAAAAAAACAATTGGGGAGAAATATTTAATTCCAAATTATGGCGTATATGATTCATTTGATGAAATAGATTTTGGTAAGTTACCAAATAAATTTGTTTTGAAAACTACACATGATTCAGGAACTGTTCTAATTTGTAAAGATAAAAAAAATTTTGATTATAAATATGCAAAAAAGTATTTAACTAAACGATTAAAAAGAAAATATTACTTTTTATGGCGTGAATGGCCTTATAAAAATGTTAAGCCTAGAATAATAGTTGAAGCTTTTATGGAGGATAAATATACTAAAGAACTAAATGACTATAAATTTTATTGTTTTGATGGGAAAGCAAAAATGATGTTTATAGTTGTAGATCGAGGAAATAATACTAAACTTAATTTTTATGATATGGAATTTAATAGATTGGATTTGCAACAAGTATATCCTAATTTTACAAAAAAAATAAAAAAACCAAAACAATTTGATGAAATGGTAGACCTGGCTGAAAAATTAAGTAAAAATATACCGCATGTAAGAGTTGACTTCTATATTATTAATGATCAAATTTATTTTGGTGAGATGACTTTTTTCGATGCGGCTGGGCTAGATAAATTTACACCAGATAAATATGATGAAATTTTAGGAAGTTATATAGATTTAAAAAAAATAAAAACGGATGTGAAAAAATGAAAAAATTACTATTTGTGATAGGAAGTTTACAAGTAGGCGGCGCTGAAACCGTAATGATAGATTTAATAAATAATATATATAAAAATTTTGATATTACAGTCTTATTAATAGAAAAAAAAGGAGAATTATTAGATTTAATAAATCCCAAAGTTAAAATAAAATATCTTACAAAAGATAAAAGTTTTTGCAAAAATAAAATAGAATTTTTATATAATAAAATAAAATTAAGCTTAATCTATCGTTATTTAGGATTTCAAAAATGGTATGTAAAAAAAATATATAAAAAGACATTAAATGAAAAATATGATAAAGAAATAGCTTATTTAGCAGGGATACCTTCGGAAATAGTAAGTAGGAGTCCTAACAAAGAAAGTATTAAAATTTCTTGGATTCATGCTGATATTTCCCAAATTGATGAAAAAGGTTATTTAAGATATTTAAATATATGTAATTCATATAATCATATTGTTTGTGTTAGTCAAGCTAGTTTGGATGCATTTGAAAAAATATATCCAGAAGCTAATGCTAAAACGAGGGTTTTATACAATTACATAGATGTAAATAAGATAATTGATAAATC
The DNA here is from genome assembly GCA_015059155.1 of Bacillota bacterium. Classification (GTDB taxonomy): domain Bacteria; phylum Bacillota_I; class Bacilli_A; order RF39; family UBA660; genus UMGS1613. The sequence goes on along the minus strand of SVAX01000005.1, from coordinate 28,397 downwards.
ATCATTAGAAAAAATAAGTTTTAATAATGAAAAAATAAATATAATTTCTGTTGGAAGATTATCGGAAGAAAAAGCTTTTGATAGAATAATAAATGTTGCAAAAAAATATGAAGATAAAATTGAGTTTAATATTATTGGAGATGGACCACTTAAAGAAGAATTAAATAAACAAATAATCACAGATAATATTAATAATGTTAAACTATTAGGCTTAAAAAAGAATCCTTATCCGTATATTAAGGCTGCAGATGTTTTTCTTTTAAGCTCTAGAACTGAAGCTTATCCAACTGTTTTAATTGAAGCTTTAGTACTTAATAAAAGTATTATCGCATCTTTAGTTTCTGGTGTTGAAGAAATCTTGGGTGATTATGAAAATAAAATAATTTTTCCAAACGAAGATAGCGCTATTGAATTTGCGATAGATGAATGGTTAAAAAACAAACCTAAAAATAATAAAAATGAATGTAATTGGATAAAAACAAATAAAATAAATTTAGAAAAAATAAAAAAATTATTAGAAGAATAGAGGTAATTTTATGAAAAATAAGACACTTATTACAATTTTAACTGCATTTATAATTACACAACCTTTATTTGATATATTTGTTTATTTATTAAACAATGTTTTAAATGTTAATTTGCCTTTTATTTCTTTTATTAGGCCTTTAGTTGCAGTATCTATATATATTATGTTGTTGTTTAATTTTAAAGTTACAGATAGGCAGAAAAAAATTACGTTTGGCTATCTAGTAATATATGCTGTGTATTGTATATTTCATTTAATAAATATTAAAGACAACTTTTTTTATTTATCATATGGAAGTATGGGTAATGAAATAAGGTATTTGTGTAATTATGGATATTTTATATTACAGTTTATTAATTTTTATTTAATTTTTAAAATATTAGACAAAGAAGAGAAAAAAAAGATATTGCTTTCTGTAGTATATGCTATTCTAATTATGATAACATTGTATTTTATTTCTATTTTGACTAAAACATCTCCAAAAACATATATATATTCGATAGGTAAACAAGGATGGAAGGGTTGGTCTGTTTCAGCACATTATGTTGGACATTCTATAGTGTATAGTTTACCAATAATTATATATGCTTTATTTGAAAAAAATTATATTAAGAAATGGTATAAATATTTAATTATTATCAGTGTTATTGTTCCTGCTTTTTATTTAGTTGGAACAAAAGCACCTTTATTTGCAGTTTTAGCTATAATATTATGCTATACTTGTCTTCAAGTTATTAATAGTATTATTAATAAAAAGATCAATACCCAAACCATATTTTTTATATGTTTATCTTTAGTTTTATTATTTACTTTTAAATTTACTTTTGGATATGATAACTTTAAAACACAATTAGGAATATCAGAAAGTGATCAAACCGGAGTAAGTTTTATAAAGGATAATTTAAAAGATGATGATATAAAAAATAAATATAAAGATGTTGAACAAAATGGATTAAAGTTATATAATTTTGAGGATAGGATGTTATATTCTTTAATAAAGTATTATGATATAGATTCTTCGGTATTTGATAACAGGACGCTTCAAAAAACTTTGAATAGATATTTATGGAAAATTAGCCCAACAAGCGACAAAATTTTAGGTTATGGACATGATGTTATGCCTATTTGTACATGGGTTGAAACTGATATACATACAATTTTTTATTGCTATGGGATCGTGGGATTTATATTAATTATTTTAATACCGATTGGTTTTGTTGTTTTAAATGGTTTCAAATGTTTAATTAATTTAAAAAAATTAACAAACAGCAAAATGATTTTAGGAGTGGGTTTTCTTTTAGGAGTATTTATAATTTATTATGTTGGATATACTATGCAATTCGCTCAAACAGTATTTTATTTTATGTTATTATTGGTTTTATCAAATGAAATTTTTAGGTCAACTGGCACCAATAAAAAAGAAAAAGACTATTTATTTATGATTAATGATTTAAATATTGGTGGAGCAGAAGTTGGTATGATCGATGTTGTAAATGAATTAGCAAGTCAAGGAAAATCGGTTGATATTGTTTTATTAAGAAAGCGAGGCCCATTATTATCTAAATTAAATGATAATGTAAATGTTTATGAAATATTAAATAAAGACTATAATAAAATAAAAACAAAAATATATTATTTATTTTATTTTCTTGGTGGACCTTTTATAAGGTTTGTTTATAGGAATACAATCAAAAACAACTATAAAAATGAAATAGCTTATCTTGAAGGTTATCCTGCTGTTTTTATAGCTGCAAGCAATAATAAGGAATCAGTAAAAATTGCATCTATTAGAGTGGGGTTAAAAAATCATAAATTAAAAGCAAGTAAATTACCATGGGGTGAATATTTGGTAAAAAATGCTTATAAAAAAATGGATAGTATTTATACTGTTTCAGATCTTACAACAAAAGAATTTTTAGAAAAATATCCATTTTGTAAAGAAAAAACAAAAACAATATATACTTATTTTAATTGCGAGGATATAAAAGAAAAAGCGAAAGAAAAAATTGATTATAAGTTTGATAAAAATAAAATTAATTTTTTAGCTGTAGGAAGATTTAATAAACAAAAAAGTTATGATAGATTAATTGAGGCATTTAGTAGGGTTTGTAAAAATAACGATAATATATTACTGCATTTTTTAGGAAAATATGATACACCAGAAGGCGAAGAAATATTAACTATGATAAACAAAAAAGGATTAAATGATAAGGTAATATTACATGGTATTCAAAAAAATCCATATCCTTATATGAAAAATTGTTCTTGTTTAATTAGTTCTTCCTTATATGAGGGATTTCCTAGAGTAATAAATGAGGCTATTTGTTTGGAAAAATTATGTATTGGAACGAATGTTACTGGAACAAACGAAGCTTTACAAAATGGCAAATTAGGTTTATTAGTTGATGATTCTATTGATGGATTAGTTGATGGTATGAATAAATATATAAATAATCCTGAAATTTATAATGATTATAAAGAAGTGTTAAAATCTTTTGATGGAAATAAGAAATCATATTTTGATGGTTTACAAAAGCTAACACATAAAAAGAAAAGTATGATAATTTATATGCCGAAATTATCTTATGGTGGTATGGAAAAATCACTTGTAAATTTAATTAATTACGCAAAATTAAATGAAAAATATAATTTGACTTTATATTTAACATATAAAGGTGAAATGAATTATATTGATTTACTTCCTAAAAATATAAAATTAATAATAGCTTGTCCTATAAAGTGGAATATATTTGGTAAGTTAGTAGCCAGTATAAATTTAATTTTTAGATATATTTATCAAATTTTCAATAGTTATGATATAGCAATCTCATATTCGTATCAACATCCTATTTTAAATACATTAACAAGGATGAGTAGTGAAAATAATATTGTTTATATCCATGGTAATTTAAAAGAAGCGATTGATAAAAAAATATTAAAAAAACGACTAAAAAAATGTAAATATGAAAAGTTTAAAAAAATTATATGTGTATCAGAAAACGGAAAAGATGCATTAGTTAAGCTTATAAATAGAAAAAATAATATATATGTCATTAATAATATTATTGATGGAGATAAAATTTTAGAAAATTCTAAAGAAAAAGTAACTGACTTTAAATTTAAAAAGAATAAAATATATTTTATTAATGTTGCTAGACATTATGAACAATATAAAAGATTAACAAGAATTATAGATGCTACTAATAAACTTAATAAAGAAGGTTATAAATTTGAGGTAATATTTGTTGGTGATGGAGAAGATCATAAATTATATGAAAGTAAAATAAAAGATTTGAAAATAAAAAATATTCATTTGCTTGGGAAGAAAAAAAATCCTTATAAATATTTAAATCATTCATCAGCATTTGTTTTATCTTCTGCTAGAGAAGGTTATCCAGTAGTTTTTATAGAATCAATGATATTAAATAAACCAATTATTACTACAAATGTTAGTGATGCAAAAAAGGATATCGAAAATAAATATGGTATTGTTGTTAAAAATGACGATGAATCTATTTACTATGGGATGAAGGATTTTTTAGAAAATGGTTATAATATTCAAAAAGACTTTGATTATATAGAATTTAATAAAAATATTGAAAATTTAGTTGATGAAGTTTATAATATTTAGTAGAAAACAAAAATTTAATATAGTAATGAGGTTAATTGATGAAAAAAGTTATGTTTATAAGTAGTGTTGGAGGTCACTTAACACAGTTGTTAGAGTTAAGCTCTATATTTAAAAATTATGATTATGTCTTAGTAACAGAAAAGACTTCTGTTACTAAGAACATGATTGAAAAATATAATATGGGATATTTATTATATGGTTCGAGACAATATTTGTTTAAATATATTTTCATATTTTTAAGCAATGTATTTAAGTCAATTTATTTATTTATCAAATATCGCCCTGATGTTATAGTTACAACAGGTGCACATACTTCAGTACCAATGTGTTATATTGGAAAATTATTTGGTAAAAAAATTATATTTATTGAAAGTTTTGCAAAAAGGACAAGCCCAACATTGTCAGGGAGATTAGTTTATCCGATTTCTACAATATTTATTGTTCAATGGGAATCAATGTTAAAATTTTATCCTAAGGCAAAATACTTTGGTGGAATATATTAATAAATTATATATAACAATATTTATAAAATGTTATATGTATAAAAATAAAGAAGGGTTTAAGTATGAATGATGAAATTAAAGTAAGCATTTGTTGTGTTACATATAATCAACAAGAATATATAAAACAAGCATTAGATTCATTTGTAAATCAAAAAACAACTTTTAATTATGAAATAATAATTCATGACGATGCTTCTAACGATAATACTGTTAAAATAATAAAGGAATATGCAAAAAAATATCCAAATTTAATTATTCCTATACTACAAAAAGAAAACCAATATAGTAAAAAACCAAACTCAATATTAGAATTTTGTTTTGGAAAAGCAAGAGGGGAATATATTGCTTTATGTGATGGTGATGATGGCTTTTTAGATAAAGATAAGTTAATGGAACAAGCTAAAATTTTAGATAAAAATTCTGAGATTTCACTATGTACACATGATACAAAAATTGTAAATGATAACGGAGAATATATTGAAAATATTTCTGCATATCCTGATGGGATTGTAAATATTAAAATGTTTTTAAATAATTCTAAAAGTATGCATACATCATCTATGATGTTTAGAAAAAAAGATATTATTAATTTGCCTGATTATTTTCATTGCGCTACTGTTGGTGATTTACCATTAAAATTACACCTATTATCTCTTGGAAATTGTTACCATATAGATAAAGTTATGTCATTTTATCGTACTGAATCAAAAGGTTCTTGGTCTTTACAAGAAAAAAAAGATGTTGATAAATTAGAAAAAAATCATGAAATGGAAATGAATATTTATAATATGTTTAATCAAAAAACAAATTATAAATATGATGAATTAGTAAAATCTAGAATTTTACTTAAAGAATTTAATTACTACTTAAAAACTAATAATTTTGATGAATTATATAAAAAGAAGTATAATTCGTTATATAAAAAATTATCTTTCAAAAAAAGATTAAAGTTAAAAATCAAAAAAATAAAATTTATATATAATATTTATTTAAAAATGATAGGTAGGTGAATATATGAAAAATAATGAAAATTTACGAAGTACTGTTATTTCTTCATTAATTTGGAAATTTATGGAAAGAATTGGGACCCAAGGGATCCAATTTATCGTATCTATAATACTTGCTAGAAAATTATTGCCTAGTGATTATGGTGTAGTTTCTATGATTCTTGTATTTACAGCTATAGCGAATGTTTTTATACAATCTGGTTTTAGTACTGCTCTTATACAAAAAAAGAATGCTGATGAAACTGATTTTTCTTCGGTATTTTATGTAAGTTTTGTTGTGGCAACTATATGTTATATAATACTTTTTGTATCTGCACCATATATAGCTAAATTTTATAATATGTCCGAGATATCAAGTATACTTAGGGTAATTTCATTAACGTTATTCCTCGGAGCAATAAATTCAGTTCAAAACGCCAAAATTTCAAATGATATGAAATTTAAAAAACTATTTTTAAGTAGTTTAGGTGCTATTATAGTTTCTGGAACAACTGGAATAGTTTTGGCTTATCTAGGTTATGGCGCTTGGGCATTAGTGTGGCAGCAATTATCTAATGCTTTAGCAACAACTGTAATTTTATGGTTTACATCAGGTTGGAAACCTAGTTTGAAATTTTCGTTTAAAAGAGTTAAGAGTCTATTCTCATATGGTTGGAAAATTTTGTGTTCTGCTCTTTTAGATACTGTATACACTAATATATATAATTTGGTAATAGGAAAATTTTATACTAGCCAAACACTCGGAAATTACAACAAAGGGGAGCAATTTCCTAAGTTGATAGCTGTTAATGTAGATGGAACCATTTCTTCTGTTATGTTACCTGCTTATTCTAAAGAACAAGATAATAAACTTAAAATAAAAAAAATGGTAAGAAGATCTATTTTGACAAGTAGTTTGTTGTTATTTCCTATGATGTTTGGTTTAGCAGCTGTTTCTGAGGTAGTTGTAGAAATTCTTCTAACTGATAAATGGTTAGGCTGCGTTCCATATATGCAATTATTATGCGTAGTTTATGCATTATATCCAATTAATTCAGCTAATTTGCAAGCAATTAAAGCACTTGGTAAAAGTGGGTGCTATTTAAAACTTGAAGTAATAAAGAAATTTATTGGTATTATAACACTTATTTTAACACTTCCATATGGAGTTTTCGTAATGACTTTAGGTCAAGTAGGAGTTGCATTTTTATCAACTTTTATTAATGCATATCCAAATAGAAAGTTATTAAATTATAATTATTTTGAACAGCTTAAAGATATTTTTCCAAATCTTTTTATAAGTCTTTTTATGTTTATAGTTGTTTATTCATTAAAATTTATAAATATAAACAATTATTTATTATTGATTATGCAAGTATCTGTAGGAGCTTTTATATATTTTGTTTTAATAAGATTATTTAAATTAGAATCATTTGATTACTTAATTAAATTATTAAAGAATAAATTAAAATTTTGAGGTGAGTTATATGAAAAAACATAATGTTCTTGTTTTTCCTTGTGGATCTGAAATTGGATTAGAGGTTTATCGAGCTATTAATAAAAATAAAGATTTTGTCTTATATGGTGGTAGTTCTGTAAACGATCATGGCAGATTTGTGTATCAAAATTATATAGAAAATATTCCTTTTGTAGACGATGATGAATTTATAAATAAAATTAATCAAATTATATTAGAACATAAAATAGATTTGATAGTTCCAGCACATGATTCTGTAGTTTTAAAGTTATCTGAAAATTCTAATAAAATAAGTGCGAAAATTGTCACATCGAGTGAATTTGCCTGTAATGTTTGTCGTAGTAAAAAGAAAACTTATGATCTTTTCAATGATATTTTACCAATACCTAAAATATATAATAAAGAAGAAGTTAAATTATGTGATTTACCTCTATTTTTAAAGCCATCAGTAGGTCAAGGTTCTAAGGGAACAAAAAAAATTGAAACAATAGAAGAATTAAATAATTATTATATTTCTGATGATCTGTTAATCTTAGAATATCTTCCTGGTGATGAATATACTATAGATTGCTTTACTGATTATAAAGGTAATTTATTATATTGTGAAGGAAGAATTAGAGATAGAATACTTAACGGTATAAGTGTTAATTGTAAAAGATTTAATGATCCAAATTTTATTAAATATGCTAATTTAATAAATGAAAAAATAGATATGAGTGGAGCGTGGTTCTTCCAATTAAAAAGGAGAAAAAATGGAGAATTTGTTTTACTTGAAATAGCTACTAGAATAGCTGGAACAATGGAATTTCAAAGAGGTTATGGAGTAAATTTAGCTTTGCTAAGTTTATACAATGCTTTAGAGATTGATACTAAAATAATAAAAAATAATTATGAAATTGAATTCGACAGAGCTTTATCTGGAAAATTTAAATTTAATTTTAATTATAATACTGTTTACATAGATTTAGATGATACAATAATTATCAATGATAAAGTTAATCCTGAAGCTATTTCATATATATATAAAGCTAAAAATAGCAATAAAAAAATTATTCTTTTATCAAGACATAAATATGATATTACTGATACATTAAAAAAATATTGCATTGGACAAATATTTGATAAAATAATAAATGTTGAAAAGGATAGACCAAAAAGTTCTTATATAACTGATAAGGAATCAATATTTATTGATGATTCTTTTAAAGAAAGAGAAGATGTTAGTAAAAATTGTAATATACCTGTATTTGATATAGATATGTTTGAATTTTTATAATTAAGGAGGAAGTATGAATAAAATAAATGTTACTAGCTCGTCTATGCCACCATTTGATGAATATTTAGAAAAAATAAAACCTTTATGGGAAACAAGATGGCTAACAAATTGTGGTAGTTTACATAATCTGCTAGAAACTAATTTAGAAAAATATTTAGATATTAATAATGTAGTATTAATGAATAATGGGCATATGGCTCTTTATAGTGCTATAAAAAGCTTAAATTTAACAGGAGAAGTAATCACAACCCCATTTACATTTATTTCTACTACAAATGCAATAGTGCAAAATGGATTAACTCCTGTTTTTTGCGATATTGATCCACAAACATGTACAATTGATCCTAAAGAAATTGAAAAACTAATTACAGAAAAGACTTCTGCAATTGTTGCTGTGCATGTATATGGAAATGTTTGTGATGTTGAAGCTATAGAAAGAATAGCTGAAAAATATAATTTAAAAGTTATTTATGATTCAGCTCATGCTTTTGGAATCAAATATAAAGGTAAAACGATTGCTAATTTTGGAGATATATCGATGATGAGTTTTCACGCTACTAAAGTTTTTCATACAATAGAAGGTGGAGCAGTTCTTTTTAAGAATAGTGAACTTAAAAAGAAAATACAGAGTCTTAGAAATTTTGGATTTATTTCACAAGAAGAAGCTAATGTTGATGGCATGAATTGTAAAATGAATGAATTTCAAGCAGCTATGGGATTATGTAATTTAAAATATATAGAGGATGAAATACAAAAAAGAAAAAGGGTAGTTGAAAGATATCAAGATAAATTGAAAGATGTAAATGGTATTACTTGTTGGGAAAAACAACAAGATGTAACCTCAAATTATATATATTTTCCTATTTTTATTGATAAAGAAAAATATGGTTTAAATAGGGATGAACTTGCATTAATTTTAGAACAAAATGGTATTGTTGCTAGAAAATATTTTTATCCAATTACATCAAATTTTGAGTGTTATAAAAAGTATAAGCTAAATACACCAATAGCAGAGAAAATTTCACAAAATGTTTTAACATTACCGTTATACTCTGATTTATCTTTTGACAATGTTGATAGAATTTGTGATATAATAATAAAAGGTGGTGATTATAATGACTAAAGGAATAATATTAGCAGGAGGAAAAGGAACAAGATTATATCCAATGACAAAGGTTGTATCAAAGCAATTGTTACCTCTATATGATAAACCTATGATATATTATCCAATTTCTGTTTTATTATTAGCTGGAATAAAAGAAATTTTAATAATTTCTACTCCTGAAGATTTAGATAACTATAAAAAATTATTAGGTTCTGGGGAAAAAATAGGAGTAAAATTTGAATATATAATTCAAGAACAACCTCGTGGACTTGCTGATGCTTTTATATTAGGTAAGGATTTTATTGGAGATGATAACGTTTGTCTAATTTTAGGTGATAATATTTTCTATGGAAGTAATTTATCAGAAATGTTGAATAAAGCTGTTAATAATGAAGGGGCTACTATTTTTGCTTGTAATGTAAAAAAACCTCAGGCTTTTGGTGTTATAGAAATAGATAAAGACGGAAAACCGGTTTCAATAGAGGAAAAACCAGAAAATCCTAAATCTAATTTAGCTATTCCGGGTTTATATTTTTTTGACAATTCTGTTGTAGAAATAGCAAAAAATGTAAAACCTTCTCTTCGTGGCGAAGTAGAGATAACATCAGTAATTCAAGATTATTTAAACAATAATAAATTAAAGGTTGTAATGATGGGTAGAGGAATTGCCTGGCTTGATACAGGAACTCCTGAAAATATGTTAAAGGCAGCTGAATTTATTGAAGCAGTACAATCTAGACAAGGATATTATATTTCATGTATAGAAGAAATTGCTTGGAGAAAAAAAATGATTAATGATGAACAATTGAGAAGAATTGGAGAAGAATTAAAAATGACAGAATATGGTAAGTATATATTGTCTTTATTGGAGGAGATTAAATGAAAATATTAGTTACAGGTGGAGCAGGATTTATAGGAAGTAATTTTTTACACTATATGGTTGAAAAGTATGAAAATTATGATTTCGTATGTTTGGATGCCTTAACTTATGCAGGAAATTATGAAAATTTACTTAATATAATAGATAAAGAAAATTTTAAATTTATTAAAGGTGACATAACAGATAGAGATTTTATTAATAATTTATTTGAAGAAGAAAAATTTGATTGGGTAATTAATTTTGCAGCAGAAAGTCATGTTGACAATTCTATTAAAAATCCTAACATATTTTTAATGACAAATATTATTGGTACACAAGTTTTATTAGATGCATCATTGAAAAATAATGTAAAAAGATATCATCAAATATCTACTGATGAAGTATATGGTGATTTACCTCTTGATAGGAAAGATTTAAAATTTTCAGAAACTAATCCTTTATGCACTTCAAGCCCATACTCTGCTTCAAAAGCATCTGCAGATTTGCTTGTTCAAGCTTATATAAGAACTTATAATTTACCTGCAACAATATCTAGATGTTCTAATAATTATGGTCCTTACCAATTTCCAGAAAAATTAATACCGGTAGTTATTAGTAGAGCTCTTAAAAATGAAAATATTCCAGTTTATGGAAATGGTTTAAATGTAAGAGATTGGATTCATGTTAAAGATCATAATATTGCTGTTGATTTAATTATGCATAAAGGAAAAATTGGAGAAGTATATAATATTGGCGGAAATAGTGAAAAAACAAATATAGAATTAGTTAAACTAATATTAAAAGAACTTAATAAACCAGAATCATTAATCAAATTTGTTGAAGATCGTAAAGGTCATGATTTAAGATATGCTATAAATTCAACAAAAATTGAAAAAGAACTTGGTTGGCAAAGAATTTATAATTTTGAAAATGGTATTAAAGATACAATTGATTGGTATTTAACTAATCAAGATTGGATTAAAAATATAGAAACAGGCGTTTATAAAGACAAATATATACAAAACAACAATTAGAAACATTTCAACTTTAGGAGGAATTATATATGATTTTAGTTACGTTAGGAACTCAAAAACAACAATTTAAAAGATTGTTAGATTATATTGAAAATTCAAATATAAATGATAAGATAATAGTACAAGCTGGATATACTGTATATAATTCAAAAAAAATGGAAATATTGGATTTTGTTAATTATGAAAAAATGGAAGAACTTATAGATGAAGCAGATCTTGTAATAACACATGGAGGAACAGGTTCTATATTATCTCCATTAAAAAAAGGTAAAAAAGTAATTGCATGTCCAAGATTAAGTAAGTATGACGAGCATGTGGATAATCATCAAGAAGAAATTGTTGATATATTCTCAGATGAAAAATATATTTTAAAATTAGATGAAAATACAGATTTTCAAAAGTTAGTAGATCAATCAAAAAAATTTCAACCTAGAAAGTATAAAAGCAATACACAAAAATTTATAAAAAATTTAAAAGAAATAATAGAAAAGTGAGGTTTATATGAAAATAGCAGTAGCAGGAACAGGTTATGTTGGACTATCTTTAGCAACTTTATTGAGTCAAAAAAATGAAGTAGTTGCTTTAGATGTTATACCAGAAAAAGTAAAGATGATTAATGATAGAATTTCACCTATAAAAGATAATGAAATAGAAGAATATTTTAAAACTAAAAATTTGAATTTAAAAGCAACTTTAGATTATAAAGAAGCTTTTGATGGTGCAAAATTTATAATAATAAGCACACCAACAAATTATGATGAAGAAAAAAATTACTTTGATACATCAAGTGTTGAAGATGTAATTGAAAAAGTGATATCAATGAATATTGATACAACAATGGTTGTCAAATCAACAATACCAGTTGGTTTTATAGAAAATATAAAAAATAAATATAATATTGATAATATTATGTTTTCTCCTGAGTTTTTAAGAGAAGGAAAAGCTTTATATGATAATTTATATCCTTCTAGAATAATTGTTGGAGAAAAAAGCAAAAGAGCAGAAGAATTTGCTAATTTATTGAAAGAGTCTTGTTTAAAGGATGATGTTGTAATAAAATATATGAATCCTACTGAAGCAGAGGCTGTTAAATTATTTGCTAACACATATCTTGCTTTAAGAGTATCATATTTTAACGAATTAGATACATATGCAGAATTAAAAGGTTTAAATACCAAGGATATTATAGAAGGTGTATGTCTAGATCCAAGAATAGGAGATCATTATAATAATCCATCATTTGGTTATGGAGGATATTGTTTACCAAAAGATACAAAACAATTAAAAGCTAATTATAAAGATGTTCCAGAGAATTTAATTAGTGCTATTGTTCAAAGTAACAGTACTAGAAAAGATCATATTGCTCAGTCAATTATTGATAAGAATCCTAATACAGTTGGGGTTTATAGATTAACTATGAAAAGCAATTCTGATAATTTTAGAGCAAGCGCTATTCAAGGAGTTATGAAGAGAATAAAAGCAAAAGGAATAAATATAATTGTTTATGAACCAACTTTAAAAGAAACACATTTTTTTAATAGTAAAGTAATAAAAGATATAAATGAGTTTAAAGCTTTAAGTGATGTAATAATAGTTAATAGAAATGATAATTTATTAGATGATGTTAAACAAAAAATTTATACTCGTGATATTTTTAGTCGTGATTAATACTTGTAATAAAATTTATAAAAAAACATATAATATAATGAATTTGACAAATATGTTAAAATTTGCTAAAATTATATTTATCGATGGCACATTATTCTAGTCAGAGATTTATTATGAAGACGGGGCTAAAAATCCGTTAAAGAGCATACCTGTGAAACTTCTTGTGCTTGCTTTAGTTGCCCAAACTGGGGTGAGTGCTGGAAATGAGAATGTTGGGCATCCATAATGGCATATGTAAATGACCCACCATTCGTGGAGACCTGTTATTGTGTTTGGCCTATACGAACAAACTGACGGACTGAATACGAAATAGGATTAAACCTACCATGTGGCGAAAGTTACGGGTAGTGTAGCTTGTCTTGCGTGAATAATTGGGATGATTGGTTAACAATTTAGTAAGTTTATAGCTAGAACTTATATGAGTTGCAATTTGAAATATTATTTGCAAAAAAGAATTAATAATAAAGATTTGGTGAGGAAATCTTCTAGGGTGTTGTTAGTATAAGATTGCAGTGCATACTAAGTGGCAATCAAGTAGTATATTTGGTGACGATATACTGGATTTTTTAAAGGGGAACCGCTTACTGGTAACGATAAGTAAAATCTAGGGAAATCCAACTTGACCTAAGATGCAAAGTTAATTATATTAACGCCATTATTAAGTATAAAAAGACTATTCATTAGTCTTTTTTTGTTGTTAAAAATAATATTTTATGTTAGAATTATAATAGGTGATATTAATGGAAGATAAAAATAATAATATTGATACTGAATTTACTGACATAAATAAAGAAAATAAATACAAAAATTATATTATAGTAATAATACTTTATATCATTGTAGTAATTTTAACTGTATTATTAGTATTAGGTATAAAAAATCAAAAAGATGTAGTACAAAATAATATTGAAAAAGAACACAATAATAATGAAATTCAAGATAATTCTTCATACATTGAAGATTATGAAGAACCAATTATTTTTGATTAAAAATGGATTGTTGGTGATATAATGACAAAAACAAATAAGAAAAAAAGTATAATTGATTATAATTGGATAATAAAAATAGTGGTTTCTAGTTTTTTAATATCAGTAATATTTACATTGATTTCAGAGACAGTTATACCTAATGTAGGAATAATAATCGGAATAATTTTAACTTTTGTATTTATATTAATAGGCGTTGTGTTTGATATGGTGGGTATTGCTGTAGCTACTGCTGATGAGGCACAATTTCATTCTATGGTAACTAAAAGAGTTAAAGGAGCTAAAATAGCTCTAAAATTGAAAAAGAATGCAGATAAAGTTTCTAGTTTTTGCAATGATGTTGTAGGAGATATATGTGGTATAGTATCAGGATCAACAGGTGCTGTAATAGCTATAAAAATAGTAGAGCACTATAGTTTTAATAGTTTAATTATAACTTTAATAGTAATGGGAATAATTTCAGCTCTTACTATAGGTGGTAAAGCCTTAGAAAAAGGATATGCCATGAAAAAAAGCAATAAAATATTATTTAATTTTTCAAAAATTTTAAGTGTTTTTTCTAAAGAATGAGGTGTAAAATGAAAGAACAAGGATTTACACTAGTAGAATTATTAGGAGTATTAATTATATTAGCTGTTATATTTATGATAATAACTCCAACAGTTTCTAATATTATAACAGAAAGTAAAGAAACAATATATAAAAAACAAATAAATACCATTTTAACAGCTGCTTATGACTTTTCTTTAAAAAATATTAGTTATTTACCAGATGAAGATAAAAATATTAATACTACTTATGTTACTGTTGGAGAATTAAAATATGAAGGCTTAATAGATGTAAATATAACTAACCCAAATACAAATGAAGCTTTTCCAGATAATTTAGTTATAAGTATAGAAAAAAAATCTGAAGAAAATAATATAGAAGATCCTTATATGATAGAAGGAAATTATTTATATACTTTAAAGTTATCTAAACTAAACGATACTTCAGCTGCACCTAAAATTCTTTTGAAAAATAATGAAAAAGAAATAGCTATTAATAATGGAATTTATATACTACCTTTAAATTTAAATGATGAAGTTGAATTATCAGCCACTGCTGAAAATGAAGAATTAAATTCAAAAATAAAACAATATATTTTATTAAATAATAAAATAGTAGATAGTATAGATACTTCAAAATTTGGAATATATAAAATAAATTATAGTTTAGTAGATAATACTGGAAATGCAAATGCGTTAACTTTAAGCGTTGTAATAGGGGATACTGTTGTACCAACAATAATTTTTCCAGAAGAAAATTCTATATCTATTGAGGGTATAGATGAAGGTAAATTAGAAGAATTTATAAAAAAAGATGTTATATGTACTGATAATAGTGGATTTTGTGATATAGAATATCCAAGTGTTAGTGTAGATGAATTAACTTCTACTGGAACAACAATTGAATATAAAGCTATAGATCCAAGTGGTAATTCTATTACTCAAGAAAGAACAATAAAAATAGGATAAAATTTTATTCTATTTTTTTATTTTTTGTGGTACAATAGTAGACATATATTTCAAAAAGGAGGCTATCAAAATGAAAAAATTTAAATTTATAATATTTATATTATTAATAATTTCATTTGTAATAGTTCTTTTTTATGGAATATTTGGAACTTCATTATCCTTTTTAAGTAGTAAAGAAATAAAAAAGGATAGAAAATTAAAAGAAGATTTAATAAATGAGTTAAAAATAAATAATGAAGATGCTATATATGATAAGAATAAAAATATTTATTATTATATGGTACCAAGTAATTATGAAAATAATATATATGTATTAAATTTAGATTTGAAAGATGGTTTTAAATATAAAATTGTTGGGGAAAATTTAAATATAATAAAAGTAGATTATAGTAAACAAATAAAAGTGATAATTTATAATGATAAATATTATTATGAAACAAAGATACAATTAACTAATTTACCTTTAATAAGCATAACTTCAGAAAGTGATATTACAACAAATGATACAGAATCAATTTTTACTTATATAAATACTAATAATATTGAAAAACAATTTATAAATAATAGTAAGATACATATTCGTGGTGCTTCTTCAAAAAAATTTGATAAAAAATCATATAAGATAAATATGTATAATAAAAGTTATAAAAAAGAAGAAGAAGTAAATATTGAAAATTTTTATTATGGTAATTCTTTTATTTTAGATGCAGTATATAGAGATCCATCAAAATTAAGAAATGTTTTATCTACAGAACTTTGGAATGACATATCTAATGATTTTAATAATGTTGATATTTATAGCGAGTTTGTGGAAGTGTTTATAAATAATGAATACAAGGGAATATATGTCTTTACAGAGCCAATAAACAGAAGACGTTTAAATCTAAATAAAAGTGATTCTACTGATACTAGTATAATTATAAAATCAGTAAATTGGATAATGCCACAAGAAATAAAGAAAAATTACAATATAGATATTCCCATACATTTAGGTTATGAGCTAAAATATCCTAATGATTCTGAGTTTTATGAAAGTTCTTGGGATTTAATTTTAAATAAATTATCTACCTATTATACTGACATGTATTCTTATGAAAAAATAAAGAATTCTTTTAATTTAAAAAATTATATCGATATAATAATTTTTAATGCTTTTACAAATAATAGTGACAATAATTTAGCAAAAAACAATTATTTTTATGCCCATAGTTTAAATTCAAAAGAAATTTATATTCAACCTTGGGATATGGAATATAGTTATGGACTAACGTTTGCTTCTGAAAATAAAAAATTTTATGAAAAAAATTTAAATGATTATACTGAAATATATACATTGTTCTATCATGAAGATTGCCCTGAAATAAATAAATTATTAATCGACAGATATTGGGAACTTAGAAAAAACATACTTACTAAAGAATATTTTGATAACGTACTTGATAAATATAAAAATCAATTAAATAAGGGAGCAGCTTTAAGAGATTCTAGTATTTGGTATGAGTATGATATTGAAGAAGAAATAGAAGAAATTAGAACTTGGATATATAATAGATTAGATTATTTTGATAGTTATATTAAGGATTTAGAAAATGAATAATCTTAGAAAAGAATTAAAATACAATATAACAAATACTGATTTTTATTTAATCAAACATAATTTAAATAATTTAATTAAAAAAGATCCTAATTGTGAAGGAGATTTTTATACTATTTCAAGTATATATTTTGATGATTATAATAAGACATCATATAATCAAGTAAAAAACGGAATTAGTAATAGATGGAAATATAGGATAAGATTTTATAACTATGATGATTCTTTTATAAAGTTAGAAAAGAAACATAAAATAAATGGTTTGACAGATAAAACAAGTGTTAGAATAACAAGAGAAATGTTAGATAACATACTTAATAATAATATAAGAATAGAAGAAAATAATGATAAATTACTAAATGAATTTATTATAAAAATGAAAAAAGATTTATTAAGGCCTATAATATGTATAGAATATGATAGAATTCCTTATGTATATAAATTAGGGAATGTTAGAATAACCTTAGATTATAATATTAGATATACTAATAAATATAATGATTTATTTAATAAAAATAAAAAAGTATATTATTTAAAAGATAAAATATTAGAAGTAAAATACAATGAATTAATCCCAGATTTTATAAGATATAAATTAGAATTAAATCATTTAGAGCAAATTTCATTTTCAAAATTTAATAATTGTATAGATAGTTTAAACAGGAGGTTTTAGTATGATTTTAAAAGTAACTTTTGATGAAATATTTAAAGATAGTTTTTTAAATAATTTTTCATCAAATATATCGACAGTAACAATATGTACAACACTCATATATACATTTTTATTATCACTATTTGTGTTTTTCATATATAAGTTAACTACAAAAAATGTAATATATTCAAAAAAATTTAATATTTCAATGTCTCTTATGTCTATAATAACTGCGGCTATAGTGCTTTCTATGCAAGCTAATATTACTGTATCACTTGGTATGGTAGGAGCTCTTTCAATAGTAAGATTTAGAACTGCTATAAAAGAGCCAAGAGATTTATTATTCTTATTTTGGAGTATTTCTAATGGTATTATAATAGGTGCGCAAGTTTATTCTATGGCTTTGGTGCTTGCTATAGTACTTGGAATAGCTATGTTATTTTATGAAATAATACCAGAAAAAAGATTACCTTATTTACTTGTTATATATTTCAAAAATGTAAAGACTAGAGATATAGAAATAATACTCGGTAGTCATAAAGTAAAATATAAACTGAAATCAGAAAATTTATCTAGTAATGAATCTAGTTATATTTATGAATTAAAAGTAAAAAAAGATAAATCTTTTATAGAAGAGATATTAAAAATTAAAGGAGTTAATGAAGTTAACTTATTAAGTCAAGATGGGGAAAGTCAGTATTAAATCAACTTTATTTAGTTGATTTTTTGTATAAACACTATTGACTTTAGTGGTAACATATGTTACCATGCAAATGTAGTAAGTTGTATCTTGGAGGTGTAATGTATCAGTGAATAATCAACAACTGAGAATTTTATCAAAAATGAAAAAATTAATAAAATTAGGAAAAAGAAGGTTTCAAATTAGAAGAGATAGAGATTATTTACAAGATTTGCTTAAACTTGGTATTAGTGAATCAGAGGCTTGGAATATTATTTTAGAATTAAATAATCATTTTTATTTTAATGATCCTAGACCTTCATATTATAAAAATACTGATACATTAATTTTTAAAAAACAAATAAATGGTATTATTGCATATATTAAATTAAAAATTGAAAAAAATAATAATCAAGAAGAAATAGTAGTATGTATATCTTTTCATGAAGATAATAGATTATAAAGGAGAAAGTAATTATGAAATGTGATATTTGTGGGAGTTCAAATACTTATATTAAAAATTACAAACATCAATATATAATAAAAGGCAAAACAATAGAATTCGAAAGTGATAGACGTTTTTGCGAGGAATGTAATTCAGCTGTTTATGATAACTTGTTGGATAATGTATCAAGTGAAAAGGCTATAGACGTTTATAATAAAAAATATGGTATTCCGAAAGAAAAAATTATTGAACTTAGAAGCAAATATAATTTATCTCAAAACCTATTTGCAAAAATAATTGGGTGTGCCAAAAAGACTTTAATAAGCTATGAAAAAGGATCGTCAATTCCTAATGATAATTATATTATAATCTTGAATAGTTTATTATGTAATCCGTTATTAATAATAAATTTAATTGAATCAAACAAAGGTCAATTCACACAAAAAGAATATTTAAAATTACAAGATAAAATTATACAAAATAACAATATAAATCAATTATTCTTTGATGCTGATTTTGAACCTACAGTATATAATGGTTATACAAGATTAAATAAAGATAAAGTTTTAAATATGATTTTATATTTCTCTCAAGGTTTTGTTTTAAAAACAAAATTATTGAAAGAAATGTTTTATGCTGATTTTTTATATTATAAAAACACTGGTGCTTCTATTACAGGCCTAGAATATGCCAAAATAACACATGGGCCAGTGCCTGATAATTTTGATGAAATAATAAGTACTTATGTAGAACAAGGTTTAATAAATTATAAAATTGAATATGAAAAAGATTATGAAAATCATAAAATTAGTAGCAAATATAATTTTGATAAAAAACTTTTTTTAATTGATGAATTAGAAACTTTAGAAAAAATAAAAAATTATTTTAAATTATTTACTTCAAAAGAAATAGCGGATTTTTCTCATAATGAAAAAGCATTTCTTGAAACTGAGTTTGGTAAAAAGATTGAATATGATTATGCATTCGATATAGTTTTATAAAAATAAATAATTCTAATAAAATTGAATTATAAGAAAGTTTATTTATTCGAAAAATTCGAATAATTGAAAATGTTGCTAAAAATATAGAGTTATTCAAGATGAAAATTATTTATTTGATTTTGATGAACTAATTAAATTTAGTAAGAATGAAAATAATAAGTAGTTTAAATTCATAATTGTTAATGTAATTAAGTATAAAAACCTTAAAACGTTAATAAAATAAGCCTTTTAAGGTTTATTTTTTTTGACTTTGATTTGAAAAATGTGTTATAATGAACTAGGTGAATAGATATGGTAAAATATGATGAAAGCTCAATTAAGATATTAGAAGGACTTGAAGCAGTTAGAAAAAGACCTGGTATGTATATTGGATCAACTGATAAAAGAGGACTTCATCATTTAGTTTGGGAAATTGTTGATAACGGTATAGACGAAGTTATCAATGGTTATGGTAAAAAAATTAAAATAATATTACACAAAGATAAAAGTGTAAGTGTAGAAGACGAAGGACGTGGTGTACCTGTAGGAAAACATTCTAGCGGTATGTCTACTCCAGAAGTAATTTATACTGTACTTCATGCTGGTGGAAAGTTTGAAAGTAGCGGATATACTGTATCCGGTGGCTTACATGGAGTTGGTGCTTCAGTTGTTAATGCACTTTCTAAATGGATGGAAGTGACAATTAAAAGAGAAGGCTATGAGCACTTTATTCGATTTAAAGATGGTGGTAAAGTAGATATTCCTCTTACTAAAAGAGATAAAACTAGTAAGACTGGTACTAGAGTTAGATTTATGCCAGATGACGAAATATTTTCAACTACTAATTTTTCATTTACTACAGTATGTGAAAGAATGCAAGAAAGTGCTTTCTTACTTGAAGGATTGACTGTTGAAGTAACTGATGAAGAAGATAATAGACATGAAAGTTTTTGTTATGATGATGGTTTAAAAGCCTTCGTCGAATACATAAACGAAGATAAAAAAGAACTTCACAAAGCAACTGTAATGAATGGTGCTAAAGATAAAATAGATGTTAAAGTAGCTTTTCAATATACAGAAAGTTATAGTGAAAATATAATATCATTTGTTAACAATGTTAAAACAAGTGATGGTGGTACTCATGAAGTAGGATTTAAAACAGCTGTTACTAGAGTATTTAATGAATATGCTAAAGAAAACGGGTATTTAAAAGCTAAAGATAAAAATTTAGAAGGTCCTGATACAAGGGAAGGATTAACTGCTATTATAAGTTTAAAAATACCAGAAGCACTTCTTCAATTCGAGGGGCAAACTAAAGGAAAACTTGGTACTCCTATTGCTCGTACAGTAGTAGATAGTATAGTATCAGAAAAATTGAAATTTTTCCTTGAAGAAAATAAAGCTATAGCAACTTCGATTTTAAATAAAATGATTAAGAGTAGAAATGCTAGAGAAGCAGCAAGAAAAGCTCGTGATGAAGCTAGAAATGGTAAAAATAAAGATAAAAAAGAAAGAATTATTAGTGGTAAATTAACTCCTGCTCAAAGTAAGAATCCTAAAATTAATGAGTTATTTTTAGTCGAAGGGGATTCTGCTGGAGGGTCAGCCAAAACAGGTAGAGATAGAAAATATCAAGCGATACTTCCATTACGTGGTAAAGTATTAAATACTGAAAAGGCTTCTTTAGATGAAGCATACAAAAACGAAGAAATAAATACTATGATACATGCTATAGGTGCTGGTGTTGGATCTGATTTTGATGTAAATGATTCAAACTATGATAAAGTAATAATAATGACCGATGCAGATGTAGATGGATCACATATTCAGATATTATTATTAACATTCTTCTATAGATATATGAAACCTTTAATTGAAACAGGTCATTTATATATTGCCATGCCACCGTTATATAAAATAGAATGTGGTAAGGAAGGAGAATATGCTTGGACAGAAGAAGATAGAAAAGCATTACTTGAAAAATATAAAGGAAAATCTACTAAGACACAAAGATATAAAGGTTTAGGAGAAATGGATGCTAATCAACTATGGGAGACAACTATGGATCCTAAAACTAGAAGTTTAATTAAAGTAAGTATTAATGATGCAGCACTCGCAGAAAAGCGTGTTAGAGTTTTAATGGGAGATAAAGTAGAACCTAGAAAAGAATGGATAGAAGAAAATGTAGAATTCTCATTAGAGGATAATTATAAAATTAATTAGGAGTGAAGTATGGCAAAGAAGAAAGAAGAGACAATAGAAATATTAGGTAGAATTTATGATTATACTCTAGAAGAAATAATGGGTGATAGATTTGGACAATATGCTAAAGATATTATTCAAAATCGTGCTATTCCAGATGTTAGAGATGGTTTAAAACCTGTTCAAAGAAGAATTCTATATGCAATGTTTAGAGATAAAAATACATTTGATAAAGCTCATAAAAAGAGTGCTACTGCAGTAGGTAATGTTATGGGCCATTACCACCCACATGGAGACTCATCTATTTATGAAGCTATGGTTCATATGAGTCAGTGGTGGAAACAAAATGAATGTTATATAGACATGCATGGTAACAATGGTTCTATGGATGGTGATTCTGCTGCTGCTATGCGTTATACAGAAGCAAGACTATCCAAAATAAGTGGTGAACTTTTAAAAGATATAGATAAAGATACTATTGAATGGGCACCTAACTTTGATGACACATTATATGAACCAATAGTTTTACCTGCTAAGTATCCAAACTTACTTGTAAATGGTGCTAAAGGAATAAGTGCTGGATATGCTACTGAGATACCTCCACATAACCTTGGAGAAGTAATAGATGCAACTATAAAAAGAATAGATTCACCAAACTGTAGATTAGATACTATTCTTGATATAGTAAAAGGTCCAGATTTTCCAACTGGCGCTATAGTAGAAGGAAAAGAACAAATTGAGGAAGCCCTTACAAAAGGAAGAGGAAAAGTAATAATTCGTTCTAAATATGAAATAGTTGAGGATAAAAAAAGCAAACAAGTAATAATACACGAAATTCCTTTCGAAGTAAATAAGGCTAACTTAGTTAAAAAGATATCTGATATTATCTATGATAAAAAAATAGATGGAATGATTGAAATAAGAGATGAATCAGATAGGGAAGAAAAGGTTAGAATTGCTATTGACTTAAAAAAAGATGCTGACGTAGATAATATACTTAATTATTTATTTAAAAATACTGATTTACAAATAAGTTATTCATATAATATGGTAGCTATTGTAAATAGAAGACCTATGATAGTAGGTATTATTGAAGTATTAGATGCTTATATTGCTCATCAAAAAGAAGTAATAACAAGACGTACTAAATTTGATTTAGAACACGCTAAGTCTCGTATGCATATTGTAGAAGGTTTAATCAAAGCATTAGATATACTAGATGAAGTCATTAAAACAATTCGCGCTAGTAAGAATAAAAGTGATGCTATAAAAAATTTAGTTGAAAAGTATGAATTTTCAGATAAACAAGCTGAAGCTATAGTTAATTTGCAACTTTATAGATTAACTAATACAGATGTTAATGTGTTAAAAGAAGAACATGCTAATTTACTTAAAGTAATTCAAATATTAGAAAGTATTTTAAGTGATGAAGAAAAACTTAAAACAGTTATGAAAAAAGAGTTAAAAGCAATTAAAGATGAATATGCTACTCCTCGTAAAACAGAAATAAAAGATGAAATAACAGAAATAAAAATAGATACAACTGCTATGATACCTAAAGAGGATTGTATAGTAGTAGTAACTAAAGATGGTTATGTAAAACGTGTATCAAAAAGAAGTTATGGTGCATCTAGTGAAGATAAAACAGGATTAAAAGATCAAGATTATGTTATAGGTATGTATGAATTAAATACAATGGATACAATATTAATGTTTACTGATATTGGTAATTATTTATTTGTACCAGTACATGAAATACCAGATATGAAATGGAAAGATTTAGGAAAACATATAAGTAATATAATTAAAATTAATCCAGACGAAAATATCATTGATTCAATTCCAGTAATTGATTTTAAGACAGATAAATATATTACAGTATTTACTAAAAATGGTATGATTAAACGTACTTTAATTAGTGATTTAAAAGCATTAAGATATACTAAACCAATGCCTTATATAAAACTTAAAGATGGTGATATGGTTGCTAATATATCATATAATAATGGTACTGATGTATTTATAACTACTCATAATGGATTTGGACTTAAGTTTGATATAAATGAAATTCCAATACTAGGTAGTCGTGCTAGTGGTGTAAAAGGAATAAGTTTAAAGAACGATGTAGTTGCTAATGGATCTGTTATTAGTGATGAAGAATATATAACACTCGTTACAACTAAAAATACTGGTAAACGTGTTAAAATATCTGAATTTGAAAGAATTTCAAGAGCAAGAAAAGGTATTCAAGTTATAAGAGATGTTAAAACTAATCCATATTATATTCTTAAATCTTTTGTAATTAATTCTAGACATAATATAGGATTAAAATTTAAAGAAGATATAGAAATAATTAAATTAACAGAATTACCTATAGCTGATAGACATTCAACTGGTACAAGTTTATCTAAACATGATATATTTGATGTATTTATTGAAAAAACTTTAGAAAATCCTAAAGAAGTGAAAAAAGCAGATATCGAATCTAAGGAAATAATAAAAGAAAATATATCTTTAGAAAGCATAGATAAAAGAATGATGACAATTGATGATTTTTTAGGAGACCTGGATTTAAAAGGGTAGAATAGTCTATCTTTTTAAATTCCTTTGATTATATAACAGGAGGTTAGTTTTTATGGATAAAGGTTTAGAAAAAATAAATGAATTAACAAATGAAATAGAAAAATTATTAAATAGAGTGTATGAACTTGAAAAAGAAGAAAGAATAAAATCTAATCAACAAATGCAATTAAATAAAAATCAAGAAGATTTAAATTGTAAAATAGATGAACTTAATTCAAATAGAAATGAGTTACAATATAAACAAAAAAATATAAAAAAATGGAAAAGAAATACAATATTAGGAACAATAGGATATTTAATACTTTTTACAATTATAATGGCAACACTATATTTATCTGTTGAAAAAAATATTAGTTTTTCTAATGTTATAATTCCAAGTTTAATTCTTATTCCATCTGCACTGCTTTGTGGTGAAAATAATAATTATTATTCAAATAAAAAATATTTAAAAACACATAGGCTGGAAGATATTGAAGAAGAAATTAAGAAAAATGAAAAAGATTTATCTTTAAATAAAAAAAAGAAAAATGCAATTGATGAAGAATTAATCGAATTATTAAATAATAAAAAAGAACTAAAAAATCAAATACAATTATTTTCTATTGAAAGAGAAAATATTAAAAATATAAGAAAAGATATAATAGATGATTACCTAAAAGATAATAAAAAGTTAGATAGACTATTAAACAAAGGTTATAAAACTTTTACAAAAGATAATGAAAAACAAAAAGTAAAAGTAAAAGAAAAATAATTTGTGCATTTTAAAAAGATAGATTGTTCTATCTTTTTCTTTTATTAAATTAATGTTATAATAACTACAGGTGATTTCTATGAATGAAAATTTAAAAAATAAATTACTTTTATTACCTCAATTACCAGGATGTTATTTAATGAAAAATAAAGATGGTATTATTATTTATGTAGGTAAAGCTAAAAAGTTAAAAAATAGAGTTAATTCATATTTTAGAGGTAAACACTATGGAAAAACCGCTAAACTTGTTAGTGAGATAGCTGATTTTGAATACATAGTAGTTAACAGTGAAATAGAATCTTTAATACTTGAAATAAACTTAATAAAGAAATATGATCCTAAATATAATATATTACTTAGAGATGATAAAACATATCCATATATAGAACTTACTGAAACGCATGTACCTACTTTAAGAGTAGTAAGAAATATAAATAGAAAGAAAAAAGCAAAATACTTATATGGGCCATATCCTAATGTTACAGCTGCTAGAAACACAGTAAATTTATTAAATAGAATATATCCTTTAAGAAAATGTAATACTTATCAAAAAAGGCCATGTTTGTATTACCACATAGGAGAATGTCTAGGATATTGTGCTAATAAAATAGAAGATAGTAGAATAATAGAAATGAAAAATGAAATAATAAAATTTTTAAATGGAGATCACACTATAGTAACAAAAAAATTAAAAGAAAAAATGGAGTATGAGAGTAATTTACTACACTTCGAAAAAGCAAAAGAATATAAAGAATTACTTGATTATATTAATATAACTTTAACTAATCAAGAAGTAGAGTTAAAAGATAATGTAGATAGGGATATATTTGGATACTATTTAGATAAAGGGTATTTAAGTATACAAGTATTTTTTATAAGAGGATCTAAAATAGTTGAAAGAAAATCTAAAATATTCGATATAGTGGATGATGTTGAAGAGGAATTAACACGCTACATTGCACGTTTTTATACTAATTTAAATAAGCCTAAAGAAATACTTGTTCCTAGTATAGTAGATGATAAATTACTTAGTGAATACTTAAGTATGAATGTAAAAAAGCCTATGAAAGGTGAAAAGTTAAAGTTAGTTAATAATGCTTGTGAGAATGCTAAAATAATGTTAAATGAAAAATTTGAACTAATTAAAAAAGATGAAGAAAAAACTGTAATGGCAAATGATGAATTAAAAGAAATATTAAAGCTAGATAAACTTTCTAGAATAGAAATATTTGATAATGCTCATCTATTTGGAACATATAATGTATCTGGTATGGTTGTTTTTGTAGATGGTAGACCAA
This sequence comes from Bacillota bacterium, assembly GCA_015059155.1. Taxonomy (GTDB): domain Bacteria; phylum Bacillota_I; class Bacilli_A; order RF39; family UBA660; genus UMGS1613. The sequence continues at coordinate 1,645 of SVAX01000005.1, read as the reverse complement.
GTAAAAATAATTATAGAAAATTTAAAATAAGTATAGATACTAATGATGATTATGGTACTATGAGAGAAGTTTTATATAGAAGATACTTTAGAGTTTTAAAGGATAATTTAGAAAGACCTGATTTAATAATTGTCGATGGTGGTATAGGTCAAATAAATGTAGCTAGAGATGTAATAAATAGTTTAAATCTTAATATACCTGTTGTAGGGCTTAAGAAGGATGATAAGCATACAACAGAGTCATTGTTAGCTTTTGATCCTATAGAAGAAGTAAAAATAGATAAAAAAAGCAATTTATTTTATATGTTAGAAAGAATGCAAGATGAAGTACATGAATTTACAATTAATTATCACAAACAAATAAGAAGCAAAGGTAGTTTATCTAGTATACTTGATAATGTAGAAGGTATAGGAGAAAAAAGAAGAAAAGAATTATTAAAAAAATATAAAACTATAAATAAAATGAAAGAAGCAAGTATAGAAGAATTAGAAAATATTTTACCTAAGAATGTAGCTATTAATTTATTAGAATTTCTTAAAGAATATAATAAATAATTCTTTTAATATTTAGTTTTCTTTGGTATAATTATAGTAGGAGTTGATATAAATGAAAACAAAAATAATAAAAAGTCTAAACGGCCAAACAGTACAAATAAATGAAAATGCTTTTAAACGTTCAAAAGAAAAAAATAGTAAATTTAAACTTATAGTTAGTGCGGTAGTAGTTGCAGCAATAGTAGTAGGTGGAGCTTTTGCTATAAAAAAAGCAATAGATAAAAATGACCAAAAACGTAGACAATCAGTTGTTCAATATTATGGTGAAGAATCTTTAGAAAACAATATAATAAGATATATTGATATTTCAAAAGATTTATTTGACTTAGATTTATATAAGTATGATGTAGATGAGTCATTATTTGAAAAATATAACATTTCAAATGAGTTAATGTCTCCAGAAGAAATAAAGGAGTTAATTAATCAAAATAAATTAATAAATTCATTTATTTCTAAAAAAGATATAACTACTCAAAGTGAAAATGTTGAAATAGTTTTAAATTTAATAAGACAAGAACAATTAGTTAATGAACATATATATACAACTGGTTATTCAGTCGCACATTCTAATTCTACTGAAGCAACAAAGAAATATGTTGGTGAAGTTTTTGGAATAGATGATTATGAAAATATTACAACAAAATATAGTTTTGAAAATGGTTCAGGTGAATCATCAGTAGGATTATTCTATAATGATGATCATAAAACAAAATCTTATGATATTAATAGCCCATTTTTTTCATCTAAAAAAATTGATATTGTAGCAGGAGTAAAAGCTATGAATGATACAGATAATAGTAATGATCATGATTTAACTGATAATGATGAATATAATAAAGAAAGAAATAAATTGATTAAGAAAGCTATAGAACAAAGTGCAATTTTGAATATTAAAGTTGATAATCAAGATTTATATGATGAAGATTTAGCAAGAAGAATGCATTAATTAATTATTAGAAATCTAGGTTCAATGTCAAGTAGTGTTGGTGGAACCAAAAACTAATGATAAATGAATCGGTAAGAGGACTAAAATTTAGTTCTCTTTTATTATGCTTTTCAAACTTTAATAGGATTTAGTAACCCTTTAATTA
>SVAX01000017.1 GCA_015059155.1 Bacillota bacterium | reverse complement strand
GAAAAAACTGATAGAAAGGCTTTATATAAAATGCTAGTTGATATAGAAAAAATAGATCCTAGCATTCCATATAATAACTACTATTTGAACTATTTCGAATAAGGAGGTTGATATATGTCCGCAAACGAAACTTTAGAATTACTATCAAAACAATGGTGTTCTCTACAAGATTTAATGAAGTTAACTAATCTTGGAAGAAATTCAGCACTAAAAATTAGAAAAGAAATTATTACAGATTTAGAAGATAAAGGTTATAAATTACCTTGTGGATTAATACCTATGTGTGAAGTTGTTAATAAGTTAAACATAAATATTAATTATTTACAAAATATGGTAAGGAGGGAAATTAAATGATACCTATAGAACAATTAAATACAGACATAAAAAAAGACAACATTATTGAAGGAATAATGAAGTCTAATGGATTATATTGTTTAGTTGCAGAACCTAAGGTTGGCAAATCTTTTTTAGCACTACAGATTGCCAATTCTCTAACTAACAATAAAGAGTTCTTAGGATTTAAAGTAAATCCCACTCCTGTTTTATATATTAGCACAGAACTCTCAAGTTTACAACTTAAGGAAAGATTAAATATAACGAGTTATGAGTTTTCTCCTAACTCGTTCTTCTTCCTTGAGAAAGATTCTAATCATAGATTATGTTTAACTGATGACTTACAATTAGAACTAAAAGAATTTTCAGAAATCTATAATGGTAAATTTGTTATAGTTGATATTATGTGTGGTATTGATTACGGTTATGAATTAGATATAAACAATTATAGTGATGTTATGAAAAGGAAGTTTGATAAATATAGAGAACTATCTAAAAAATATAATTTAACATTTCTACTAGTACACCATTTAAATAAAGAAGGTAAAACTTTAGGTAGTATTGGTATAGATGGAAATATGAATGGTATATTAACTTTAATTAATAACAAAGATAATACCTATACATTAAAAATAATAAATAGAGATTTTGAAGAACAAAATCTTAATTTGATAAAAAATGATAAATTAATATTTGAAATAATGGATGAAGATAACACAGAACTAGATTTTAATTTATCCGCATTTATGAGATATGTAATTAAGAAAAAAGAGGTTATATTTACTCCAGCAGAAATAGTTGCTGAATTAAACTTATTAATTACCCCTTCTCGCTTTGGTAGATTATTAAATAGTAATATAAAAAGATTAGAACAAGAAGGTATATATGTTGAGTTAAATAGAACAGCTACATCTAGAAATTATAAAGCTAAGTTTATTGATCCGCTTAGTTTAGAAGAATAAGGTTTTAGGATTTATCCTAACTCACATTTTGGGCTATGCCCTAGTGAGATAAGTCATAAAATGACTAATTATGGTGGTATAATAGTATTTGAGGTGAAATCTAATGAATTTAATACAATTTTATAAAGAACACATCAAAGAAGATGAGTACTATTATTCTTTTTATAATGACCTTATTACAAATTATGAGGCAGTAAAAAAAGATTTTGAAAGTTGTTTTGGTCCTCTTAACGATGAAATGGAATATGAAATTTTTGATGACGAAGAAGCAATTGATTATTTTAAAAAATTAATACAACCAGAATGCGATTATAATAAGAACAACAATAAATATCATTTAGTTAGTTATTACTTATATAAAAATGGATATACTATTGAAGAATTCCCAAGAATATTGCAAAGACCCGAAAAGAATTTAGTTGACTTTGCATATAGCACAATTAGAGGTAGACTCATAGAGATGGGATTGCAAAGGCCAAATGGTGATGTACCATACGCTCAAAGAAAGTTATTAATATCAAAATTACATTTTAAAAAAAACACTACATTACCTATTAATCTTAATGAAGAAATAAACAAAATGTTTCAAAAAATTTCTACAAGAAGTAATGAGTTTTTTAAAATGAAAAAAGATGAACAACTACAAGAAATTGCTAATTTAATAGAAAATATGCTTTTAAAAGATGGAAAATTTTTAGAGCCGGATTATACAAAAATCTCATTTGATTATATTGATAATGAAACAATCAAAAAATATAGAAAACAAATCCAGTGTTTTAGACACGCTAAAGAACAAGCACTAGAAGAAAGAGAAGCATTCACTGATAATCAAAAAGATTTTTTAATTCACTTTGGAATAGTAATAATAACTACCATATATAATTTATTATACACTAACAACCACTAAGGTTGTTTTTTTCATATAAGGAGGTTGATATATGTATGATGGAAAACAAGTATTAAGATTTGTTAATAATTATAAAACTAAAGATTTATATCTTATAGGTAATGAAATGAATAAAAGAATTGGTACAGGTAATTATGATTCTGAAAGAACTAAATTTAATGTACATTATAAAGATATTAATAAGAGTAATTTATATCAAGAAGTTAAATCCATTTTAGAAGATAGAGACATTGAATATTCTCATAAGACTAAAACAAATATATTAAATGGTGTAACATTTACAAGTGGCCCAGAGTTTTTTATGACTCTGGGTTTACCATTTAAAGAAACTGATAGGATTTATCAATCAGGCGATAAGAAAGGTCAAAATATATTAGTACCCGATATTAAATCTAAAAATGATATTCCTTATGAAGTAACTAAATATTTTGATTGTTGTATGAAGTTTTTAGAAGATTTAGTCGGCAAAGAAAATATAGTAATGGCACAAGTTCATTACGATGAAGATACTCCTCACCTACAAGCTTACTTTTTACCTATTGTTGATCAAGTTAAAAGGAAATGTTATAAACGAGATTCAGAAGGAAATCTAATTAAAGAAAATGGTAAAACTATACTACTTAGAGATAAAAATAATAAAATTATTTATGAATCTGTTAAAGGTAACTTTTTAAATAATGATCAGTTTTGGAAAGATTTAGGTGGAAGAAATTCTTTTGCTAATATTCAAGATAAATTTAATAAGTATATAACTGATTGTGGTTATAAATTAGATAGAGGTAATATTGGAGCTAATAAAGTTCATCAAACCAAATTAGAATATAAGATAAATGAATTAAAATCTGAAATGAATAATTTATATAAAGATATTGAAAAGTATAATATTGAAATAAATAAATCTAAAGATGTTTTAGAAAGTAATATTAAAAATAATAATTTAAATATTAAGAAAAATATTATTGGATATAGTTCTAAAGATGTTGAAAAATTAATTGACTACTCTACTAATTTAGAAAGATTAAATAATATAAATAAAAACAAATTAGATTCTAATGAAAACACTATTAATAGATTATCAATAGAAAATAATTTTTATAAGAATAATAAAGAATTAATTGATACTAAAAAATATGTTTATAAACAAAATATAGAATTAAAAAATAAAGATGATGAAATTGATTATTGGAAAAATGCTTTTAAAAAAGTATCTAGTGCTTTAGATATTAAGTTAAATAGAAAACCTATGAGATATGTAAGCGATTATATTAGTTTAGCCGATTCAATTAAAGCTGCTAATAAACTTAATAAAGAAGCAAAAGAAGCTGCTGACGAATTTCATAAGTTATTTGAATTATAGAAAGGATGTGATATTTATATCAATAAGACAAGCTAAAAATAATGAATGTACAAAAGATGGTAGAAGTTGGTATGTTGATTTAACATATAGAGATTTATTAGATAAAAGATGCAGATACCATTCTAAAAAATTTGCTACTCGTAGAGAAGCAAAAGATCATGAAGCTGAATTTAAAGTAAAAATTAAAAATCAAACTGAATTTACTGATTTAACTTTTAAAGATTTAATACAAGAACATTATCAATACCAACAAGATAAAGTTAAAGTAACTACTCTATCAAATTATAGAAATATGATGGTATATTTAGAACCATTAGAAAATATTAAATTAGAATCTTTTAATATTAGACACTTTGAAATGTGGAGACAATTTATGAATAATAAACCTATTTCTACTAGATACAAAAATGGTGTTTATAAATACTTAAAAGCATTAATGAATTTTGGTACTAAATGGTATGATATTAACTTTGTTAAAGTTTATAATAAAATGACTAACTTTACCAATCCAAATGAAAGAAAAAAAGAAATGTTATTTTACACATTAGATGAGTTTCAAAGATTCTTATCAGTAGAAACAAATTTAAAATTTAGGTGTGCATTTCAAACTTTATTTTATTGCGGACTTAGAAACGGTGAATTAAGAGGATTAACTTGGAATGATATAGACTTTAACAGAAGCACTTTAACTGTTAATAAAAACATTGTTAAAGTCCCTGACCCTAAGACTGGTAAACCTTATACAGTTACTAGTCCTAAAACAAGTTCAAGTTATAGAACTATCCCTATTCCCAATTTCTTATTAAAAGATTTATCTGATTTATATAATGACGATGCTAATTATTATGGTTTTAGAGAATCTTGGTATGTGTTTGGTAATATTGATCCGTTATCTGCTACTACTCTATTAGATAGAAAAACAAAGAATGCTTTTATGGCTAGAGTTAAAGATATAAGAATACACGACTTTAGACATAGTTGTGCTTCTTTATTAATAGATAGTGGAGCTAATATAACTTTAGTTGCTAAATATCTTGGACACACTAAAATTGATGAAACTTTAAACACCTATTCCCACATGTATCAAAATAGACTTGATACTATAGTTAATATTATCGAATTACAAAACAGCAGATTAAATAATAATATTATTGAAACTAAACCAACTATCTTACTAGAACATAAGGAGACATTACCTGAACTAGAAGAAGAATCGTATGATTATGAAGAATATGAAATAGTAAAACCCAAAAACAAAGATGACCTAGTCCTTTAACGGACTAGGTCTCTTTTTCATTTTAAGCATTAAACGCCAATAAATTTATATGCATTTAAAAATTATATTTCTATATTTGCGCTTACTTTTTCAGATAAAGATAAGATGTTTTTTGCTTTTTCTAATAATTGTTGATATGTAATAATAGTTAGATTATGATATGAAGAATTTAATATTCTTAAATAGTTTACTTCATCTTCATTTAATTTATTTTTTGTCCCAATAAGGACAATTCCCCTAGGTTTAATAATTTTACAATTATTATTCTTTTGAAAGTCTTCTTCAGTAGTCATTTTTTCTAATTCAAAAATATAATTTTGGGTTTGTGCAATTGCTTTAGTTAATTCACTAGAAGAATAATAATTATTATGATGGCTATCATAACGAAATAATTCTACCTCTGGCAATTTAACTTCTATGACATCAATAAAATTATCTATATTTTTTGGAATACCATCTAAGATGTTTTTTGAATTTATTTTTTCCTCCTTAACAAAAGTAGCATACTCATTTCCAAAAAGCCACAAATTCTTTTTTAAAAATTTTTGTATAGACACCTCATTTCCGTGATTACCGCTAACGATTTCTTCTAATTCCATAATTGTTTTTTGTTTTTTCTTTATATCAAGTAATATGTAATAATCATCAATACTAGAAATATTTTTTTCTACTATTTTCAAAAAATCATTTTTAGTTAATATTCTATCAAAATCATTATTTGAAGTTTGAATCTTATGTAATGTTTCATCTTTACACAATTCTATTTCATCTAAAAATTTTTTTAATACACTAATTGCATGAGGGTTTAAAGTCACTTCTTGTTCATTATATACATTACCTTTTGCAGTTCTTCTACATATATGCAATCCACTTGTTGTATTTCCTTTTTCAGTTTCTACAAGCCAACACCAATACTTGGCTTGACCTATATCAGACTCATATAATTTAACTTTATCTTTTATTTCAAATTCTAAAGATTGTTGTTCAACAGTATATTGTGTTTCTGTATATGTATTACCAATATCACAAAACGTTTCAGCCATTCTATAGTTACTGCCATCATCATTACTTTTTTTATCAAATATATATATTTTTCCATCTTTTTTATAATCGTCATACTTTGGATTGAAATTACTCATAATTACACCACCTATATATAAATTTTAACTTAAAATAATTGATTGATAAAATTTACCACCTATTTTGGATAAAGAAATATTTTGCTCATTACTAAATGATAAACTGCCAGGAGCATCGGGATATAATCCTTTTAGCGTCATAGTTATTAATCCTAATGAAACAAGTCTATTATATACATAATCAGGAACTATACTACGTCTTTTAAACTCTCCACTATATATTTTTCTTAAATAATTTATATCTTTTACGAATAACATTTTAACTATTTCTGAAAATTCACAAAATTCATCCCAACTAATTTTATTATTAATATAATTTCTAAATAAATTGGCTAACATTTTAGATTTTTCAAGTTCTACATTTCCATTTAATAGTATTAGTACCCTTCCTAATTCATCTTCCAATTTTTTAGAATTATTATCAATATTTTTTTTGTATTTATCAAGTAACTCCGGACTAATTGTTCCATCATTAAATTCTTTTATAAATTGTAATGTTTGTTTTAATAAGTTTCTATCATGAATGTTTTGGCATGTATTTTTTATACCAACTAAAAAACCAACAATTGGAAATGATTTAAATAATCCTTCATCTAATAAACTATCAATTCCATATTCCGTCAAATCACCTATTAATTCTTTAGAACCATTAAACAATGATTTTTTAAAACTTGGAATTATTTTATCCATAATTATATTCTCCTTTACTACTAAAAAACACCAATACAAAAACTTATTAAATTAATAAGCCTGTACTAGCGCCTCTTTTTAATTCTCTTTATTAAATAATTCTTCTACAATTAAATCCCTTGAATGTAAATTATTGTTTTTACCTAATAATAAATTTTCATAGAATTTAATTAAGAAACTATTATCTTGTTTTATATTTAAATAATTATTAAAATAATTACTTCTTACTAATGCATTTCTATAATAAACTGATTTTTCTTTGAACATAGTGTTATCTACATCATATCCTAGTGATACTAAATACTTTTCTATGAATAATGCTGTAGTTCTAGTATTACCTTCTCTAAATGGATGTATTTGCCATATACTTGAAGAAAAGTTAGTTATATTATTAATTACATCAACTATATTCATTTCTTCATAATTTTTATTTTTTTCTAATGATATGTCATAATCTAATGATTGTTCTAATAATTTACAATCACCATAAGCAACCGAATCATTATTTAAAATTCTTTCATGTTTAGAAAAATCCACTTTTCTAAATTCTCCTGCAAATTCATAGACATCTTTAAATAAATATTCATGTATATATTTTATATAGTCTACTGATAGTTCAAAATTATCTTCTTCTAGTAGTTGAACTATTCTAGTAGAAACTAGATCACATTCAAATTCATCTTGAATTGTTTTATCGGTTTTATCTTTTTCTACATAATATTGTTTTAATTCATGTTCAACTTCATAAATCGTTTTTTCACCTGTTACATTTTCTTGTAACAACTTTTCTAAATACTTAGATGGTTTTAAGTTATCTACTTCTTGAAGTCCAATAGCCATATCCCATTGTAATTGTTTTACATAGTTTTTAGGTGTTTCTGTTTCAATATATTCATTTATACTTGAATCTAATTCTCTCTCAGACATCTTAGCACCTCCACTAATAACATTATAACAAAAAAGTTCCTATTTGTCAGTATTATATACATAAAAAAAGAAATTTCAAAGTGCAATTTTTGCACTTTAGTAAAAACATATTTTTCTTTATTTTCAAAATATGATAAAATAATAAACTAAAAAGGAGGAAATAATGAAAACACATAGAAATATATTAATCATTAGTTTCATAATTGGAATAATATCTTTACCATTTTTAATTTTTTTAGATAGAGGAAAAATATACGAAATAATGTTAGCATTATTAACAAGTTCCATAATATCTTTTTTATTAGAACTACCTAATTATTTTTCTCTAAAAAATGATAACAAATCTAAATTATATGCTTCACTATATTCAGCTAAATCTCACGCTTATTTTTTAATAAATAATATAGAAAATATGAAAGATAATAATATAACATTGTTTGATAAATTTTATTCACAAAACATTAACAATATAAGTATGGACTTAAATATACTTGAAACATATGACAAAGATTATTATTTTTTTAAAAGTAAAAATGAACAAATTTCCTATTTAAAAAGAAACTTAAAAAGTTCATGGCAAAACATTAATTTAGCTTCATTAAAATTTTCTATAAGTTTTGCAAAATTGAAAATGGGAAAAATTCAAAAGAACGAAAATGAAATGATTTTTATTCCAGAAATCGAAAACGAAATAAACTTAATTTTAGAGGCTTGTAAAAAATTTATGAAAGCTATAGATGATACTACTTCATTAGTTTTTACAAAAAAACAATTAGAAAATTGGATTTCCGATAATATAGTATTAGAAAATAATGAACTAAATTCCAAAGTAACAAAAATATAAAATTCAGAAAAATTTCTGGATTTTTTTAAATTTGTGTACCTAAAAGTGTACCTAAAATTACTTAATAGGCCTTAAACCCTTTAATATAAACAAAAATGGAGCCTTTCGGCTCCTTCAGGGGGTTCGGTTGAATA
>SVAX01000004.1 GCA_015059155.1 Bacillota bacterium | reverse complement strand
TAATTGGATCTACGTGTCCACGAGAACCAAATTTCATTCTTTTTAATGTTTGTCCTTCATCAACATATGCTTTACTAACATATAATTTAGTTTTATCTAAACCTAAGTTGTTTTCAGCATTTGCTACAGCAGAAGTTAACACTTTTAAAGTTAATCTAGCAGCTTTACTATTGTAGTTTCTACAAATTCTATCTGCTTCTGCCACGTTTTTACCACGTACTAGATCAATTACTAGACGAGCTTTACGTGGAGGGATTCTAAGTCCCCTTGCGATTGCTTTTGCTTCCATTATAATTCATCCTTCCTAGGTTTTTATTTTTTACCTTTGTCATCACCGTGACCACCGAATTTACGAGTAAGAGCGAATTCACCTAATTTATGTCCTACCATATCTTCAGTAACATAAACTGGAACAAATTCTTTACCGTTGTGAACAGCAAATGTGTTACCTATAAATTCAGGAAATATTGTTGAACGGCGTGACCAAGTTTTAATAACTTCTTTTTTCTCAGATTCATTTACTTTTTGAACTTTTTTCATTAGACTTTCATCTACAAAAGGTCCTTTTTTTAAACTTCTAGCCATTTTCTACCATCCTTTCCTATTTTTTACGGCGATGTACTATTAAGTCATCTGATTGTTTTTTACCTTTACGAGTTTTATATCCAAGTGCAGGTTTACCCCAAGGTGTAAGAGGTCCTTTATGTCCGATTGGAGCTCTACCTTCACCACCACCATGAGGGTGATCATTAGGGTTCATAACTGATCCACGAACTGTAGGTCTAATACCCATATGTCTTTTACGACCAGCTTTACCTAAATTTACTAATTCATGATCTTCATTTCCTACTTCACCAATAGTCGCACGACAAGTACTTAATACTTTACGAACTTCTCCACTGGCTAAACGAAGTAATGCATATTTCCCTTCAAATCCAAGTATTTGAACACTTGAACCTGCAGAACGAGCCATTTGAGCTCCTTTTCCAGATTTTAATTCAACATTGTGAACTAATGTACCTTCTGGAATATTTGCTAATGGTAAGCAGTTACCAATTTTGATATCTGCATTAACACCACTTTCAACTTTATCCCCTACTTTTAATCCTTTTGGAGCAATTATATAAGCTTTTTCTCCATCAGCGTATTTAATTAAAGCAATATTAGCTGTTCTATTTGGATCGTATTCTATAGATGCTACTGTTGCAACTACATCATCTTTAATTCTTTTGAAATCGATAATACGATATTTTCTTTTAGCTCCTCCGCCTTGATGACGAACAGTTATTTTACCTTGATTATTACGTCCACCATTTTTCTTTAATGTAACAAGTAGTGATTTCTCTGGTGCTACTTTAGTTAATCCACTATTATCTAAAGTAGTCATACCACGTCTACCATTAGTTGTTGATTTATAACTTTTGATTGCCATTGTATTTCCTCCTCTAGATTAGTTAAGTTCTATTGAACTTCCTTCTTTTAATTTAACTATAGCTTTTTTCTTTCTGTTAGTTAATCCTGAATAACGTCCAACTCTTTTAGTTTTTGGTTTAACGTTAACTGTATTAACTTTTTCAACTTTAACATCGAAGATTTTTTCTACAGCTTGTTTAATTTGTGTTTTATTTGCTTTTGGATCTACACTTAAAGTAATAACGTTTCCATTTTCACTTAAAGTTGCAGATTTTTCAGTAATAATCGGAGCTTTTATAACATCTCTATAATTATTCATTATACTAAAGCCTCCTCTATTTCTTTCATAGCAGATTCTTCTACTATTACTAAGTTAGCAGAAACTAAATCTAATACATTTATTTCACTAGCTTCAAGTAATAAAACATTGTTTAAGTTACGAGTAGCTAAAACTAAATTTTCATTTAATTCAGAAACAACTATTAAAACGTTTCTTTCAACTTTAAAATTAGCTAAGATATTTTTCATATCTTTAGTTTTATTAGTTTCAACATTTAATGAATCAACAACAACTAATTCTTTGTTGATAACTTTGTAAGCTAAAGCAGATTTTAAAGCTAAAGCTCTTTCTTTTCTGTTTTGTTTAACTTCATAGTTTCTTGATTGGTTACCAAATGCCCAACCACCATGATACCAATGTGGCGCTCTTGTAGAACCTTGACGAGCACGTCCAGTTCCTTTTTGTCTCCATGGTTTTCTTCCTCCACCAGAAACATCAGAACGTCCTTTAACACCTTTTGTAGCTTGACGAGCATTATTTTGAGCTAATTTAATCGCATCATATAATACCGCATCGTTTGGAACTATACCAAATACTTCTTTGTTTAATGTAATATCTTTAACTTTTTCACCATTTGTGTTTAATACATTTAATTTTGCCATATTATGTATCCTCCCTACTAATTTTCTTCCTTAGTAGTTTCAGTTGCTTCAACAACTTCTTCAACCACTGGTGTTTCAACAATTGGTTCCTCAACTTCATAAGAAACTAAGTTTTCCATTTCGTTGATTTTTCCATTTGCTTTAACAGCGCTCTTAATAATTACTAAACCTTTTTTAGGTCCTGGTATATTACCGCTTATTAATATTACATTGTTTTCAGTATCTACAGCAACAACTTCAAGGTTTTGAATAGTTACTGTAAGTGTTCCCATATGACCTGCAAGTTTTTTACCTTTAAAAACACGCATCGGTCTCATTGTACCCATTGAACCTGGTCTTCTATGATAATGTGAACCATGTCCCATAGGACCTCTACTTTGTCCGTGTCTTTTAATAACACCTTGGAACCCTTTACCTTTAGTAGTTCCAGTTACATCAACCACTTCTCCTGGAGTGAAAATATCAGCTGATATTTCTTGTCCTAGAGTATATGAATTGATATCTACACCTTTTATTTCTCTAAAGAAGCGCTTAGGTGTAGTTTGTGCTTTTGCTGTGTGACCAGCAGAAGCTTTAGTCGCTAACTTTTCTCTTGTATTTCCAAACCCTAATTGAATTGCTTCATAACCATCGTTTTCTTTAGTTTTGATTTGAGTAACTACATTTTTCTCAACTTCAACAACAGTTACAGGAATTAATTTACCAGATTCTGTAAATACTTGAGTCATTCCAATTTTACGACCTAAGATTCCTTTCATATTTTCTCCTCCTATTATTTAATAATTTTGATATCTACACCACTCGGAATATCTAAATGAGCTAGAGCTTCAATAGTTTCCTTTGATGGATCAACGATATCTACTAGTCTTTTGTGTGTTCTTCTCTCAAATTGCTCACGTGAATCTTTGTATTTGTGAACAGCTCTTAAGATAGTGATTTTTTCAATTTCAGTTGGTAGTGGAACTGGTCCAACAACTGTACCACCATTTCTCTTAACTGTTTCAACGATTTTAGCGCAAGCTTTGTCTAAACTTTTATGTTCAAACGCTTTTAATTTGATACGAATTTTAGTTTTTGACATCTTGTATCCTCCCTTCGTCTATATCCAGTATAGACTTGCTCCGTGTAAAAACCTGATTTTCAGATTATTTTGTATAACAACTTAACCTGGTGTATCAGCAACCTCACACATCTTCGCACGTCACACATACAAAATTATACGTTATTTTCACAAAAAAATCAACACTTTTTTGAACTTTTTTTATTTTTTTTGTTTTATATTGTATTTAACTCTTTAATTTAGTAAAATATAAATAATGGAGGTATTAATATGATAAATATTGAAAATAATTTTAAAAACGAAGTTCTGAATAACAAAGGCTTAACTGTTGTAGATTTTTGGGCTCCTTGGTGTGGTCCTTGTAAAATGTTTGGGCCTATATTTGAAAATGCTTCTAAAATAAATAACGATATTAAATTTTGTAAATTAAACGTCGATGATGATAAAGAAGATATTTCTAGAAAATTAGGTGTTATGTCTATACCTACTACAATACTTTTTAAAGATGGACAAGAACTAAAAAGAAATATAGGGTTTATGGATGAGGATTCATTAATTGAATTTTTAGGAGACAATTAATGTACGATATTATTATTATAGGTGCCGGTCCAGCCGGAATGACTGCTGCTATATATGCTTCGCAAGCTAGAAAAAAAATATTACTTTTAGAAAAATCAGTATACGGTGGTCAAATAGTTAGTGCTGATAAAGTAAAAAATTATCCTGGATTTGAAGAAATATCAGGATATGAATATGCTACTAAATTATATAATCAAGTAAAAAAGTTTAACCCAGACATAAAATTTGAAGAAGTATTACAAATAAAAAATAAAAAAGATTTTAAAGAAATTATAACTAACAAAAATTCTTATAAATCAAAAACCGTTATAATAGCTACAGGATCTAAAAATAGAAAATTAGGGCTTAGTAACGAAGATAAATTAATTGGTAGAGGCATTTCTTATTGTTCTACCTGTGATGGTGTATTTTATAAAGAAAAAGTTGTTGCTATTACTGGCGGTGGAAATAACGCTATAGATGATGCTTTATATTTAAGCGATATCGCAAGTAAGGTATATGTTATATATAGACAAAAAGATTTTAAAATAGATTCTATTAATTTAGATAAATTAAAACAAAGAGATAACGTATATTTTGTATTAGATTCAAATATAGTTGATATAAAAGGCCAAGATAAGTTAGAAAGCATAACTATCAAAAATAACGAAACTAATAAAGAAAGTACTTTAGAAATAGATGGATTATTTATAGCTATAGGACATATTCCTGTTTCTAGTATGTGTAAAAATTTAGTTAAGACAGATGGCAAAGGTTATATTATAGCTAATGAAGATTGTACTACAAACATAGACGGTATATTTGCTGCTGGAGATGTAAGAATTAAACCTATTAGGCAATTAACTACAGCTTGTAGTGATGGTACGATTGCTGCACTTAACGCTTGTAAATATATAAACAAAATAACTATTGAAATTAATCAATAGTTATTTTTTTGTTTTGAGTAACCGTTAAAGATTCTTTAAATTGTTCTCCAACTTCATTAGTTGATTTTTGAAAATTGTTACCTTTTTAAATTATCAATTTCAAAAATAGGGTTATTATATCCTTAATCTAATTATATTAAAAAGATATAAATGCTAATTTATATCTTAAATATGTAATCTTCTTTCTAATTCATTTTTCATTTGTTTATGATTAAATATCGCTAAAGCAAGTATAGCTAGTATACTTATTGTTATACAAACAATTGAAGGCCATTTAATTGAAAGAAAATCTTTAAATATAAAATATAGTGGAATTAACCCGATTAAACAATTAATATAAATATATATTATATGATCCTTAAATATATTTTTTAAAAATATTCTTAAGAAAAACAAAGTAGATATATATGATATACATAAAAACGGCAATACAAAAGTAATACTCCAAAAATGCCATCCAGTAAAATAATCCCATATAATCGATGCAATTAAAATTAAAATCATTTCTGCAAAAAGTAGCCTCATAAAATTATTTCTGTTCTTAACACCAATTACAAAAGTTATCCAAAAAGAAATAATTCCTGCTACAACAAAACAAGCCCAACTAATTTTATCACTTACTAGATAATTAATAATGATACACAATACACTACTTAAAATAGAAATAAATAACAAGCACTTATAGAATAGTTTATGTTTCATATAAAGATTAGGAATTATAGGAAATACACTTTCTTCATTAGCATTATCTTCTATATTACTCTTACATAAAGGGCATTTTGATATATTGGAATTAATAGATACATTACATTTATAACACTTCTTCATAATCATCATCCTCAACTATATTGGTATTTATAACTATTTCTATATCATTTTTATTTAATATTTTAAAGAAATTTTTCTCTATTTCTGAATCAACAAAGTGTGTTGTAAAAGACAAAACCATATTATCCAGATAAGAACACATACATATCTGTGTACAATCAGTACTAGCAAAAACATCAAATAATTTAATATATTTTTGTAATTCCTTAGGCATTTCTACTATGCCTATATTTGATAACGCTATGGTTTGTTCTTTTCTAGAGCGGCTATGAAAATACTTTAATACAACATCTTTGATAAATACAGGTACAAGCCTAATTATAAAAACATTTTCAAATACAGCAAAAGAATTCATTTGCTTATTTAAATTATCTATTTGCAAGTATTGTTTAAATTGTTTATCAACGCTTTCTATAATTTGTTCTATCTTATCATTACCATTCATTTTATATCTAACACTAATTGTATTAAAAAAATTTCTTACTGTATTAGACTTAAAATATTTTCTTAAATTAACAGGTACTGTAACAACTATCGGCTTTTTTCTTTCTTTAACACTCATCGTTTCACCGATACTTTTAATTAAAACACTAGTCAAATAAACTGTAACAGTCGTTTTATAATTTTTTGCAAGCTCTATTATCTTTTTAGTTGATACTACACCTTCAATTATTTTTAATCTATTTTCTGGATACATTTCTCCCTTTAAATTATAAGCTTTTATACTTTTTGTTAGATTTATTTTCTTGTTTTTTGAATAATATTTTTCAAAACTATCTATTTCTTTTTCATATACTGAGGTTGTATCCATTATTATTTTAGATTTTATATTGTATTTTTCTATTAGATAATTTGATACTAAAGATTTAAGAAAAGCTAAAGTTCCTGTTCCATCTGTTAAAGAATGATTTACTTCTAAATTAATTCTTTTTTTATAATAAGAAACTCTAAACAAAAGATCTTTATCGATAATATCACATATAGCTTTATTTTCTTCTGTAACCAATGGCGTCACAGAAGAAGTTTCCAAATAATACCAAAATAATCCTTTTTTTAAACTTGATAAAAACACAGGATATTCCTCTAAAGTTTTATCTAAAGCATTTTGCAAAATAGTTTTATCTATATCTTCATACAATTCACAAGCAAACCTAAATACTTTAGAATCTTTTTTATTTATATTAGGAGGAAAAATTTTAGCTGCATTATCTAACTTATACCATTTTTTATTTTTTATCTTCATATATATCACCTAAAAATTCATTTATTTTTTTGACTGCTGTATCCTTGTATTTTTTTCCATATAAATTATTCATAAACCCATGCATAGCACCTTCTAAATTATAATATTGCACTTTGTTAAAATATAATTTTAGTCTTCTAGCATATTTTTTTCCTTCATCCCTCAATGGATCATTATCTGCAGTTATAATTAATGTTTCAGGTTGAAATAAAAGAAATTTTGCTTTTAATGGTGATACATATGGGCTACTTAAATCTTTGGAATTAGCAACATACAAAGATATATAATCTTGTAATTGTTTTTGTGTTAGAAGATAATCTTTTCCTTTTTCTATAACAGATTTATACTTAGTACTATTAGAATAATCGCTTTGTAAAGATGGGTAAAGTAATATTTGTTTTCTTATATTAAAATCTTTTCTACGTTTTGATTTTATTGAAATAGCAGCTACTAAATTACCACCAGCAGAATCTCCCATCAAGCAAACATCTTGTTTTTTTAAGCCGTATGAATTTAAATTATCCATAATTATTTTAACTACTTCATAACAATCATTAAATCCATTAGGATATGGATATTCTGGCGCTAATCTATAATCAACAGAAATGACAATTCTTTTTGTTTTATTAGATAGTTCTGTACAAAGATTTGTGTATGATTCAACAGAGCCTGATACCCATCCACCACCATGAATAAATATAATTAAGCCTCTATTATTACCGGTTGGATAAAAAACTCTTGACTTAATATCCCTATTTTCTAAATTAAATACAATATCTTTATGTTTTTTATTTCTTAATGAAGGTTTATTTACTATTTTTTGTAAAACACGAAATAATTTATAATTCTTTTTAACGCTAATTTCTCTATTAGAAACACTTTTTATAAATTTTGAAGTTAACTTTTTCATAATCCTCCTATTAATTTATAGTTAATATATAAATTATAACACAAAAAAAATACTCTTTAAAGTATTCTTTATTTAACCCTTAAATCATTATAAGACAATTTATTTATTTTTCCTTTTCTATTCCAAGATAAATTCGCCATATAACAATATATACGATTATTTAACAAATCCATTGTAGTTATTATATCTTTCCTTTTTTCTTTTAATTTTATTATATTAGAAAATTCTTTTATATCTTTTAAAGCCTTTCTAGATATTAATCTATATTTTTCTTTACCTACTATTTCTCCTGCACCTATTAAAACAGAACAACCGTATATAGCTTCTACTTTCTCACACCACATCTTCAAAATTTTTAAAGCTGTTATATTTTGCTCACCTTCTCTAAATCCACAGTTAATAATTATATAAACTAATTTATTAGTCAATTTAATTTTTTTATCTATTATATAATCTAGAAAAGAAAGAGTTATAGATGTTGGAGAATCTATATAAAGTGGGAAAGAAAATACCAATACATCTGACTTATTTATACTATCTAATATTTCATCGTATTTGCTATTTTTTAGTTCAAATATTTTATAATTTTTTATGTTAGAACTTATAAGTTTTAAAAAATACAATGAATTACTATTTATTGGTTTTGGACTTCCATTTATCAATGTGTACATTTTTTATCTCCTTTAAGTTATCCACATAGTTTACTTCATATTCACTTGCATTTAGATTAATTGAATTGGCTTTTACTAACTTATCCACACATTTCTTGTCTAAATCCAAAATGTTTCCATAAAAGTATGTGCATAATTTAAGTCTTTTATTATATCTGCTTTGATGATGGATTTCATTATTTCTTATTGTGAAGTGTGGTAAAACATAACCTATACATCTTTCTAGTACTCTTTTAACCTCACTACTATAACACCCAAATCTACACTTACTTATTAATATAAGTTCATCAGAATCTTTTATAAATTCAACAATATTAGAAAATTCATCTTTTATCGCACATTTTTTAGGATGTTTTATCCAACAAGAAAAGCAACCAATACAATTTTTAGTGCAATCTAAAGAAGATATGACTTTATCATCTTTATTAAATTGTATTTTGTTTAATTCTTTTGTACTTAAATCATGTATTATTGTTCTCATATTTAAATATATTATTTTAAAAATTTTTTATTATATATAAAAAACGACTTTGGTATCTCAAAATCGTTATTTTTTAGATGGGGCGAAATAAGGGAATCGAACCCTTGCATAATGGAACCACAATCCACCGTGTTAACCACTTCACCAATTTCGCCAAATAATAATTTAAGTCTTCGATTTCCGACTTACGAAACATATTTTATCAAATTATCCTAACTTTGTCTATACCTTTTTTTATTTTTTTCATAATTAGACAATAACCTATACATATTTAATAACCATTCATAATATATAGCGAGGAGGAAATTATGAATAATTACCCAAATTTCAAAAATTATAATAATTATACAAATTCCAATATGATGCCAAACGTAAATTTGTATAACAAACAAATTACCCCATTTAATAGCCAATATAAAGATTATAATAATATGAATGCAAATACTAATTTATATGATCCTTATAATGGTCTTATTAGAGGAAATATGTTTAAAAATTTATATGACCCATATAAATCAGGTGAGCCATATGATATTAAGCCAATGAACGCACAAGCAGAAGATTTAACTAATATAGATGCTTTAAGTTTTGCCATGGTAGATTTAGGTCTTTTATTAGATGTAAATCCTAATAATCAAGATGCCATTAAATTATTTAATCAATATAGAGAGCAAAAAGAAAATTTAATAAAAGAATATGAGTCTAAATATGGACCTATTACTCTTGATAGTGACAGTTTAAATTCATATCCTTGGGCATGGAAAGATATGCCATGGCCTTGGGACAATTAGGAGGATTATATGTTTAAATATGTAAAAAAATTAGAGTATCCTATAAATATAAAGAAAAAAGATTTAAAAATGGCAAAAGCATTATTAGCTCAATATGGTGGGCCAGATGGAGAGTGGTCTGCTGCTATGAGATATTTAAATCAAAGATATACAATGCCTGATGAAAGAGGTTATGCTCTTCTTAACGACATTGGTATAGAAGAGATGTCTCACGTTGAGATGATAGCTACTATGGTTAAACAATTAATGGCTGGAGCTACTCCAAAAGAATTAATGGATGCAGGTCTTACTGGTCAATATGTTCAACACGACCACGCTTTATTCCCTGTAGATGCTAACGGAGTTCCTTTTACATCAGCATATTTTCAAGCACTTGGAGATTGGAATGCTGACTTAATGGAAGATATGGCCGCTGAACAAAAAGCACGCGCAACTTATGAACACTTAATGAATTTAACTAACGATCCTGATTTACTTGCACCTTTAGCATTCTTAAGACAAAGAGAAGTTGTTCACTTTAATAGATTTAAGGAATTAAGAGAATATTATTTAAATAAATTTAATGAAAAAGCTAATAGATAAATTATCTACTAGCTTTTTTATTTTTCTAACAAGTGCAAATTATCTAAAAGTATTCCTGTACCCTCTACTACACAAGTAAGTGGACTTTCCGCAACAAATACAGGAACTTTTAATTCATGAGCAAGTAAATTATCAAACCCATGAATAAGTGCTCCTCCTCCTGTTATTATTATACCTTTATCTATAATGTCTGCAGCAAGTTCTGGTGGAGTTTGTTCAAGTACATTTTTTGCAGAATGTATAATTGCATATACACTTTCTCTTAACGCTTCTTCTACTTCTTCACTACACAATGTTATAGTGTGAGGAAGTCCTGTAACTAAATCTCTTCCTTTAACTTCCATTTTTTCATTTCTATTTTCAGGGTAAACAGAACCTATTTCTAACTTAATTTCCTCTGCAGTTCTATCTCCAATAAGTAACTTATATTTATCTTTTATATATTTGATTATATCATTATCAAAAGTATTTCCAGCTACTTTAATGGATTCACTAGTAACAATATCTCCAAGAGATAATATTGCTATATCAGTAGTACCTCCACCAATATCTATAACCATATTACCACTTGGTCTAGATATATCAAGTCCAGCACCGATAGCAGCTACTTTAGGCTCTTCTTCTAAATAAACCTTCCTAGCTCCTGTTCTTTCTGCAGCTTCTTTTATAGCATTCTTTTCTACTTGAGTTATATTAGAAGGACAACAAATAAGTATTCTAGGTCTAGATAAGAAACTCTTGCCATTTATTTTTCTAATAAAACTATTAAGCATCATTTCTGTTATTTCAAAATCAGCTATTACTCCATCTTTCATAGGTCTTATAGCTAGTACTTTACCAGGAGTTCTACCAAGCATTTCTCTTGCTTGAGTTCCAACTGCAAGTATTTTTTTTGAATCAGAATCGATTGCTACTATACTAGGTTCATTAAGAACAATTCCTTGACCTTTAATATAAATTAATACATTAGCCGTACCTAAATCTATACCAATATCTTTAGCAAACATATTATCATCCTCCAACTATATATATTATACCATATCTTACTATTTTTTTATTATATTAAGCTAAATTTTTATACTTTTTTTTAGTAGATTCTCCCCCTCTTATATGACGTACATCTATGTGATACTGTAAAATATCATCTATTTTCTTATAAAGTTCAAAATCTATATCAAGTAATCTTTCATGTAAATCTTTATGTACAGTACTTTTAGAAACATTAAAAATTTTAGCTATCTCTCTTATTGTCTTTTTAGTATCTAACATATAATTAGCTTCATCAACAACTCTTTTAATAATTAAAGAATTCATTAAACACCCCTCTAATAAATTATATAAATTTTAGATGTGTTTATACATAAAAAGGGCTAAGCCCTATAATTCATTGATTGATTTATCATAATAATTTTCTGGATCTACACATATTCCGTCTATTATTAATTCAAAATATAAATGATTACCTAACTCAGTTGATATATTAGAAGTTGCTGATTTTGCGATTACTTGACCTCCAACTACTACATCATCTACTTTTACACTTATTTCTCCAACACTTTGATATACACTAGTAATTCCATTTTCATGTTCTATTGTAATAATATTACCAAGTGTTGTATCTTCTTTAACTTCTTTTACAGTTCCATCAAGTATTGCAACTACGTCAAAAGCATCTCCTTTTGAATATGAAACTCCACTACTTTGCATATAAGTCCCTTCATAGTATATTAAAGATTGTTCTTGTTCAGAAGATTCATCTTGATAATCATAAAAGTTTTTTGATACTTTTACCTCTTGATCTGTATAAGGTCTAACAATCTTTACTTCAGTATTCACTACTGGCACTTTTTCCTCATAATCAAGTATTCCTTTTGATACATATGAAGTTTTTTGTTCACTTACATCTTTAGCAACAAATCCTAAGATAGCTATCCCTCCAACTAATAGTGTAAAAGATAAAGCATAAAGTCCATATACAACTGATTTTTTTAATTGTCTTTTCATTTCATTCACCTCACTAATAAGTGTGAACAAAATAATTTCTTTTATTCATTTTTTTAAAATTTTTTTATTTCAATACCAGTGTAATAATGTTTTAAAATATCTTGATAAGTATATCCTGCTTTTGCCATACCTTGTGCTCCATACTGACTCATACCAACTCCATGTCCATATCCTTTATTTTTTATTATTATTTTATTATCTTCTTTTATTATTTCAAAAAAAGTAGATCTTAATTCTAACTTAGAACACACATAACTACCTGTTAATTCTTTACCATTTATTTTTATTTTTTTTACTCTACCTGTAGATGTCTTATTTGTTATTTCTATATTTAATTCTTCATTATAATCAAGATTTAATAAATTATAAAATTCTTTTAAAGTATATGTAGTATTAGATGTATAAACGGGTGATATTTCATCCCAAATACTTTCTACACTTCTTAGATAAGCAACTTTATTTGTAAATACATCTTCGCTATTTTCTGTAACTCCTGGACTAGTTGAAAAGAATAGTGCTTCTGCAACTTTATCGTTATACGATATATATTCTCCTTTTGTTTCAAGTACAGCTGTTTTTACTTTATTAATGTTTTCTGTATATGAATTTTTCCACGCTGTTATTAAGTATTCTTTATCTAAATATACTTGATTCATTACTGTATCTACTACATCATAATCTTTTTTTATGTTTCTTTCCATTTGTATCATTACATAACTTCTAGCAGCTACCGCCTGAGCTTTTAAAGCTTCTAACTCAAATTCAATAGGCATTTCTCCTGCTACAACACCTACTACATATTCTTCTATAGGAACATAACTTATAGTATTACTTTCTTCATCAAATACTCTAACTACACTATTCTGTGAAAAGTTAAAAGTTATTTCATCATCTCTAATAAAAAGAGTAACAACTATAAAAGGTATAAAAATAATTAAAGATGAAAAAAGTAGTATTTTTTTTATCAAGATACCATCTCCTTAAAAAAACATACTACTATATTACTTTAAAATTTATAAAGAAATCATATAAAAAGTTTACTACTAAATACGCTATAGACATAGCAATCATTAAATACATAATTCTAGCTTGATAAACTCTAGATTGTTTAAATAGTTTATTTAAATCTAATCCTTCCATTGCCCATATAGTAAATGGAAGAAGTATTATATATAAAATAGCCTTAATCATTTTCGTATTCCACTATTTGATCTATTCTATTTTTATATACTGGATCTGTTGTGTTTTCTTCAGCACTTAAGAAAGCATCGACTATTTTTATATTTTCTTCTATAGGTGCTTCTCCTGAAAGAGCTATTACATTTACAAAATCTCTTTCTTTCCCATGTATAGCTTCTTCTACTGTATTGATTTTACCACATCTTACACCTTTTACTTTGTTACAAGCGATTGATATGCCTATCGCACTTCCACATATAGCTATACCATAATCAACTTCTTTGGCAGCAACTTTTTCACCTAATATAAAACCATAAGTTGTATAATCTACTCTTCCTTCTTGGTTTGTCCCATAATCAACTACATTATAACCTTTATTATTTAAATATTCTGTCAATTTTTGTTTTGTTTCTATTCCTCTATGATCGTTTGTTATTCCTATTTTCATACTATTTTCCTTTCTTTAAATTTATGTTAAATAATGTTTTTAAATTACCACTAAAATAATGTACAACAAAATATAATCCAAAACTTACTATTCCAAATAATAATAATATTGGTATTTGTATAAGTCTTCCATCTAAATTAGTTGGGATAATTAATTTTAATAATACAATAGAAACTTCAAATACTAACCAAGATATAATATAACTTGGTAATTTTTTTCTAGTATCATTAAAACTAAATTTATATTTTTTATTAAGTACCACTAAAGATATAATTATTGATGCACTATAACCTATCATAGCAGCAAGTACTGCTCCATAACTTGTTTCATAACCTAATTTATTTACTAATAACATCATTGGCACATCAAGTACTGTATTAATTACTAATCCTATAAGTACTGTAGTTATTACTAATTTATATTTACTTAAACCTTGTAGTGTATTTACTACTATAGTATATAATCCCCCAAATAAAGCATAGAAAACATATACTTTGAAAATTATTGGACCATAAATACTTTCTCCATAAAATAAAGTCCACACCGGTTCAGCTAAGAATGATAAAAATAAAGTTGCTGGAACTAATATAAACAATACATATTGTAAAGCTTTATTAAATTTATTATCCACATCTTTCATATTACCTTTGGTATAACTTGAAACTATATTAGGTATTAAACTAGTTGTTAAACCTGTTATAACTGCAAGTAATATATTATTTAGTTTAACTCCCCATGTTGTAAATATACTAACAACGGATTCTGTTGTACTCGCACTCATATGAAGTATATCATTCATAGTTCTAGATATAAGTATCATGTCTACTGTATTATATAGATTATAGATTAAACTTATTATTATAAAAGGTATTGAATAAGTAAGTATTTTTTTTATTATTTCTTTTTTACTTATTTCTTTTTCATCTTTAACATTATTACTAGGCAATAATTTAGACTTCTTTATTTTTATTTTTAAATAAATATAAGCTAATATTCCTCCAAAGAAAGCTCCTGTTACTGAAATACCTATTGCAGTTTTCATATCGGTCTTAAAAACTCTTAAAGCAATGTAACTACCTATAAGTATAACTGCTACTCTAACAATTTGTTCAAGTATTTGACTTATACTAGTAGGAGCTATATACTTATGACCTTGTAAAAATCCTTTAGTTACGCTTAAAAAAGGTACAACAAGTATTGCGAATGATATCATTCTTATTACAAATGCAATATCAGATATTGTATTTCCTCCAGTAGAATCCCCTATTATTAATTTACCTATTTGAGGTGCAAATATAAATAAAAATATAAATATTACAACTGATATTATTGATATTATTCTTAAAGATAATTTATAAGTATCTTTTACTGCTTTTTTATAACCTAAAGCACTATATTCACTAGTTAATTTACTAATAGCAAAAGGAAACCCTGCACTAGATACTGCTAAAAATAAATTATAAATATTATAAGCATATCCATAGAGTGCGCCGCCTTGTTCACCAATTATAGCATTAAAAGGTATAACATATAGCAAGCCTATTACTTTTACTATTATTATTCCTAAAGTTGCAATTAAAGCACCTTCTATTAAAGTATTCTTTTTCATAACTCACCTCTATAATAAATATTATACTATTTTTTATATATTTTAACAAGTAGATTATCTGTTGTAAAAAATAGTTCTTTACGGTATAATAATTAAAGAAAGATGGGATTATATGTATACATTTACAAGTAATTTAGATAAAAAAGAATACGATAAGTTTGTTGAGAATTATTCTATGGCTAGTTTTATGCAAGAATATGAATGGGCTAATATTAAAGACAATTGGAATAATTTTCACTGTGGTCTATATAAAGATAAAAAATTAGTAGCTGTTTGTATGATCTTAGTAAAGAAAGTTTTTAAAAATATTAAATTGTTTTATATTCCTAGGGGATATTTAATAGATTTTACTAATATTAATGATTTAGAAATTATGACTAAAAATATTAAAGCATTAGCTAAGGAAAACAATGCTTATGTAGTTAAAATAGATCCTAACTTTTGTAAGAGTGATAACAGTTTTAAAGATGAAGAAGTGGAACATAACTACTCAAAAAATTACGAAATTAAACATAATAATCTTATTAAATTAGGATATAAACATACTGGTATGAATAAAGAAATGGGTAAAAATTTACAACCACAATATAATGTTATGGCCCCTATATGTGATATCAATTCTAAAATTTTAACAGTAGACGAGGTACTTAAAACATATAAAAGTAAATTTAAATATTATTTGGGTAATTTCCATGAAAAAAGAGGAATATATTTTGAAATAACAAATGACATAACTAAATTAGATAAATTTGTAGAATTGCTTAGGATAACAGAAAAAAAGCAAAATATAAGTTTAAGGAACAAAGAATACTTTGTAAAAATATTAAATAATTTTATAGATAGATCCTACATTTTTTTTGGAAATATAGATTTAAAAAAATATTTAGAATTTTTAAAAGAAAACAATGGTAAGGAAGGAGAGATTGAAGAAGTTAGAAATTTAATAAAAGAAAATGGTAATATCTTAACTGTTTCTACTGGTCTTTTATTACTTCCTAAAAATAAAAAAGGTATTAGAACTAGCGAATATTTATATGCAGGTAATAGTTCTTTGTTTAGTAAATTAAATATATCTGCAGGATTAGTATTTGAAATGATTAAATTTTCTATAGAAAACAATTGTCACTATTGTAACTTAGGGGGCGTTAATGGAAATCTTAATGATCATTTAACTATATTTAAACAAAAATTTAATGGTAGAGTTATGGAATTCACAGGAGAATATGATTTACCAGTTTCATGGATTTATTACCCTATAAAAACATTCTATCCTATACTTTTAAAAATATATAAAAAAATAAAAAGATAGTTTTTATTTATGATAGTTTAATCAAAATATTAATATATAAACAATAATAAACCCTGTTTCTATATATTGAAACAGGGTTTATATTATTTTATCTTCTATAATAAAATTCCTTATTATCAAAATCAGCTTTTTCAAAAATTTTTTTTACATGATTTCTTATCTTTTTTAATGCTCTTGCTTCTATTTGTCTAACTCTTTCTCTTGATACTCCTAAAGAATCCCCTATTTCTTTTAAAGTTTTTTCTACACCGTCAACTAAACCAAATCTATAAATTAGAACGTTTACTTCTTTTGGAGTTAACTTATCTTGTATTATTTTAAATATTTGTTCAAAATTCATTTTATCTACTATTTGTTCTTGCAAATTTTCATCAGTTGCTATAAATTCCTCTAAAAAACTCTCTTTATCTTCTCCTACAGGAGTCTCTAAACTAATTATATCTTGGAAACCTCTTTTATATTTACTTATTTGTTCTTCTGTATAACCTAATGCAGAGGCAATTTCATTATATGAAGGTTTTTCTCCTATTTCTAATCTAAATTGTGCTTCAAATGATTTAATTTTATTCATTACTTCATTAGCATGAACAGGAATACGAATCAAACGGGATTTATCCGCAATTGCACGTGTTATTGCTTGTCTAATCCACCAAGTAGCATACGTTGAAAACTTAAATCCCTTAGTAACATCAAATTTATCTATAGCTTTTATAAGTCCTATATTTCCCTCTTGAACTAAATCCTCGATAGGAATACCTCTATTTAAATATTTTACAGCTACACTTACAACTAATTTAAGATTTGAAACTATTAAAAGTTTTTTTGCTTCTATATCTCCTTTTTTAATACGTTCATAGATATCAATTACTTGTTCCGGAGTTAATAAAGGTATTTTCTTAACTTCTCTCATGTATTGTTTCATTGTATCGTCATTTGTTTGATAATCATCTAAATCTTCAATTTCTTCTATGGTAATACCTTTATTTTCCAACACCTCTATTAAATTATCAAACTCTTCATCTGTTAAATTTAATTTGGCTATTTCACTCATCTCTATCTTTTGATTGCTTATATTAATTTTATTTAATAAAACATCTATATCCATGGTACCCACCTCATTTGTTTGTCTATACTATCATTTAATTTTACTTTTGTCAAATCACACTAACAAAAAAAGATAGTTTTACAACTATCTTATTTAACGAATGGTATAAGTGCCA
The DNA here is from genome assembly GCA_015059155.1 of Bacillota bacterium. Lineage (GTDB taxonomy): Bacteria > Bacillota_I > Bacilli_A > RF39 > UBA660 > UMGS1613. Next base: position 40,091 of record SVAX01000004.1, on the reverse strand, counting down.
TATGTCTAGCATATTTAACTTGAGAAGCTATATGTCTTTGATGTTTAGCACATGCACCTGTAATTCTTCTTGGTAAAATTTTGCCTTTGTCTGCACTTACATATTTTTTGATTACTTCAATATTTTTATAATCTACATCTTTACCAGCACACATTTGACAAATTTTTTTCTTTTTTCTATAAAACTCTGCCATTTATTATTCCTCCTATTATTCTAGGAAGTTATCATCTATAGAAACGCTATCTCCAAATTCAGCAAATGGATCATTTTCTACATTTACTTCTGGAGCAATGTTACTGTCTTGATAATCATATGGAGTTGAATTATTTAAACTTGATTGTTCCCTTGATGCTTTACTTTCAACAAATTCAAAATTATCTAACGCAACATCAACAGTATATCTTTTGTTTCCATCTTTGTCATCGTAACTTCCAGTTTGTAATCTACCCTCTAGGGCAATTAAATTTCCTTTATCAAAATACTTTGATATTGTTTCTGCTTGTTTACGCCATGCAACTACATTTATAAAATCAGCATCTCTTTTTCCATCAGCGTTTGTAAAATTTCTATTTACTGCAACACTAAATCTTGTGTATGCTGTATTTTGTGGTGTATAACGTAATTCTGGTTTAGCAGTTAATCTTCCTACTAATACTACTTTATTCATAGATTCACCTCTTAGTCTTCCTTATTGATAATTATATGTCTTATAATATCGCCACTAATTAAAGCTAAACGATCAAATTCTTTAATAGCTTTGTCGTCACCAGCTTCTAATGTAACTACGAAGTAATATCCGCTTTTGTAAGTATTGCTTCCTACTTTGATTTCGTAAGCTAATGATTTTTGTCCCCAAGCGTCAACGCCTGTAACTTTAGCTCCATTAGTTTCTAATGTTTTTTGGAAGTTAGATGCAACTTTTTTTATTTCATCTTCTCCTAATGTAGGTCTTACAACAAACATAATTTCATAATTTCTCATTCTTACACCTCCTTATGGTCTTTGGCTCTTTCGAGCAAGGAGTAAATTTCTTCACTCGCTTAAGATTATAACAAACTTTTTATACTTTGTAAACCTTATTTTAATTATATTTTTTAAAATTTATTTTTTGCATTAAATATTATTGATAAATATTATGTTTTCTATTTATTATAGATTTAGTATCAACACTAAATATTAAAACTGCTTAATATATTATTGGTTATTAAACCAGTAGTTATTTGTCCACTATTGACGTTAAAATAATATTGTGGAGGTAACTTATGAGCAGTATTACAAAAGTAAAAATCGAAAATGGTATTTACTTATTTAAATTAAACAATATATTAAAGGATAAAAATATAAGTATTAATAAAATTTCAAGAGATACCAATACAGATTTTAAAGTTATTAAAAGATTAATTACTGGAGAGTTAGTTAAAATAGATATATTTGTTTTAGCTAGGATATGTGATTATTTAAATTGTTCTATAGAAGATATTGTTGAATATAAACAAAAAATGACTTGTTAAAAGTCATTTTTTTATTTTTCTATGTGTATTGTTACATAATCTCCATATTTTATATCATAACTAGTAGCATCTTTAGGAACTTCAAATGTGGCTGTTCCTTTAACTGTTAAACCTTTATTAATAAACATAGGTAAATCTGAATATCCTGATGAAAATTCATTTGTTTGGGCAATACCATCAACAATGCAATTAACATCTTCCTTAGTTAATCGATCATTTGTTAAATTTTCTACCAACAAATAAAATTTTACATATTCGTATCCATCTTCCAAACGATTAAAGATATCTTTTTCTACCTCATATTTGGTTACCTTTACTTTATAGTCTTTAGTTTCAGCAAATTCGTCTAATTTAACAACAATATCTTGTTGAGTATCCTGATTATTATCTAAATTGTCAAAAAATTCTTCTACATTATTTAATCTTTTTTCTTCTTTAAAACTATTTGAAGTAACTGAAATTGCTATTATTATAATAATTATAAAAACTATTATTGGAATTAATAAAAACCATCTAGAAAATTTCATGGCATTTAAAGAATGATTAAATATCCTATGACTATATTCTTTAAACAATCTTTTTTCTTCTTTCTTTTCTTTTTCTAATTCAATAAATGTTTTATTCTTTTTATAAGATGCTCCACAACCTGGGCATTTATCATCTACATTAGCATCAATTCTATTTCCACAATATTCGCAAAAAAATTTCATATAAAAACTCCTTATACATTAAATCTAAAATAACAAATATCTCCATCTTGCATTATATATTCTTTTCCTTCAAGTCTCATTCGGCCTGCTTCTTTAACTGACTTTTCACTACCATGTTTCTTTAAATCTTCATAACTCATTATTTCTGCTTTTATGAATCCCCTCTCAAAATCAGTATGTATAATTCCTGCACATTGAGGTGCTTTCATGCCTTTTTTAAATGTCCAAGCCCTACATTCATCTTCTCCTGCAGTAAAGAATGTTTTAAGTCCAAGTAATGTGTATGATGATTTTATTAATTCATCTATTCCACTTTCACTTACACCTAATTCGTTTAAAAATTCATTTTTTTCTTCATTCGTCATATCACAAAGCTCTGATTCTACTTTAGCGCATATTACAACTACTTCAGCACTATCTTTTTTAGCGTATTCTCTAACAGTTTCTACATATTTATTACTTCCTAAAAGAAGATCGTCTTCTGAAACGTTAGCTACATATATAATTGGTTTGCTTGTAAGTAAATTAAATGGTTTTATATATAATTTTTCATCATCAGTTAGCTCTATTCTTCTTATCGGAATATTTTGTTCTAGAGCTTCTTTTAATTTAGTAAGTATTGCAGCTTCTTTTTGTACTTCTTTGTCTTTAGAAAGTGATGCTTTCTTACCTATTTTGTTAAATCTATTTTCCACCACTTCAAGATCTGCAAGTATTAATTCTACTTCTATTATTTCTATGTCTCTTATTGGATCTACTTCATTTTCTACGTGTATTATATCATTATTTTCAAAACATCTAACTACCTCACATATTGCATCTACTTCTCTTATATGTGACAAAAACTTATTACCTAAACCTTCACCATTAGAAGCTCCTTTAACTAAACCTGCTATATCAGTAAATTCAAATGTAGTTGGCACTAAACTTTTTGGCTTATATAAATTATTTAAAAAATCTAATCTTTCGTCAGGTACTACTACTACTCCTACATTTGGATCTATTGTTGCGAATGGATAATTAGCAGCTAAAATGTTTTTCTTTGTTATTGCATTAAATAATGTACTTTTCCCTACGTTAGGAAGACCTACGATACCTGCTGTTAAACTCATAAGATCACCTCTTCTTTTAATAGTTTACTATAAATTAGGTTAAAATACAATAAAAATATCACCTACTAAAGTGATATTTCAATTAATGTCCCCTTCATTCTTAAATAGAACTACTCATTCGTAATCTCTATTATTGACATTACAACTTTATTATAAATGAGTATTGAAAAGCGGTCAATTACTTAAATAAAAATTCTGGGAAATATTTCCCAGAATGTGTAAATATGTGTAAAATTATAACGTTATATTGGAATTTATACCTATTGGAAGTCCAATTAAATACCAACCTACTATTATAACTAACCAAACTAAACCTAATATTAATATTATAGGCATAATCTTTTTCATTGTACCTATTATACTCTTATTAGAATCTTTATCATACTTATACATAAATCCAATAGCTACTATTAAATATATATATATCGGTGAGAATAATTTTCCGACTGAATCAGCAGCTAAAAATATTGTTTGCGTGAATGATGGCGCAATATTTGCTCTCATAAGTAATGGCACATATATAGGGGCAATTAACTCCCATTTAGCCATTGTTCCCGGTATAAATATTGATATTATTATTATAGATAAGAATGCAAGTATTACTAATAATACTCCTGATATATTGGTAGATCCTATAAAATCTATTATGTTTGTTGAAATAACTGTTGAAAAATTTGTCCAATCTATTATTTCATATAATATGGACATAAAGAATAATAACACAAATATATATCCTGTACCTTCAAATGTTTTAGTTAAAGCTTTACTATAATCATCACTATTTTTAATATTTCTAGATACTGTACCATAAACAAATCCACATACCATAAGTATTCCTATTATTAAAAACATAAATCCTTGATTAAGTGGAGATTTTCCACCAAATAATTTACCTATATAAGTTGGTTGCGTTTTATCTAACAATAATCCTGACTTTGGTAATCCAGGAATTAAACAATAAATGAATAAAATAGCTAAAATTATAAATGTAATTAATGTTGCTCGTGATGCTTTTTTTGATACATTTAAGTTATCTGTTTCTTCATTCCTTGTATATTTCTTAGAAAATTTTTCTAACACTATTGTTCCTGCTATAGTTAAAATTATAGTAGATACAATAAGTAAAAATATGTTAGATAATAATTCATAGTTGTATTCATTTATTATACTTTGTGTGGCAAGTTCTGTTATATCACCTAATTCATACATTTGATGATTGTATATTATTCCTGTTCCATAACCTATTGTAATAGCTATAAACATAGTAAGTACACCTAAACTTGAACTTCTACCTATATATTTATATAAAATACCTGCTAAAGGAAATAAAAGTGCATAACTATAATCTCCTATTATTGTAGATATTATACCTACAAACATAACAATCGTTGTTACATATATAGGCTTTATTTTCTTTAATGGTAAAAATATTTGTTTCAAAAGCCCACTTGCTTCTAATATTGAAACTGCTATTAAAGACAATATTACTAATACTAACGGTTCTAAAGTTTGAAAATTAACCAAAGAATTATTTAGTATATGTTTTATTCCCGCTGTACTGAAGAAATTATTTACAACGACTAAGGTCGTTTCAAATGTCCCTCCTTCTGTGATATATCCGCTAAAGCCTATCAAACTAAATAATAGACAAATAAAAGATACAATAACAGCTAGAAGAATTATTTCTACAACAGGTCCCATCGACCTTCTTTTTCTTTTCACAAATTCCTCCTAATAACTTACTATTTTTTTTAATTTTTTATTAAAATCTATTCTTGGTAGCATAATTGATCTCCCACAATTTGTGCATTTAATCTTTATGTCTGCGCCTAAACGAGTTACTTCCCATTCATTAAATCCACAAGGATGATCTTTTTTCATAGTTACAATACTACCTAATTTATATTCTTTATCCATTATGTACCACCACCTGATTATAAGGAATTGTAATTTTATTTTTGTTAAATTCTTTTACAATTTCTTTTTTTATAGCTCTATCTAGTGCAAATTGATCGGAATATACAGTTGAAACAACTAATCTAAAATTAATTGAACTATCTTCTAATGCTTGAACACCCAAACAAGATATATCTTTTAATTTATATTCTTCTTTTAATCTTTCACATAAACTATCCAATACATTCTTTACTTTATCTATATCAGATTCATAAGCAACAGATACATCAATAATTAGATTAGCGCTATCAGTACTATAATTTATAATCTCTGTTATATTTCTATTAGATATGTATTTTATTTCACCTGTATAAGCCTTTAATTTTGTAGTTCTTAGATTAGAAGGAAGAACTTCACCCTTAAATCCATTAATACTTATACAATCTCCAATAGAATATTGTCCTTCAAGCAATATAGATATACCTACTATAAAATCTTTCAATAAATCTTGTAGTGCAAGTCCAGCTACTAAACTTACCACTCCTAATGATGCAACTAAAGATTTTGTATCTATACCATAAATTTCTAAAATTGTCATTACAGCTATTGTAAATATAATAGCTTTAATAATATTATTTATCAAATTCGCAATAGATTTTTTCTTACCTTCATTTAATTTAGCTGTATTAAATTTAAATATTCTATATACAATTTTTTTTGAAATAGAACATAGAAAAATAGATACTAGAAGAATAATTACAGGAGCTATTATCTCTGTTTTCAATATATGTCTTGTTATAAATTCCATATTATTCTCTTATATTTAAAACTTCTAGTATTCTATTTAAATCCGCAACGTTTGTGAATGCTATTTCAATTTTTTTATCTTTTATTCTTACTTTAGTATCTAATTTTTCTCTTAATAATTCTTCAACATACTTAAAATCATTATTAATTGATCTAGAATGTCTTTCTATTTTTACTTTCTTTTCTTTTGTTTCTGCTTCTTGCTCAAGATCTCGTACAGGTATTTTTCTTTCAATTATCTCATGAGCCATACTAATTATTTTTTGATCATCTTCCAATTTACTTAAAACACGAGCATGCCCCATACTTATTTGATTATGAGCTACCATTTCTTGAACTTCTTTTGGAAGTCTAAGTAAGCCTAAAATATTTGTAATATGACTTCTACTCTTACCTACTTTTTTAGATAATTCCTCTTGAGTTAAAGAAAGTTTTTCAATCATTGATTTGTAAGCAACAGCTTCTTCAATTGCACTTAAATTTTCTCTTTGCAAATTTTCAAGTAAAGCTATTTCCATCATTTGCTCATCATTTAAATTACGAATAATTGCTGGAATTTTTTCAAGTCCTGCCATACGAGAAGCTCTAACTCTTCTTTCTCCTGCTATTATTTCATAACCTTTTATACTTTTTTTAACTATGATTGGTTGAAAAACACCGTGCTCTTTAATTGATTCAGCTAAATCATTTAATGCTTCATCATTAAAAACTTTACGAGGTTGATAAGGGTTTGCTCTTAAATCACTTAATTTTATATCAATTATTTCTTCATTTGTTGCTGTTTCATAAACTGTTTTTTCAAAACTATTTAAATCTAAATTCTCATTATTGAATAATTGTTCTAAACCTCTACCTAAAGCCTTTTTTTTAGTTTCCATTTCTTTCAATCACCTCTTTAGCTAAGTTTATATATGCTTCTGTTCCTCTACTTCTTGGATCATAAGCATGAATTGGTTTACCATGACTTGGAGCTTCTGATAATCTAACAAGTCTTGGTATTATAGTATCATATACTTTTTCCTTAAAATAACTTTTTATTTCTTCTACTACTTCAAGTCCTAGATTAGTACGATTATCAAGCATTGTTAATAATACACCTTCGATATCTAGGCTTGGGTTTAATTTCTTTTGAGCAATCATAATTGAATTTAACAGTTGCATAATCCCCTCTAACGCAAAGAATTCACATTGTACAGGAATTATTACTGAATTAGAAGCAGCAAGTGCATTTGTTGTGATTAGCCCAAGTGAAGGTGGACAATCTAAAATTATATAATCAAATACATCTTTTATTTCTCCTAAATATTTTTTTAATTGTAGTTGTGGGACAAACTCCGGATTACTTCTTGCCATATCCATTAATTCCATATCAACACCTGCCAAGTTTATTGAAGCCGGAATAAGATATAAATTTTTAAATTTTGTTTTTGCAACTACTTTCTTTACTTCTGCTCTATCTACTAAAAGTTCATATATACTACTTTCCAAATCACCTTTATTTACACCTACACCAGTAGTACTATTTCCTTGAGGATCTAGATCTACTAATAGCGTCTTTTTTCCTAAAAGTCCTAGGGAAGCTGCTAAATTGATGCTGGAAGTTGTTTTACCAACCCCACCCTTTTGATTTACGAATGCTATAACTTTTCCCATATTTTCACCTTTTTCATTTTTCTTTTATATATAAATAGTTTATCACATTTTTATAAATAAATCTATATTAGAGATAATTAAAATTTATTTTCATAAAATTATATGGGTGGTAAATTGAAGAATGTTTTAATTTTATTTGGTGGAAACTCTTTTGAACACGTCATTTCTTGTAAGTCAGTTAATTTTATAATTGATAATATTGATACAAGTAAATTTAATTACAAATTAGTGGGAATTGATTATGATAATGAGTGGTATGAAATTAATAAAACAAATAAAATAGATGAGAATTGGAAAAATAAAGTGATTATAAAAATAGACAACATAATTCAATACTCTAAAAAGTTTGATGTTGTATTGCCTATGATACATGGTAATTCTGGTGAAGATGGAAAATTACAAAGTATGTTTGAATTACATAATATAAAATATGTAGGTTGCGATTCATATAGTAGCATAATATGTTATGACAAACTACTAACTAAATTATTTTTAGAAAAGTATTCTATACCGCAAGTACCTTATATAGTTTATAATAAAAATACTAATTTAGATATAATAGAATACCCTGTTATAATTAAACCTTGTAAATGTGGATCATCTCTTGGTATAAATATTGCTCATAATAAAAGAGAATTGAAAAAATATTTAAGGATAGCTAAAAAATATGATAATAATATATTAATAGAAAAATTTATAAAAAATAATAGAGAATTAGAATGCGCTATATTAGAAGATAATAAAAAACTTATAATTTCTGATGTTGGGGAAATAATAAATAATGGTTCTTGGTATGATTTTGATGCAAAATATATAAATCAAAATAATACAATTATTTCCAGTATTGATGAAAGTATTAAGGCCGAAATAAGAAATTATTCTAAGAATATTTTTAATATTTTAAATTGTAAAAACTTAAGTAGAATAGATTATCTTTATGATTTAGATAACAAAAAGTTATATTTTAACGAAATCAATACAATGCCAGGGTTTACAGAAATAAGTATGTATCCTAAACTTATAAACAATTTAGGAATAGAGTTTAAAGATATAATTACAAAACTATTAAACATATAGATTATTTATCTATAAAATAATTTAAAAAACTATGAGAAAATTAAGTTGGTGATAGATATGGCAGTAAAAAAGCAATCTGATATTTACAATGTTATTGGTAAAAATATCAAAAAGTATAGAAAAAGAAAAGGACTTAAACAAAGAGAACTTGCAGAAGCTCTATATTTAAGTGATAGTTTTATAGCAAAACTAGAGTCAATTACTCACCAAACTATTTCAATAGATACTCTAGAAGATATTGCTGAAGTACTTGATTGCGATATTAGAGATTTCTTTGATAGAGATGTTATGGAAGATAACAAGAAATAATTCTTGTTATTTTTTTTATGAAAAAAGATATAGAATTAACTATATCCTTTTTGCATCTTGTTTTTTTCTCATTTCTGTATTTAATATTTTCTTTCTCATTCTATAGCTTACTGGAGTCACTTCTACAAGTTCATCATCGTTTATATAGTCTAAACAAATTTCTAAACTCATAGTTCTTGGTCTTTTTAAGACTACTGTATGGTCTTTACTAGATGAACGAGTATTTGTTAAGTTTTTACCTTTAACTACGTTTACAGCAAGATCATTATCGTGATTATTTTCACCAACTATCATACCTTCATAAACCTCTGTTCCAGGTTCAATAAACATAACTCCTCTATCTTCTAGATTTCCTAATGAATAAGCTGTAGCTTTTCCATTTTCCATAGAAACTAAAACACCATTTTTACGAGATCCTACTGTAGATCCAGCTTCTTGTCTATATTCTTTATAAGTATGATTTAATATACCATATCCCTTAGTCATAGTCATAAACTCAGTTGAAAAACCAATTAATCCTCTAGTTGGAACTGTATAATGTAATTTCACTTGATTTTCTGAACTTGTCATATTTTCCATTACACCTTCACGGTTACCAAGTGCTTCTATAACTGAACCTACAAATTCTTCAGGAACATCTATTTGAACATCTTCAAATGGTTCACAAATTACACCATCTATTTCTTTCTTTATTATAGCTGGTTTAGATACTTGAAGCTCAAATCCTTCTCTTCTCATATTTTCTATTAATATTGAAAGGTGTAACTCTCCACGTCCTGATACTATGAATGATTCTCCATCGTTTGGAACAGGAGCTACTTTTAAAGATACATCTCTCTCAGTTTCTTTAAGTAATCTCTCTTCTATTTTTCTAGCAGTTACTATTTTTCCTTCTCTACCACAGAATGGTGAAGTATTAACTCCAAAAGTCATCTGAAGTGTTGGTTCATCTATTCTAAGAAGAGGTAGAGGATCTTCAAGACCTATCTCACATACTGTTTCTCCTACTGAAATATCAGGAAGACCTGCAATAGCTATTATATCTCCTGCATGGGCTTCATTTATTTCAACTCTTTTAAGTCCTAGAAATCCATACATCTTAGCTATTCTAAATTGTTTGATACTTCCATCTACTCTACAACAAGAAACCATTTGGTTTACTTTAATACTTCCTCTTTTTACAAGTCCTATACCAATTCTACCTACGAAATCATTGTAGTCTAGAAGTGCTGGTTGAAATTGTAATGATCCTTCTTCATTTTTTGGAGCAGGAATATTATCTATAATCATATCAAGTATTTTAGTCATATCTGGTTCTTGTGTGCTTAAATCATCAGAAAAACTTGATGTACCATTAATTGCAGATACATAAACTATTGGGAAATCTAAATCATCTATATCAGCACCTAATTCAATAAATAAATCCATTACTTCGTCTATTACTTCTTTAGGTCTAGCAGATTCTTTATCTATTTTATTTACTACCACTATTGGTTTAACTCCTGCATCTAAAGCTTTTTTAAGAACAAATCTAGTTTGTGGCATTGTACCTTCATAAGCATCTACTACAAGTAATACACCATCAACCATATTAACTATTCTTTCTACTTCTCCACCAAAATCAGCATGTCCTGGGGTATCTAGAATATTAATTCTGTAGTCTTTATAATTAATTGCAGTTGTTTTAGCAAGTATTGTGATTCCTCTTTCTTTTTCTATATCATTAGAATCCATTACTCTTTCTTGAACTTCTTCATTATCTCTAAATGTTCCACTAGCTTGTAATAATTTATCTACAAGAGTTGTTTTTCCGTGGTCTACGTGAGCTATGATTGCTATATTTCTTTTATTCATTTTATACACTTCCTTCGAAACACGCTTATCATTATAACACATTCTTAAAAAAATGCAAATTCTTTATTATAAATTTTCCTTATTTTATTGTATAATTATAATAGGTGATCAAATGAAAAAAATAATTTTAATAATTTCTTTATTTTTTATTGGAGTAGCAGTAGCAAATGCGAAAACTATTAATGTTGAATTTAGTGATTGTGTTGATGGAGATACAGCTAAATTTATTTATAAAGGAGAAAAAATTACTGCTAGATTTTTAGCTATTGATACCCCTGAAACAGTACATCCTACTAAAGATGTTGAAGAGTTTGGAAAAGAAGCTAGTGAATATACTTGTAACAAATTAAAAAATGCTAAGGAAATAAAATTAGAATATGATGAAGATTCTGATAGGACAGATAAATATGATAGACATTTAGTTTGGGTTTTTGTTGATGATGTTTTACTTCAAAAAAAATTAGTAAGTAAAGGATATGCGAGTGTTGCTTATCTTTATGGGGATTATAAATATACAGAAGAGTTGGAAGAAGCAGAACAAGAAGCTGAAGATCAAAAATTAGGTATTTGGTCTATTGAGCAAAATGATGAAAACACTGAAGAAAAAGCGAAAACAAAAGAAGAAAATATTGATGGAAAAGATTATAAAGAAATTATAATGCTTATTGGTATAGTTATTATATTATGCACATTCAGTACCAAAGCTAGAAAAAAAGTTAAAAATAAAGTTAAAAGAGAATTCAAAAAGAGGCTTAAATAGCCTCTATTTTATTATATTATTTAATATATAATCCATTGTTATTTTAATATCTGGAAAACAATCTATATCTTCAAGTTCATCCCTTGAAAACCAAGCAATGCCATCACTTTCTTCCGCGTTTAATTGCTCTTTATTATCATCATTAGGTATAGCTGCATATATAATATCTACATGCATATGCATTTCTCCGTCCGACATTGTTCTTCTATTTTTCTGTATTCCTAATGGTCTTATAAAATCTTCTTCTCTTGGAAATTTTTCTCCTAAGAGCCTAACATGTAAGCCAGTTTCTTCATATACTTCTCTAAGCGCAGTTTCTTCTGGAGTTTCATCATCTTCTATATGTCCACCTGGTTGAGTCCATCTTCCGTTTTTTTTATGTTTTATTAACAATATTTTTTTTGTATATGGGTCTATTACAAAAGCTGACGCACAAAAATGTCTTTTCATAGTATCACCTAATTATACTATATCAAAAATAAAATTAAATGTCATAAGTATTTAATTTTATTTTGTTTTTTTTACACTTTTTTACACATCATTCTAATACATCTTTAGGATCGTCATTTAAATTTCTTTCGTATATAACAATTTTTTCATTAACATCAACGGTTGCAAGTAATATTTTCGAAATATCACTATATCCTTTGACTTTTAAAGCCTTATCTAACCATTTTTCATCTTTCTTAATGTTTTTTAAATTATTATACATAATTTTCCCATCAATTATTACATTACAGCAAAGGCCTTCTTTATCAACTTTTACTTTCATATCTTTTGGAGTGAGTGGTCTATACTCTGGTTTAGGTAAAATGCTAACTTCACCATTAGGTTCTAATATTGCATATTCTACTTGCGATAGATCGAAATATCCAGAACTTCTAACCTCTTCTAACATATCATTTATATCAAATTTCATTTTTTTTAAATTTTTTTCTAATATTTTACCATCCTGTATTAAGATTGTTGGAGTCCCCATAAAAAATCTTCTAAGTACAATACTTTTCATAGTAAGATATGAAATAGTATAAGCAAATAAACCAAATAGTACTACTGCCCATATCCCATTTATTTCATTTGACTCTAAATTTATAGTCATTTCAGCAGCAAAGTTACCTATTGAAATACCAATTACATAATCGAATAATGATAACTGGGATACTTGTTTTTTACCTAACATTTTAGTTATTAAGAAAAGTGTTACTAAAGATGATAATGCTCTTACTGTTACATCCCATAGTTCAGAAAAATCTATATTCATATATTAATCACCAATATTAGTATTTCACTTATTTAAAATTATATACAAAAAAAGCTATTATTTAGCTTCTTTATTAAATCCATACTTACGATTGAATTTTTCTACACGTCCAGTTTTTGAAACTAAACCAGCATCTTTTCCACCTTTATAGAATGGATGACATTCATTACAAACTTCTAAGTGTAACTCTTCTTTATTTGAGTTTACTGTGAATGTATTTCCACAAGCACAAGTTACTTTAGTTTCATTGTATTCTGGATGAATTCCTTTTTTCATATTTAACTCTCCTCCCGCCATGACTAATTCAAGTCATAGAAATTTAATTACTTACATAGTTTATCAAATTATTTAAGTTTTTGCAAGTATTTTTGAAAGAAATGTGTAAAAGAAAAGTAGTACTTGACTACTAATCATTATTTCTTCCAAATAATTGTAGTAATCTTAAGAAGATATTAATAAAATCTAGATATAATTGTAAAGCACCATAAATTGCTAAATTATCCTCTTCTTCTATTAAATACAGATTTCTTTTAATTACTTGAATATCGTATGCTACATATACTATAAATACTATTAAACATACTATTGTAATACCTAAATCAAATGTTTCACTACCTACAAACATATTTATTATGCTGCATATTATCACTCCAAATAGAATCATAAATAAATATACACCTATTTTAGTTAAATCTATTTTTGTAAAATATCCAATTAAAGCAAATATTAAGAATATTAAAGATGTTATTCCAAATACATAAACAATAGATGTTATCTCATATACAACAAATATTGATGAGAACGTAAGTCCTGTTATAAGGGAATATAAACAGAATAATATCTTCGCAGTCATTGGTTTCATTTTTCTAATACGTGCACTTAACCAAATAACTACAACTAATTCTGCTATTACTAAAAATATATAGTATTCAGAAAATACATTATAAAGCATATTTGCATTAATTGAAACATAATATCCTATCCCAAATGTTATAGCAAGTCCTATAAACATCCATAAGAATACTTTTGAAAATAATTTATTGCTTTCTAACATTTTATCACCCAATTTAATTATATACTATTTTTTCTGTTTTGTAAAATATAAAATCTTATTTGTTATATACATATACCCATCATTAGTTGGATATAATTTATCTATAATGTAGTTGTTGAGTAAAGATATATCTACTAATTTTATTTTATTTTTATTACATATTATTTCTAATCTTTTATTAGCATATTCTATTAAATTTTCATTACCTATAACATTATAAAAACTTAAGAAATATATTTCATCTTTATTATATTTTCTAATTAATATAAGTAAGCTTTCTATATCTTTTAATAAATCATCGGTATATTCATACAAATCTGTATCATAATTACTTTTATATATTAAATCATTCATTCCTATTGATATGGTTATTAGATTAGCTTTTATTAATAAATTTTGTAATTTATACTCTTTATCCTCATATATAACTGTTTTATTGTAGTTTATATCATTTATTAAATCCATTACTCTATAATCATCATAACTAGAATAATTAACATATTTATCTAAATTTTGTTTATGATATTCTTTTATATTATTACTATAACTATTATTTACATTTTTAAAATTATTTATACCATAAGACAAATAATCTCCTAGTGATACATAATATATTTTCTCACTTCTATTAAAAAAATATATTAGGAATGTTATTAAAACTACTAAAATAGTAAATATTATTTTTTTCATTTTATCACCTAAAAAAGTAGCATTATTGCTACTTTAATTATATTTCTTCTAACGATATTTTAGCACCTACATTAGTCAATTTTTCTATTATATTTTCATAACCTCTTAAAACATGTTCTATATTAGTTATTGTCGTTTTTCCTTGAGCACAAAGTCCTGCAAGAACTAAGCAAGCTCCAGCTCTAAGATCAGTTGCTACTACTTTTTTACCCCTTAATTTAGTAGGCCCTTTTACTTTTATTTTTTTACCTATTATTTTTATATTAGCGCCCATTTTATTTAAATATGGTACATTTTGGAATCTATTTTCATAGATTGTTTCTTCTAACATAGAAACACCTTTACATTGTGTTAGAAGAGTTGTTATTGGTTGTTGTAAGTCTGTTGGGAATCCTGGATAACCTAAAGTTTTTAAATTAACATGCTTTGGATTTTCACAACCATTTACAATAGCATAATTATTACCAATAGTTATGTCTACACCCATTTCTTTTAATTTAAGTGTTAGGGATTCTACATGTTCTGGAATTATATTGTCTATTTTTAAATTATCACCTAAAAGTGCTCCTGCAATTATATAAGTTCCTGTTTCTATTCTATCAGGAATTACTTCAGTAAAACATCCTTTTAAACGTTCTACACCCTTAATTCTAATTTCACTAGTTCCTGCTCCTGTTATTTTAGCACCCATATTATTTAAGAATGTTGCAACATTTACTATTTCTGGTTCTTTAGCAGCGTTCTCTATTATTGTTGTTCCTTTTGCTTTAACTGCAACTAACATAGTATTTATAGTAGCTCCTACACTTGGCATATCTAAGTATACATGACCCCCAATAAGTTCATCTGCAGTTATTTTAAATTTATTATCTTTTTCTTCTATTTTTGCTCCAAGCGCTTTAAACCCTTTTAATGTTTGATCTATAGGTCTAGCACCTATCTTGCACCCTCCTGGAAAATACATTTCAACTTGTTTATACTTTCCAAGTAGTGCAGACATAAAGTAATATGAAGCTCTTAATTTACTAGATACTTCTTTTGGAATTTTTTTATTCTTTATTTCTTTTGGATTAATTGTCATTAGCCCATCTTCTATGGTAACTTTAGCACCTAAAAATTCTAAAATTTCATTAAGTGCATCTATATCGGATATATTAGGAACATTATCTATTTTAACAATATCATCTGATAAAATAGAGGCAGGTATCAAAGCAACCGCACTATTTTTTGCGCCACTTATTCTTATTGTCCCGCTTAGTTTATTCCCACCTTGTATTATTATTTGTTTCATTTGTACCTCCAAGACTACTATAGTTTATGATTCTTGCCTAAAAGGGTGTTTAGTAGTAATCCATTCTAATTATAACATTTATATTTAGAGTTGTAAATTAGATTTTAGATAATTAAAAATAATATACACTATTTTATAATGTATATTAATCCAAGTACAACAAGAGTTATTCCTCCTATTAAGGTCGCTATTTTACCTATTAATTGATTTAATTTATTTCCAAGTTTTAAACCAATATAAGTAAATATAAAACTTATTAAAGAAAAAATACAAGAACAAAGAAAAAAATTACTACTTATATTATTTATGCCAATCCCCACAGAAAAACTATCTATACTAACTGCTAGACCAAATAATATCATTTCTCCTATTTTCATTCTTTTTACTTTTTCTTCTTTTTTAAAACTTTCTATAACCATATTTATGCCAATAAAACTAAATATAACTAGTACTATCAATTTATTATTTAAATGAAGTATATCAAATACAAATCCACCTATAAGCATTCCAAATATTGGCATAAAAAAATGATACATTCCTACTATAATTGATAATAAATTTATTTCTTTTTTAGTCATTGAAACAGTTCCATAAGCAAGAGAAAGAGAAAAAGCATCCATACTTAAACTAACAGCTATAATAAAAATGAGTATTATGTTCATAGTTTCACCTATAAAATAATACTCAATATTTTTAAAAATATTTATCTATTACAGTTTTTACTAATGTTGTATATTCTACATCTGTTGTATTTACTTCTTCTGCTTCTAACATACAAAGAGGCGGAAATAATACACACCACCAATTGTTACCTAAACCTTCCCCTAAAGTGACAACTACTGATTCATAGTATCCTTCTTCATAAATTATACCCTTAAATTCCTTTTTAGGAAAGTAATTTAATCCAAAATTAATAGTAAAAGGCAACTTATACTCTTCTTCTTGTAAAATTTTGTCAATATTACTCTCTACACTACTTAAATTATTTTTTATTAACTCTCTTGCATGTTCTAAATCAGTTGTGTTTTTTAATAAATTGTACATATTATATTCTAATGTATCTTTAACTTTTAATTTTATTTCTTGATCATATTCAGAGTCAGAGTTAGCAATTACTCTTATTCTAATTGCTTCGTCAGGAATTATATCGTTAGTTGCCATTACATTACCAATTAATATATAAGTTATAATTATTCCAATAAATAAAAATATTGTTTTTTTCATTTTATCACCTATTTGATAATGAGCAATATTTTTTTATTTTATACAAAAAGCACTAAATATTTTTAGTACTTTCTATTTCTTCAATTGATAATCCCGTTACTCTTGATATTATTTCTATATCAATATTTTCTTTTAACATATTGTTTACTATTTGAACACTTTTTTCTTGTTTTCCTTGCTCTATTCCTTCAGCCATACCTTGAGCAATGCCTTGAGCCATACCTTGTGCCATACCTTGTGCCATACCTTGTGCCATACCTTGTGCCATACCACTAGCTAATCCTTCTTCTTGCGCTTTTTCTAACTTATCTAGCATTACTACTCTGTCTACTTCTTGTTTGTGCCACTCTGCATCATAAGCACCTAATATTTCTTCATCCTCGCTAAAATCTTCTACTTTTTTTAATATCTCTTCCATACTTACATCTCCCTTTGTTATATTTTTTGCAAGATCTCTATCTTCTATTCCCATTAGCCCTATAAACTTATCTTTATAGTCTAACTTACTTGCATCTTCATTATAACACCTTTTTACATAATATGAAAGGTCTACTCTTACTATCTCTACATCTTCTGTTAATATTTTATGTTTTTCTATCTCCATTATTTTATATGTTTCTATTGGTTTTATATGTTTGCCTTCACAATCTATATTTATTTGTATGTATTTTTGAAGATTACCATATGAACTTCCTTTTTTCAAACCTTGGCCTATATTTTTAAATAGATATCTTAGATTCCTAGCTATTAAATATTTATTTACATTAGTATTCATTTCTATTCCTATTTGTGTCCCATCATCTAATTCTACTATTAAATCTACAATTGTTCTCTTATCATAATATGATGACCCTATTATTTCAGGATTTAAAATAGTTATTTGTTTTGGATTTATTCCTAATATACATTCTAAAAGTTTTCTTAATGGTTTTTGATCATTTTTATCTCCAAATACTTTTTTAAACATTAAATCAAATTTTAACGGAATTATTCTTTTTTCTTCAATCATATTTCACCTCCTCACTTATATCTTTCTACAAAACTTTTCTATTTCCTTTTTATTTTTTTAAATAATTTAAAAAAAATTGATTTTTCATCAATTTTTCACATTATATAATTACCATTTTATTTCTTCTTTGCCAAATTCTTTTAAATATTTATTTATTTTACTAAATGGTTTACTTCCAAAAAAACCACGACTTGCTGATAAAGGTGATGGATGGACTGATTCTATAATCTTATGTCTTTTATTAGTTATAAGCTCTTTTTTACTTCTAGCAAAGCTCCCCCATAATAAGAATATAACCGGTTCTTCCCTTTCGTTTAATTTAGAAATAACTGTGTCAGTAAATATTTCCCATCCTTTATTTTTATGTGATAAAGGTGTATCTTTAACAACCGTCATTATTGAATTTAATAGTAATACTCCTTCTTTAGCCCAATCAGTTAAATCACTTTTAGTTCTTTTTATACCTAAATCACTATAAAGTTCCTTAAATATGTTTAACAGTGAAGGAGGCATTCTTACTCCTTCTTTTACCGAGAAAGAAAGTCCATGTGCCTCTCCTAATCCATGGTATGGATCTTGTCCTAATATTACGACTTTAACTTCATCATAATCAGTAAATCTAAGTGCGTCAAATATATTCTCATATGGAGGAAATACTGTTTTTGTTTTATATTCATTTTTAACAAATAATCCTAAATTTTTAAAATACTCTTTTTTAAATTCATCTTTTAATATTACATCCCACTTCTTATTTATCATACAACCACCAATAATATTTTATCATATTTCTACTTCTCATTTAAAGATTTTATTACTTTATCTTGTAATTTTATTATAGCATATATATTTATAATAGCTAATATACCTACAAACGCATCTATAAAGTTCCAGATAATGCTTGATGAAGATATAGCTCCAAACATTATAGAAAGGCAGGTAAATAATTTTAATAACTTTAATGATTTTTTAGGTTTTTCTATAAAATATTTAAGCGATGATTCTCCATTATAATAGCTTGATAAAATTGTAGTAAAAGCAAACAAGAATATTATTAAAAATACAAAATAATTGCCAATACCTCCTAAATGTTTAGTAAAAGCTAATTGTACTAATTCTATACCATTAAAATTATTAAAATTTAAATTAGACACATTAGTTGTTAATAATATTAAAGCAGTTGATGTACATATTAAAAAAGTAGTTATATATACTCCTAACATTTGAGTATATCCTTGGGCAAGTTTTTCTTCTTGTGTTAAAGTTTCAACAGTTGCGGCTGCAATTGCTCCTGTCCCTATTCCTGCTTCACTTGAAAATATACCTCTTTGTATGCCTATAACTATACTTCCAAGTACTCCACCTCCTATAGCTTTAAATTCAAAAGCACTTTTTATTATAGTTATAAATATATTAGGTATTTTTTCTGCATTAATTACTATAATTATCAGACAAATAAATAAGTACAATAAAGTCATAGTAGGAACCATCTTACTTGAAAATTTAGCTATTCTTTTAGCACCTCCTATTATTATAATAATTACTAATATACATAATAGCGTTCCTATGATTTTACTATCAATATTTACTATTTCTTGTATAGAATGAGTTATAGTATTTGTTTGAATACTAATAAAGCCTACAATATCACTTATTATTATAATAAGTGCATATATATTTCCAAGCAACTTGTTGTTTAATCCGTATTTTATATAATAGCTAGGGCCACCCTTACATATAGATTTTATATCTTTTTTTTGATACATCATTCCAAGTGCTGTTTCTATAAAAGTTAAAGAAGCACCCAATATAGAACTTATCCACATCCAAAAAATACTACCTATTCCTCCATAATATATTGATATAGCTATGCCAGCAATACTACCTACACCAATTCTACCAGCAAGTACCATCATTAAAGACTCAAATGGTTTTATAGTATCCTTATTTTTATTTTTTATAAATAAGCTTTTAAACATTCTTATAAATTTAAATTGTACAAAATTTAATTTAAAAGTAAAATATATACCACTAATAATAATTAATGAAGTAGCAACCAACCATATTATTTTACTTAACATTTAATCACCAATTAATTATATGTTTATCAACAAAAAAACCTACTATAAAGTAGATTTTGTTTTATTGAAAAATTTTAAAAAGTGTTTATTCTTAATTATTGAGGCAAATATTTTTCTAATCCTTTCAAAATTTCTTCGAAATTTTAATTTAGCAATAAATAAGAAAACTCACTTTTTTAATACATTTAATATATTATTACCATTTTAATTTATATTTTGCATAGTTACTTTATTAATAAATCCATTTTGATCATAATCAAAAGAAACTTCATAGTTATTACGACTTTCAAGACTTTGTTTTATAGAAATAATTTCATCAGGTATTGTTGTCGTTTGATTATTATAAATTACTGTTATTATATGATCTTTTTCTTTTTTATTATTTGTAGACACTTTATCCAATAATGATGTAACAAAAAATCCACTTTGAGTTCCAGTATATGTTTCAAAAGTTCTGTTAAAAGAATTTTTTTCTATCTCGCTATATGCATTATTGTTAGATTTTGTTCCTGTTTCCTTCATATTAACAAATGTAACAGCTATAATAGTAACTACTATAGCAAAAAATATTACAAAAAATATTGTATAGCCAATAAATGCCCCTTTTACTATTTTTAAGCCTTTTTTAGCATAAGGCTTTGCTTTTTCTATTGTATCTTTTCCTAATAATGATCCATCTACATATTTTTCTTCCTCTGGAATATATTTTTCATCTACCCCAACGTATTGTCCATTTTTTTCCACTTTAAATTCACTCCTTTAACTATTCTACAACTACCGCTGTTCCAGTAGCTACTACCATCAACATTGAACCATTTTCTTCTCCTAATGATTCAACATCTACTTTGACACCGATTAAAGCATTTGCTCCAATCTTTTTTGCTCTTTCAATCATTTCATTAATAGCATCAGCACGAGAATTAACCAATTCCTTTTCATATTCTACAGCTCTACCACCTACAAAATTAGAAATACTTGCTGAAAAATCTTTCATAAAATTAATACCATTTATGACCTCTCCGAATACAATTCCCCTATACTCTTTTATAGTTTTACCATTCAATGAGGATGTTGTTGATATTATCATTCTTTCACCTCTTTTCTTTTTATCCATAAATAAAATTTTTATTTATACATATATTATATCATGAAATTCGTATTTTCGTATACAAAAAATAAAAATTTATTTATAATGAGAAAATTATTATGGTGATTAATATGTTTAATGTAAAATTACTTACTATTAGAGAAGAAAATGACTTGACTCAAAAAGAAGTTGCTGATGTATTAGGAGTTAAGCAAGCTGTATATTCAAGATGGGAAAACAAAGTAGAAATTATTCCATTACCAAAATTAATAAATTTTTGTAATTATTTCAATTTAAGTTTAGATTATATTTGCGGTTTTTCGAATAATAAAAATATAAACTTAAATAGCAATATGATTGATAGAAAAACTATAGGAAATAATATAGTTAAATTTAGAAACGATAATAATTTATCTCAAAAAGATTTAGCTAAATTTCTAAATACAACTCCTTCCACTGTATGTGCATATGAAAAAGGAAAAACTTTAATTTTAACATCTTTTGCTTATCAAATATGCGAAAAGTATAATATTTCTATGGATTGGCTTTGTGGAAGAACAAAATAAAGACTTAAGATTTTTTCTTAAGTCTTTTTATATATGGTCTTATAAATAAATATATACCTACTAATATCATTATTATTGATACTAGTTTAGCTACCTTTAAGTTAAATAACATTAAACTATCTTGTCTTAATCCTTCAACAAAGTATCTTATTAAGCCATAAAAGATAAAATATATAGAGGCTATTTGGCCAGGTTTTATATGTTTAAAATTTCTTATACACATTATTATTATAAATATTATTAAACAACCTAATGATTCATAAAAAAATGTAGGGTGATAATAATTATGATTTATGTACATCCCGTCAATTATAAATTGTGGGATATATAGATTTTTTAATGTAGAAATAGTTGTTTCTGGGCCAAAGGCTTCTCCGTTAAAGAAGTTACCCCATCTACCTATTGCTTGCCCTAAAACTAAAGCAGGTGCAAATATATCAAATACATCAAGAAGTGGTATTTGTTTTTTTCTTGTATAAAAATATATAAAGATAATACCAGCTATTACACCACCATGTATAGCAAGTCCACCTTCCCATATTTTAAATATATCTAGTATATTTTTAGAATAATAATCTAAGTTAAATAAACAATAATAAAGTCTTGCACCTAATATACAAATAATTACTAGATAAAAGCACATATCAGAGATATGGGCTAGTGATATTCCTTTTTTTTTGCACCTATTAATTACCAAAAAATAACCTATTGTAAAAGCAATTAATATTAATACTGAATACCATCTTATTTGTATAAAACCTAAATCTAATAGTATTGGATTCATTTTTTTCTCCCTTTAAGTAAATTATCTATTATTAAATTATCCATAATAGCGTTCATAATAGATATTACTATTGATACTATAAATAAGAATATTGTTCCTCTTATATAGAAATGACTACCCAAGATGAAATCTGTTATTTTTAATATTAATATATTTATTAATGGATAAAATAAACCTAGAGTTAATGCGGTAAGTGGTAACGTCATCCATACTAATAATGGTTTTATAGTTCTATTTAGTATAAATATTATTATAACTGCTATAAATCCCCATAATCCAAAATATGAATTATCTATATATACTGTATCATTAAACATTATTGAAACTAATATCAGTACTAAAGCATATCCTACCATATGTATTAACCAGTCTATCCATTTATTTATTTTCATTTTATCACCTATTTATATTATATATCTATTTTTGTTTTTATTCAATTTACTTTATTTTAACTTGATCATTTTCTTCTAATTCTTTTTCATATTCCATTATTTTTCTTACTTGCTCTATTCTTAAAAGAATTCTATCCTTTGGTTGCTCATATTTAATCCTTAAATATGATATAAAATCTTGTTCATCAATTGTTAGTGAAGGATTATCATACTCTATAAGATCTTGTTTTATTTCTTCAAATGGCATTTGTAATGACATAAGCCAATATATAAATTCATGAGATTTATCCGTTAAAAGAGTTTTATCTTTCGGGTGTTTTTCTAGTTCTATCATTTTTTCTACATCTATATTTATTTTACTTTCCATAACTTCTCCTCTATTCACTTTTTAATTCAAATAAAATATCTCTAAGTTCCATAGCTCTTTCAAAGTCTAAGTTTTTAGCTGCTTCTTTCATTTCGTTTTCAAGTCTGATCATTAATTTAGCTTTGTCTTGTTTAGACATTTTCTCAGGTTCTTTAATTTCCTCTACTTCGTTAGATACTATATCTGATATTTCTTTTGTTATTGTTTTTGGTATTATATTATTTTGTTTATTATATTCTTCTTGTATTTTTCTTCTTCTATTTGTTTCTTTTATAGCAACATTCATTGATTCACTTATTTGGTCTGCGTACATTATTACTTTACCATTAGCATTTCTAGCAGCTCTACCTATTGTTTGTATTAAACTTCTCTCACTTCTTAAAAAGCCTTGTTTATCTGCATCCATAATAGCTACTAAAGAAACTTCTGGAATATCTAATCCTTCTCTAAGTAAGTTTATTCCAACAAGTACATCATATTTACCTTTTCTTAAATCTCTTATTATTTTTAATCTTTCTAGAGATTTTATTTCTGAGTGCAAATAAGCAACTTTTATGTCTAATCCTTTCAAATATTGAGTAAGTTCTTCTGCCATCCTAATAGTTAAAGTTGTTATTAAAACTTTTTCTTTCTTTTCTACTCTTTCATTTATTTCAGTTATTAAATCATCTATTTGATTTTTAGTTGGATGTACTTCAACAATTGGATCAAGCAATCCTGTAGGCCTAATTAATTGTTCTACAGGTTTTGGTGATTTTTCTAACTCATAATCCCCTGGAGTAGCTGATACATAGATAACTTGATTTATTTTGTCTTCAAATTCATTAAATTTTAGTGGTCTATTATCTAAAGCACTTGGCAATCTAAATCCATAATCCACAAGTACTTCTTTCCTAGCTCTATCCCCATTATACATTCCTCTTACTTGAGGAAGAGTTACATGTGACTCATCTACAAAAAGCAAGAAATCATCTTTAAAGAAATCTATGAGCGTTGTTGGTGTGGCTCCTGGTTCTTTTAGTGCAAGCGGTCTAGAATAGTTTTCTACCCCTCTACAGAACCCAGTTTCTTCAAGCATTTCCATGTCATAATTAGTTCTTTCACTAAGTCTTTGATATTCTAGAAGTTTATTATTTTCTTTAAAAAACTCTAATCTTTCATCTAATTCTTTTCTAATATTTTCTATAGCTATCTTTAATTTTTCTGGACTAGTTACAAAATGACTAGCAGGAAATAAAGATATTGACTTTTTATTTGAAGTTATGCTTCCAGTAACTGGATCAAACTCTTTTATTGATTCTATTTCATCTCCAAACAGCTCTATTCTAATACCTTTTGTATGTTCATTTATTGGTATGATATCTATAATATCACCTTTAGCTCTAAAAGTACCTCTTTTAAAATCTATTTCATTTCTTTCATACAACATATCTATTAATTTTTCTATTATTTCTTCCCTATCAATAGTTTGTCCTTGGAATAAAGTTAACATTTTCTTTTGATATTCTTCCATTTCTCCAATACCATAAATACAAGATACAGAAGCAACTACTATTACATCATTAAAATTAAGTAAAGATGCAGTAGCAGCATGTCTTAATTCATCTATTTCATCATTAATAGCTGCATCTTTTTCAATATATGTATCAGTTTTAGCCACGTATGCTTCAGGTTGATAGTAATCGTAATATGATACAAAATACTCAACTGCGTTCTCTGGGAAGAACTCTTTGAACTCCGAATATAATTGTCCGGCGAGTGTTTTATTGTGTGTTAAAATCAATGTTGGTTTATTTACTTGTGCTATTACATTAGCCATTGTAAATGTTTTACCAGAGCCCGTCACACCCATTAAAGTCTGGTGTTTCTTGCCCTCTTTTATTCCATTAACTAATTTTTCAATCGCTTGTGGTTGGTCGCCACTTGGTTGAAATGGTGAGTGTAATTTAAACATTTTTACTCCTTTCTTGTGACTTTTAAAAAGATAACTGTCAGCCAACTATTAGTCCCTTAATTCGTCCTTCTGGGACTATTTTTATCTGGTTAATATTAGTTTTTTAGTTCTGGACTAATAAAAGTCACAAATTTCATTTCCCGGACTAAATAACACTAAATGATATTAAACATTACTAAAAGTCGTTTTCACTGTATAATTTTATCATTTTTTCCCTTAAAAAACAAGGAAACTGAAAATTTTACCTTGTTTTTATTATGGCTATTTATTAAATTAAAATACTGCAAGTGCATTTATATATTCTTCATCAATATCTATTAGTAATTCGTCCCCATATTCCTCTATTTCTTCTTCTGGTTTCACCATATCAATAAATGGCTCTAACTCATCTAAACAATCAGATATTATTTCTTCATTATCACCATATACATCAACTGATATTATTTCTGTTGCGTGTCCCATTTGTTTAGATATTGCCTTTAAATTAAAATTATTTTTAATAAGTAAAGTACAATATGTTGCTCTTAAATCGTGAAATCTTATATTTGGTAGATTATTATCTTTTAATAATGCTTTCCAATATTTAAAATGAAAACTCTTACTTCTTGGATTCCCATAGGTAGAACAACAAATAAAATCATAATCTTTAAATGGTGTTGTCTTATCATTTATTCTTCTACTTCTATTTCTTTCATATTTTTTTCTTTCTTCTAATATTGCCTCAAATACTATGTCTGGTATTTCAAGTTCTCTATTACTAGAAAATGTTTTAACTTCTATTTCTTGCTTTGTATATTCACCTACTTTTAATTCTGAATTGTCAGTATTAGGTTTTTTACCTAATTGTCTTTGAACTTTTAAAGTACGGTGTATATAATCAATATCACTATATTTTAATCCATTTATTTCTTGTTTCCTTAATCCCATTAAGACTGCAAATAATACTTGCAAATGAATGGGAGTATCTTTGCTTTTTTCTATCAATAATCTAACTTGTTCTTCATTTAAAGTCTTTTTTGTATCTATTTCTATTGTTCTATATTTCTTTTTTTTCACACATTTTGGTAGTTCTATATCTAATGCTGCATTAAACTTTACTAATTTCTTTTCTAACGCATATTTTAATGCTGTATTCATAACTGCCTTACACAATTTTGCTACATTATGAGAATATTGTGTTTTCTCATTATAAAACTTTTGTATATGACCTCTACTTAATGTAGTCATTTTTAATGTTCCTAAACTAGGTATTATATGATTATAAACTATATTTTTATAAGCGTCATAAGAATCTGATGTTAATATACTAGGTCGCATAACTTTTTCAAGCCAATAAGTAAAAAATTGTTTTACATTTACATTGCAATTAACTACGAATGTTCCATTATGCAGTTCTGTTATTGCAATATTTCTAGCATTATTAGCCTCTTTTTTTGTGGCATATCCAGATTTTTGCATTGGCTTTTCTTCGCCATTTTCATATATCAATATTATTCTAAATCCATATTTTTTCTTTATAGGAGTGACAGAATAAACTTTGAAATCAATATATTGTCTTTGTTCAATTATTAACTCTAAATCCATATCTATCCCTCCGTTTCTTCTACTGCAAAAGTATTATTAACAAATGCAGTTATCTTTGCTTTTTCATTTAATACATCACAATAAAAATCAAATGTTGTATGAATTGAACTATGACCTAATAATGCAGATATTTTTGCTAATGCTACACCTTGTTCTATAAGTATAGTTGCATATAAATGTCTTAATCCGTGAACTGTTATTTCTGGAAGTCCATTTTTCATACATACTTTTTTTAAATAAGCATTCATTGATGTACTACTATGTGGTTTACCATTAGACTGACAACTTATATAATCATTATCTTCATATAGATCACTATTAACTAATTTTTGATATTCTATCAATTTCTTTCTCTTTGCTAATTCTTCCCATATAATTTTAGGAACTCTTAAAGTTCTAAAACTATTATCAGTTTTAGGGTCTTTTTCAATACAAGATATTTTTTCAACTTTAAATTCATTTGCTTTTAATTCATATTGATTTCCTAACTGTCTTTGTATTTTAACTGTCTTTTTTTCTTCATTAAAATCACTAAACTTTAATCCTCGTATTTCGCCTTTTCTTAATCCACAGAATAAGGCTAGCAATATTTCTAAATACCAATTATCTTTACAACTTGCTGATAATAAAGTTTTTATTTCTTTTTGTGATAATAATTTTATATTTGTTTTTCCTCTTTTAAAAAACTTTGTACTATCAACAGGATTAACTGTAATAACACTATCTTTTATAGCCTCTTTTAAAGCCCAATTAAATGTTTCTCTACTTCTATTAGCAGTTGTTTTACCTAACTTATCTATTTTATCTAATGTTTCATTTATATAATCACTTGTTGTTAATCTTACCTTTATATCATAAGGAAGATTAGGAAGAATTAAGTTGTATATTGTATAACAAGTCACCATTTTAGTTGTACTTTCAATTCTTTGAGATTTTGAATGAATATTCTCATACCAATAAATTAAATAATCTCTTAATAAAATTTCTTTATCTATGTTAGGTACAATATAGTTTCTTCTTTGATTTTCATATTCTTCTAAACATTTTTTATAACTTTCTTCGGCTTCTTCTGGTGTTTTAAATCCACCTAATCTTCCATATTTTGTACTACCATCTTCTAATAATTCTTTCTTTCTGTGATACCAAGAATTCCTATAAAAGAATGCAATAGTTCCTTTATATTCAGCAACTTCTGTTTTCATTTTTCTCATTCCTTTCCTCTTGGTAGTTCTACATTTTAATCATTCTGCATTCCTCCATTTACCCATAAATCAAAAGGCTCTTTTGGAACTTTGTAGAGTTTACCAATTTTTATAACTGCAAAAGGTTTCTTTTTGTAATACACTTCTTCTAAAAACTCATAAGCCTTTGTTCTTCCTAATCCTAATATTTTTTGTATATCACTAACGTCATAAACCTTTTTTATAACTTGCTCGTGCATAATTCTACTTTCCTCCTTTTCATAAAAATAGAACTTGCACCTCACGCTATAAGGATACAAGTTCTTATCATTTCTTTCCATTGTGCGATTTTATCTATTTTTTAAAATTCGCAGACTTGACTTTTAATTTAAAATCTTCTTTTGACCTAAAAGGAAATAAACTGCAATTTATAACAACACTACTAACCATTTCCTTAACTTCTTTTTTACTCTTACCTGTGACATACATTGATTCTTTCTTATCTTTTGTAATCAATGTGACATAGTAAGTTTTATTTTTCTTTTTGAAAAACGACATAAGCACCTCCCATAAAAAAGACTTGTATTTCATTTTTTGAATATCCACTTGCTTTTAGCAATTTACTAATATCTATATCTAAAACATCACTTAATTTAATAAGAGATATAACACCCGGCTTTTTTCTAATACCTTTTTCTATTTTTGAAATAGTATTATTATCTACTCCGGATCTTCTTGATAATTCTCTCTGTGATATTTTTATTTTTTCTCTTGCAGTTCTTACTATTACTGCTAAATTATTGTTCATCATCTTATATCACCATTAAAAATGAAACTTAATGACTTTGCATTTGTTTCTTTCTTTTTTCATTCGCTTTGAACTAATTTTTATTTCAGTTGGTACTAAATTAACTATTTTGCAGTCTAAAATAGTTGATTTATTTAATAATTCTCTTACTGTTTCTTCTGCCTCATTACTATTATTAGCCTCTACTTCAAACTCGTTTACTTTGCTTCTCGTCACATAAACTAAATATTTTTTCATATCTTTCTATCCTCCAATTTAACTTTTAATCCAAATGTATGGATAATTCCTATATCAATTAACTCCATATCCTTAATTGCTAATCTTCCTAAATATGATTTTAATCTTTGCTTATCAATTACTCTTATTTGTTCTAAT
Organism: Bacillota bacterium; assembly: GCA_015059155.1. Lineage (GTDB taxonomy): Bacteria > Bacillota_I > Bacilli_A > RF39 > UBA660 > UMGS1613. Next base: position 10,697 of record SVAX01000004.1, on the reverse strand, counting down.
AAAATAATTGAATCGTATTTTAATCCTTGAAATGCTTTCACCTCAACGTGTGTTGGCAAGTTAGGCTTTTTATCTACTTTGCTAGTTGTAGGTGCAATAATAACAGTAGGACTATATGTATTTGCTATATTGTTCTGTATTACTAAAACAGGTCTTATTCCACCTTGTTCACTCCCTATTACAGGCTCTAAATCTGCGTAATACAAATTACCTCTTAATATTTCCAAATTAACTTCCTCCTTTTCATAAAAAAAGAACACCAAATAAGTGTGCAATGTATTAAGCCAAAATCACTTGCCCTATTGAGAAAAAACGAGATCCGTTTTCCTTTTTTTGCATACTGATTCTGACTTTATCTAAATATGTTTAATGTGTTGCTATTTCTCCTCGAAACCCCACAACACGGGGAAGTCATCAAACGATTGACGGCTAATCAATTCCACGAGAATTTCACTCTCTTGTGGTTCTCACAAGACTGCCCCCATTGCTTGAGTCTGTGGCTGGACAGGAGTATCTTTAACCCTATTGTATGTTATCGCAGATTAGGTGCCACCTAATTTTATAGCCAAGCATTAACCGACAAGCGTACTTGCTAACGTGCTTTACCTTTCAGATTACAATAGGAACGTATCTGATGAATGAATATCAAATTTTCAAAGAACACCCCTGTTCTTCCAAAAAGAAGAAACAGGCAAAAGGGAATAACTTACCCTCTCACCTGTTTCCTAACTAAAGCGCATTTTTGCAACCCGAATTTTTAAATTTTTTTATTTTTTTAATATTTTTCTTAATTCAGCAAGTGCTTTTATAATACTTTTACTAATTGCTTGGTGTGATGTTTTCTCTACTCTCGCAATATCTTCTAATGTCATATCTTCAAAGTAATACATCTTAATTCTTCGTTTTTGAACTTCTGATAACTGATTTATTGCTTTCTTTAATTCTTCGTTAATTAACATTGTTTCAACAATTTCATCAACACCTAATGGCTTGTCCATTGCTCTTTCATTAAGATTATTTTCATATACTTCTGAATGTTCTATATGATTATCAAACTCATTTAATTCTGATAAATCATCTAATTCAAATCTATCAAATGCTTGATATATTTCTTTATTAACATCTACTCTGCGAAACTTACCTTTTACATCTTTAAAACTTACTCTATAACTATTTTTTTCTTCTATAAATTCTAATGTATAAGGATTATCCTTATGTTTTCTTCTTTTTGGGCGTTCTGCCATTTTTCTTTCCTCCTATCAATTTCAAATTTTTAAATTCAAAATTGATAGTTGGTGGACTTCTACACCTATATAGACCCGTACTATTTACGCAACAAAAAAAGCCGAATGTATCCCTAACAAATAAAGGATTACATCCGGCTTTTCTATTTATTTTATTTAATTTTACAATTCCTTTTGGGTAGTATTTTTTCACAATCATAGGCATATCCTTACTCAAAGATCAATGCCTATCTTGGATATCATTAGTACAAATAAATACTACTTAAAAATTGTACTTATCTCATTATTCTAAAAAAAAGCAGTAAACTAACTATATTTCATAGAAAATTTACTGCTTAATCATTTCTATAATTTTTTATTTAATTTTAATCACTTACTCTTTCTATTTATATTTGGCATTGTCAAGCCCATTATACGACACTTTTTTTGCGAAAATTGTCAGAATTTGGCAGAAGTGCAAAAAAAATAAAAAAATGTCACTTTTTTTTCATATAATTAACAAATTTTTAAAAAAATAGTCTATTTCCCCTAGAAAAATAATAATAGCCCAAGTTAATGGAATAATATTATTGGGTGAAACTAAAATGATTATTAAAAATTTAAGAGAAAGTAGGGAAATTTTAGATATTAAACAAAAAGATGTCGCAGAATTATTATCAGTTAATTTTACTACTGTTTCTGGTTGGGAAACAGGGAAAGATACTATCCCACTAAAAAGGTTAATTGAATATGCTAATCACTTCAATTATAGTTTAGATTATTTATTTGGTATTACACGATACAACGATTCAAATTATCTACCATTAGAAATAAATTTAGATATAATTGCAAAGAACTTAAAACTTTTAAGAAAACAACATAAATTAACGCAAGAAGATGTAGCAAGTAAAATAAACACTACACAAGCATCTTATGCTCATTATGAAAATGCAGTTAATTTGATACCTACTACATTCTTGTATAATTTAACAAGAATATATAAACCATTCTCTATTGACTCATTATTAGGTAGAAAAAAGCAATAAATCTTATGACTTATTGCTTTTCTATTGTTTCAAACTTTAATTTTTTTAATACTTTTGGGAAAACTTGCATTACTTTTTCTTCATCTAAAACTTTTTGGATATGTTCATTAAATCCATAAGATAAAAACTTTTCTCTATCATTGGATACTGTTAATACAATTACAGGTGTATCAAAATCTTCTATTTCTTTTAAACCATCTAATAATTGATGACTGCTAGTAATTTTAGACTTATGCTTACTTCCATAGTATTCGTTGTTTGAGATAATTAGATCGTAGTGCATAAAACTTTTTACTTTTTCTATTACATCTTCGGCAGTTTCTACAACATCTACATCAAATCCCATTCTCATTAAAACTCCACAAGTATTTCTTACAGAAGAAGGATTATAATCGCCTATTAGAATTTTAGGTATTTTCTTACCAACAACTTTATATTTATGTTCTTTACTTATAGTCATATTTTCAATTCCAACACTTTTAATCTCTTTATCAAATTCTATTCTTTCTAATTCTCTCTTGTAGATATCTCTTAATTTAACTTCTTTATTTAATCTTTCTATTTCTTTGTTTAATTCTTCAATTTTAGTTTTGGTCTTTTCACCATATTCTGATATATAACAAAAACAAATTATAATAAATACAACTAATCCCACTACTACAAATTCCATTTTTATTCCACTCCTTAATCTTTTAATAAATTTTCTAATTCATATTTTTCTTTTAATATCTTTTTAGTCACAGCATATATTTCATCTTTATAAGTTGCAAGTTCTTTATATTGTTGTAAAGCAACAACAATTTCTTCAAACATTTCTTCACTAGGAACTTTATATAATTCTTCTAAATAATAGTTTTGATAACATTCATACGCAAATAATGTTGCTGCTGCTAAAATTATTGATTCTTTTCTTTTTATATCTACAACTTGCATATTTTCATAAAGTCTTTTAACTTCTGCAAAATCATTATTTGATAAAACAATTCCTTTTTCCGAGTAAATATCAAGATTATAATAACTCTTTAATTCATCACCACTCTCTGGTGGTAGTTTTTTTATTATTCTAGTATATTTTCCTTTCTTAACTTCTGTAAATAATTCAATGTACCAATAATCTCTGCACGGACTAATAATAATCCCCTTTTTTGTTTTCTTTGTCATATTCTCTTTTATAGAAATTTCTTCTACGCCATTAGTAATTGTTATCATTACTCCTCCTTTATAATCTATTTCCCCAAGTTGTATTTCAAAAAAAAGACAGTACACCAATATCTAAAATGTACTGCTTAATAGACAATTTATATTATAACACCCTTAAAACTAAAAGTCAACCGATATCGGCGCATAAAATCAGCAGATATCTGCTACAATTTTAATGATTGTAGGAGGTGGGTTTATTCTATGTTATTTAAAGAAGCATTAAGTCAACGCATTTTTGAATTATGTAATAAATACGATTACACCCCTAACAGACTTGCTGAATTATCTGCTATCGCCCCATCAACTTTAAGAGCATTATTGGCGAACAAAGTAGATAATCCTAGTTCATACATAATACATAAAGTATGTAGAACATTCAAAATTACTCTGTCAGAGTTTTATGATTCAAAATTGTTTGACGCAAATAAACTAGAAGATTAAAGACTATTCACACGAATAGTCTTTAATCTTTTTTATTCATTATCGTTTTGATACATAACAATTTGGTCTTTTAAATTGTTAATTTCTTCTTGATATTCCCACTCTTTTTGAATATACTCATCAATTTTTTCTTGTAATTCATTTATTCTATTTTCGTAAGAGTTAATTGTATTTTGTGTCTGAACTTCAATATCTGTATAATCTTTATAGTTTTTCTTTAATATTTCAATATTTTCCTTTGTAGTATATATCTTAACATCTTGAAGTTGATTATTTATTGAAACAATTTTTTTATCATTAAAATTACTTATTACTTCTTTTACTAATTTTATGGGATTATCACAACTTGCCCATATATGTATTACTTTATCTGATAAACTTGAATGATTTATCTCACAATATTTATTTATTGTATATTCAATTTTAATATTATCATTATTAGACTCAATATATTCTACTTCTGGATAATGGTAGCCAAATACTAAATCATTTTTCATATCAACTTCTATATATTCTGTTTTTAAAATATCTTTATCATTTTCAATATATTCAAAGTTTAATGAACCTACTAAAACTAAACCACTACCAATTCCTATCATTATAAGTGATATAACAAACGACCATATCATTTTCTTTTTATCATTTTTTCTATTAAATACAAAATTTAATAGAAGTAATATCAATACTACATTTATAATTGCAGCAGACAATATTGCTACTAATAAGCCTATAAAAAATATACCTGTTTTAATTGTTAAAAATGAAATTATAAATGCAATAAACAAACATATTAAAGTCACAAATAATATTATTGAAAAACATAATGTAAAGAACTTAATAATTCCTACTATAACTTTAAATAATCCATTTATGAACTTATATTCACTATGTTTTGGATCTCTTATAATAATTTTATCTTCGTTCTTTTTAAATAGTATCTTATTCTTTTTATCTATTTTTTCATCTTTATCTGAATTATCTAAAATCTTATCATCTTCATTTTTTTCATCCTGTTCTACAACTTCTTTTTTTATTTTTTCATAATAATCTAAATATCTCGTTTTATATATATGTACCATTATGATAACCGAACTCATAATAGCGAATATTCCATATACTAAATGAAGTATTGAGTGTAATATATAATATAATTTATCTGGTATAACTCCAAATATTCCGGATAGTAAATCTTGTCCTAATGTTCCAATAATCAAACAAACTACTAATAATACTGTTCCTATAACAATTTGTTCAAATAAACATTTACATTTACTTTTAAAACTCATATTACTAAACATATTTATAGTGTTTGTAATAAAATTTAAAAAGTCATCTACATATTTATTTAAGTTCTTTTTACTTTCTTCTTCCCCCTTTACTTCTCTAATATCTTTATGTAATAAATCATCTATATTCAAATTGAATTTTTCACATAAAGTAATAATTTTATCCATCTCTGGATATGCAACTGCTGATTCCCATTTTGAAATTGCTTGTCTTGAAACCCCAAGTTCATCAGCAAGTTGTTCTTGTGAAAGATTATTATCTTTTCTAATCTTTTTTAAATTTTCAGAAAACTTATTATTCATTTTCTTCTACCTCCTTTTCGCTTATATTTTATAATTTTCTACCGGTAGCAGACCACCACTTTTAGGTTGTTTTTTGTTGAAAGTTGGTTGCAAAATTAAATTTATACATATTATACCATAAAAAAAGCAAATCATTTATGATCCGCTTTTACATTTATAATAATTATTTATGAAAATATAATTTTGTTTGTTGTTCAATATCCAATTCTAATCTTTCTATTGTTCCGTCTGTATGAACATCATCCATATCATTTCTTACACTACTTGGAAATATATTTTTCATATCAACAGAATAATAACTTCCATCTCTCGGTATTCTTGAATCAGTCACAGTAAATTTATCATCTATGTTTTTTACAACAAACTTATATGGTATTGATGAGCCACTATCTTGTTTTATTTCATCATTTTCTAAATAATGTTTTTCTTTTAATACCCAAGCATATATATTATAATGTTTATCTCTCTCTTTTTCCTCAATTAAATACACTCTCATACTAGCAAATGTTTTTTCGTTTTCGTGATGTTTAGGCTCACTATCGCCTTTTTCAATTAGATAATCCATTATTGCAAGTTCTATTTCTTCTTCTTTCAAATCAATAGGAGGCACATACGAATAACCCCAAGTGCTAAATAAAACAGGTTTATTATTTCTCATTCTGTTTATATCAATACCATACATTACCATAAGCATTACTATAAACATTAAAATTACTGATATAGTAATAATAAAAATCTTTTTAGTTTTCTTAATCTTTTTATCTGTATAATCTATCGTATTTATAATATTTTCCTCCAATTTTTCTTGATAATCTTTCTTATCTAATCTTGCACCACTTAATAATTCATTTATTGAAACATCTAATATTTCACATAATGGTGTTAATAATGATAAGTCTGGCATTCCTCTGCCATTTTCCCATTTTGAAATTGCTCTATCAGTAATACCTAATTTGTTTCCCAAATCAATTTGAGTCATCTCTTTTTCTTTACGAAGTTCTGCTATAAATCTTCCTATTTTTTCTTGATTCATACATATCTCCCCTTTCGTAAATAAATTATAATATAAAAATTATAAAAATACACCAAACGAACCGTAGAGTTTAATAAATCTTTTCAAATAATACATATTCATTGTTATATAACAAAACTATACTTTTATCAGTTTTATCATATACTTCTGCATTTTTTATTTCTTCCCTGTTTGTTTCATTATCAAATTTAGGAACATAGTTGCTATCAATAACTTTATCTATTACTCCTATTTTTTCTGTTCCACCTGCATAATCTATTATTGCATTTGATTTTCCATATAATACTCCATCAAATTGAACTAAAATTTCTGTTGAAACGTGTTGAACTTTTTTTAAAGTAGAAACTAATTGATATCCACCAGATTTATCGTTTACTTTAACCCATACTCCTTTTTCATTTTTTTCTAATACTTTTGTATATCCTTTTCCACCTGTATAGAAAAATATTTCATCTACATTATTATCTAGTTGTATTTCAAAAGTATCTTCTGCACCTAATCTTGAATTGATACCAAATGTTGAATAAAAGGTATAATAACCATTCATACTTCCACTTGTTTGTTTCATTTTTCTTACATATCCTGCACTACTAGAAACTCCAACTTTAATAGTCATTTGATTACACTTCTCATCAAAACTAAAATCTCTTAAAAATACATCCGTTCTTGCACCACCTGTTGATAAAAACCAACCAGCAATTATTAGCAAAATTACTACTACAACACTTATTATAATTTTCTTGTTTTTCATAACTACCTCCATCATTATTTCTTGTGTGTTAATTTATATATAACAGTTCCAATAAATAATCCAATAGCAGATACAACTAAATACCAAATAGAATGAATCAACGCTGATGAATTATAATATAACATAACTGTTGGTATAAAAATAACAGCCACTATAAATGGATATAAATATTTAATTTTTTCTTTTGAAATACTACCCATAATTACCGACAAAACAAATGTAGATATAATAATTAGCAACACCATTCCCATTGCATCAGTCGGACCTGCAAACAATGGAAAAATATAAAACATAAATAATTGTAATATATATATAACTAATTCCTTAATATACTTTTTCATTTCTAACTCCTTTATAAATTATTCTACAACAAGTTTTACACCGTAATAAACTTTACCTTGTGAATAACTTGCAACTATTTCTAAAACATATTCTCCTGCATTTAAGTTTCCTAACATTATTGTACTATTATCCCAAGATATTTTTTTAATACTTTCTGTTTTATCTATATTATAAATATTAGCACTAGAAATTCTTGCATTAGTAGATTTTATATTTACTTTTTCATCAGTTAATTTTAATGTATTTATATCATTATATTTAATTTGGCTTGGATGTTTAGAATCTGCTGCTATTACTTCTTCTTTTCCATCTTTTGTAATCTTCCAACTATATGTGCCAAGCATTGCTTTTGCTTTTTCATTTTCATCTATATACACAAATAATTCTGGAGGTGATTGTAATTCCTCTTGATTTTTTTCTTCTTTAATGTAATCAATACTAAATTTATCTAAATCACTAATACTTATATTTCCATTTGCTAATGCACTAATTATGTTCTCTCTTCTTAAAGATTTATATCTTACTTCAATATATCTGCTCTTTATACAAGGTAGATAATATATATAATTTTCATCTTCATATATTTCTTCTAACGCATCATCACACGCAAAATCTTCCATATTTTTAGTTTTATCTACTATTTCAAAAGTATCTTCATCAGATAAAGAATAACTAAATCCTTTTATTACAGTATCTTTTTTGCCGTTAATTCCACAATAAGTATCTACTAATATTCCTTTATCTTTATAATTTAGATTTCCTCCATTATAATATTCTCTTATTTTCAATAATGGATTATTATCAAATACTAATGCTTGTATAGAGTCTAATAAAATTATGAGTATAATTACACCAATTATAATTAAAATTTTCTTTATATTTTTTTTCATATAACTACCTCTCTTTCACAACTATTCGTTATAAGAACTTGCACTACCAGATACACCTGCTTGTCTAAATTCAAGCATACCATTATCTTTAATATATTTGATATACTTTGAACCTGTAGAATGTGAAAATACCTTATAAATAAATTCATCTTGTTTTACTTTACTATTATCAATTAATTCCACTGCAACAACTTCTTTTTCTCTATCTACATAACTATTTTTAAAATTACTTTTATCAACATTATCTAATTCAAAATATTCTTGTATTTTTATATTTACATCTTCAAGACTAATTGGCATTTCTTGTGTTTCTATCCAACCTAATTCATTTAATTCTTTAATAACTTTTTGTGGGATATCAGCACTTGATCCATTTCCAATTTTAAATATTGCTTTTGCACCTGTTTGTGCTGGATAACTTTCTGCTATTCCTGTATGAATAACTAATATTTTATCACCAATATCTAAATCATAGAACATATCACCATTATGTTGGCTTGATAATACTATTGGAGAATTACCACGAACAAGCATTGCAGTACCATCTTTAACTTCTAAATATCTTCCAACAGATATTCCATAACCTTTATTTATCAATATATAAATACCTATTGCAAATAAAACAACAATTCCACCAACAACTCCGATAGTAATTTTTAACCATTTTTTCATCTCATCACCTCCTATTTTCTTCTTTTTTCTTAAAGAAACGTTTATAAATGAAATATCCTCCTGCAAACCACATTATCAATGAAATTAAAACCGACATAAAATCTTTATTTAATATACTTACATAGTCCCAATATATTAAAAATCCGTACCAATAAATAAAAAATGCTATAACATATACTTTACTAACTTTTTCTGCTAATTTATTTTTTTTAAATACTAATAATAGATTAGTAATACAAAAACTTATTCCAAAAACTAAAAACAATGAAATTACTATTTTTGATAATAAATCGTTTGTCTTAAATAGAAAATATGCAAGTAATCCAGATATAACAGCAGAACTTATAGTCTTTTTTACATATCTTATATTTATTTTATTCATACTTCCTCCCAACTAATAAAATGTTATTTTTTCTTTCAGTATTCTTCAAAAAAATTATAGCATAAAACTTAAAAATAATCTATATTCCCAATAAAAAAAGCAAATCATTTATGATCTGCTTTATAAATTTCACTATTTATCTTTTCTAACTAACTTTTTTACTTTTTCTGTATTTTCTATGTAAGTTTCAGTATATCCACAATCAGGGCATACTGCACATTTAATTTTTTCTAACGCATTTTTAAAAGCACCTTTTTCCCTTACGTCAATAGCAAATCCATTTGCTACCATTAAAGTTAAATCTTCTACCATTTCAGTTTCACATCTCAAACATTTTCTCATAAATATCCTCCTATTTTCTTTCTATTCTTCTTAAAAGAAATATATAAATTATAAAATAAGTTAATGTAATAATATTCATAACAATAAATTCTGGCATATCTATTGCTTGTGTTATTCCATATTTAATTACATTTATAGCATTCCAAATTAAAAAAATAATAATTGTAGTAATATGAGTCCATCTAGCAGAGGAAATCCCAATTTCTTTTTGTTTTTGAAGTTTTATTAAATTTTCATCTGCTTTATCTATATATTGTTCTATAACTACCTTTTCGCCACTCAACAAATCATTGACATTTATTTCTAAAATACTGCATAAATCCATCATTATTGAAGCGTCTGGTAAACCTTTTCCTGTTTCCCATTTACTTACTGCTTTGTAAGTTATACCTAATTTTTCAGCAAGTTGTTCTTGTGTTAATTTTTGTTTTTTTCTACAACTTGCAATAAACTTTCCTATTTTTTCTTGATTCATAATTTATTAACTCCTTTCAACAAAAAATATATTATATTTATTATTATTTTTACACCCACTAATAGTAGAGTTTGATATTTTACTTTTATCATCTATCTACTATTAGTAGATTTTAATATTTTGTTTTTAACAAGTATAGCATTAAATCAAAAAATAATCTATATTCCCAACTAAAACTCCTTAATATGTATTAAGGTTATTTCTCAAAATAAGAAATAACCTTTTTAATTTTAATAAGCAGGAGTACCATACCCAAAAATAACTTTACTATTGATATCATATTCTTTTTGCCTACACATATCATCTGTTGA